>DASZGA010000191.1:0-3993 GCA_035939295.1 Candidatus Elarobacter sp. | reverse complement strand
TTCCAGATCCCGCACTGGTCGACGCTCGGCACGTAGAACGCGTTCGTCTCCGGCATGTAGCTGCCGCCGTTGAACTCGACGCCGCCGTTCGTGTTCGGGCACGCGATCGTTCCCTTGCGATTCGGTTCGGTGTTCTGCCCCTTCTGCGTGCTGACGGCGAGCTTGTAAACGACCGCGCCCGTGCCGGCGTCGAGCACCCAGAAGTTCCCGCCCTTATCGCCGGCGGCGACGAGGCTGCGGTCGGCGCCGTTGACCTTTCCGCTGAAGAGCACCGGCGGCATCGCCGGATCCCAGTCGTGCACGTCGTGCGGGATGAACTGGCGATACCACTTCAGCTTCGGCTTCGCGCCGGAGATGTCGAGCGCGACCATCGAGTTCGTGTACAGGTTCGCGCCCTTGCGAATCGTGCCGAGGAAATCCGGCTGCGGGTTGCCGGCGTCGGCGTAGAGCGTGCTCGTCTTCGGATCGATTGCGATTCCGCTCCAGATCGCGCCGCCGCCGCGCTTCCAGGAGTCGCCGCTCCACGAGTCGTGGCCGGGCTCGCCGGGGCCGGGGATCGTGTTCCAGTCCCACAGCCGTTTGCCGGTCGCAGCGTCGAACGCGGTGATGTAGCCGATCCCGCCCCAGTCGCCGTTCGACGCGCCGAGCAGCAACATGTTCTTGTACGGCACGGGCTGCATCGTGTAAAACGTGTTGGTCAAATCATGCGCGGCGACGACGTTCCAAACCGGCTTGCCGGTCGTCGCGTCGAGCGCGATGAGGTGACCGTCGAGCGTCGCTTCGTAAACCTTCCCGTCGCTGAGCGCGACGCCGCGGTTCGCGGAAAACGCGATCACGTGCGGCTTGTAGGGGAAGTGCCATTTCACCGCGCCGGTTTTCGCGTCGATCGCGTAGACGTCGTTGTGCGAGGACGTCACGTATATCGTCCCGTTCCAGACGATCGGCGAGGTCTCGAGCGGGCCGCGCGGGTCGACGTTCGCGGTCCACACCTTCTTGAGCGCGCCGACGTTCGCCGGCGTGATCTCGGTCTCGGAGACGTAGCGGTTTCCGCTGTAGTTTCTCGCCGGGAGAACCCAGTTGCCGGCGTCCTGGTCGGCGTTGACGTAGGTGTCCGCCGACGGCCACGCTCCCTGCGCGCTCGCGTGCGGAAAACCGGCGATGGAGACGGCGGCGATGACGGCCGCCAGCATGAAGACGGTGCTCGTCTTACGCGACATGAGGCCTCCTTACCAGCACTTCGCTGGTGAGCGACGAGGTTTGCCCGCTGCGCGCGGCCCCTCCTCTCCCGAGCTAGCGCGCGGGCGGAACGATCGGCAGCAGCACGTACGCGGCCTGGTCGCTCGATGCGTGCAGCGTCGTCGTGCCTCCGAAGATCTCGCGCGGGCGGTCGCGCGGATCGTCGTGCAAGAACGGGCCGCAGCCGGTCAGCTCGTTCTTGAAGTTCGAGAGCCGTCCGCCGCTCGGGCCGGGATAGACGTAGTCGCGGCCGCGCACCGTCAGCGCGAGCCGATATCCCGCCGGAAGCACGATCGACGTCGGCCACAGCTCGACGTCGAGCTGCACCGGCTCGCCGGGAACGAGCGGTTCCGGCGCAGGGTGCGTGTGAAACGGCCGGTATTCCGTCGTCAGCGCGGGGTCGAGCGCGCGGTGCGACGCGCGCAGCCAGCCTTGCGCGAGCGGCGTGTGCGGGTCGATCGCGCCTTGAAAGACGACTTCCTCGCCGTCGGGCGCAAACGCGCGCAGTATGACGAAAACATCCGCGTCCGTCGTCGACGACGAGACGAACAACCGCGCCGCAAGCGGGCCGGTGATCTCGGTCTCATGCTCCAACGGCTCGGCGAGGAATGTGATCCCATCGCCGAGCGCCTTGAATTCCAGCCGCACGGGCGACGACGATACCGGCGGGTTGGTGCCGAGCGCGCGCGCATCGAGATCGAGATAGAGCTTCGTCCATTGCGTGCGCGCGATCGGCCACGTCTCCTCGTGGCGCTCGACGAAACGGTCGACGTGCCGCACCTGCAGCCGCACGCGCGGCCAGTCACGCAAGGTGCCTTCGCCTTTGAGGTAGTGCGCGAAGAACTGCTTCTGCAGCTTGACACCGTAATCGGTGTAGAACTCCGTCCAGTGCTCGATCCCGTGGACTTCGAGCCACTTCTCCGGCGACGCAGCGCGGACGAACGCTTCGAAGTTGCCGCGCGGGTGAAGTCCTTGTCCGCCCCAGTTCGCGGCCGACAGAAACGGCACCGTGACGCGTTGCCACACCGGCGAGCGGCTGCGATGGTACTCGTCGTCGAGCGGATGCGCGAGAATGTCGCCGCCGAAGTCGGCGCGGTTGCGCGCGAGCTCTTCTTCCGCCAGCGTCTCGGAACCGCAGACCAGCTCGCCGGTGACCGCGCTGCGCGGCCCGCGCTCGCCCACGCCGTGCTGCACCGTCTTGACCTGCATGTCGTACCAGTTCTGCGCGAACGTGCACAGGATGCCGCCGTGGTGCGTGAGGTCGCGGTAGAAGTCCGCCGCGCCTTCCCACGCGCACATCGCGGCGAGATGCGGCGGCTGCAGCGAAGCGACGTACCACTGGTTCATCGCATAATACGAGATGCCGTTCAACCCGACTTTGCCGCTGCTCCACGGCTGCGTTCCGGCCCACTCGATGCACTGGGCGAGGTCTTGCGTCTCGCGCGGCGACCACGGGTCGAGAAACCCCGGCGAGCGGCCGGCGCCGCGCGAGTCGACGCGCACGCACGCGTAGCCGTCGGGGACCCACTTCTCCGGATCGACGACCTCCCAGTTCTGGTATTTGTTGGTCGAGCCGGCGGTGACGTCGGGGTGCTTCTCCGCCATCAGGTTCCATGCGCTCGGATAGCCGTCTTGAAAAGCGAGCCCCTTTGCGTATGGGCCGTAGCTGAGGATCACCGGATGCGGCGCGTCGTCCGGCGGCCGGAACACGTCGGCGCGGAGTACGATCCCGTCGTCCATCGGAATCGCGACGTCCCAGTCGATCCGCATTGCAGGTTCCCGCTGCTCGGCTTGCATATCAGCCACTACGCCTTACGCCGCACGATCTCCCCACCACCGCATTCGGGAGCACGAACGATGACGACGCTCGACGGGATCGCCGTCTACCAGCATCTGATCGACGGGCGCGAGCGCGCGAGCGCCGATGGGCGCACGTTCGAGGTACGCAATCCGGCGAACGGAACGCTGATCGCGCACGTCGCCGAAGGCGGCGCCGCCGACGTCGCGCTCGCAGTCGAAGCGGCGGGGACCGCGTTCGCCGACGGGCGCTGGTCGCACTTGCCGGTGCGCGAACGGCATCGCATCCTGAACCGATTTGCCGACCTGATTGAAGCGGCGCTTCCGGAGCTCGCGACGTTGGAGTCGACCTGTGTCGGCCGGCCGCTGCGCGAGATGCGCGCGCAGGTCGGCCGCATCCCGGAGTTCTATCGGTATTTCGCCGCGGTCGTGCGGACCGCCGAAGATGCGGTGACGCCGTTTGAAGGGCCGTACTTGAACTATGTGCGCCGCGTTCCGCTCGGCGTCGTCGGACAGCTCACACCGTGGAACCATCCGCTGCTGATTCTCACCAAGAAGCTCGCGCCCGCGCTCGCCGCCGGAAACACGGTCGTCGCAAAGCCGTCGGAGTACACGCCGCTCACGACGCTGCAGCTCGCGCAAATCGCGCTCGAAGCCGGAATCCCCGACGGCGTCTTCAACGTCGTCACCGGCTTCGGCGCCGAAGCAGGCGCGGCACTGTGCGCCGACCGCCGCGTTCGCAAGCTCGATCTGACCGGCGGAACCGAAACCGGCCGCGCCGTCGCCAAGCTCGCCGGCGAAAACCTCGTACGCGTGACTTGCGAGCTCGGCGGCAAGGCGCCGGTGATCGTGCTGCCCGACGCGGACCTCGACCGCGCCGCCGCCGGCGCGACGTTCGCCGCGTTCATCGCTTCGGGACAAACGTGTGTCGCCGGCACGCGCGTGCTTGTCCACGAAAGC
>DASZGA010000190.1:0-19295 GCA_035939295.1 Candidatus Elarobacter sp. | reverse complement strand
CGGACCGCCCGTGAGGTTTTCGTGTGAGACGTCTCATTTCGGCCTGCCTCGTGCTCTTCGGCGCGGTCACTGCGCTCGTCGCATGCCAAGGGGGCAGCGCGAACCCGCCGCCGTTCCCGACCGGCCAGACACCGTTCTTCTCGGCCTCGTCGACCGCGACGCTGACGCTGGCGCCGGGCGGCGGGCCGACGACGTTCCCGCTCCCGAGCTCGCACGGGTTCAGCGGCTCACTCACGTTCCCGGGGCCGACCACGCCGGTTTCGAACGCGACGATCTCGTTCACGATCCAGAACTTCCCGCCGACCGATCCCGGAATTCCGGCGGTCTCGCTCAAGCGCTGGCCGCAGGCGTTCGGCGGCACGCCGCAATCAGCCGGCCGCGCGCCCGAAGCGCTGCCGCCGCACACGACGATCCTCTACGTCGGGGTCGAGTCCGACAAAGACATCACGCTCCCCAGCGGCCTGTCGTTCTCGCTGACCGTTCCGCCGGGGTTCATCCAGCCGGGCCAGTCGTACTACATCGTCTACTACGACACGACGGTCCACGACTGGGTCGTCTACGCCGGCCCCGCCGTCATCAACGGGACGACGGTGACGTTCACGGCCAACGGTGCCCCGCTGACGCTCCACGCCAACGTCCGGTACTGGTTCGCGCTGATCTCGACCGGGACGCCGATCCCGACGCCGTCGCCGACGCCTACTCCGAGCCCGACGCCTACGCCGACGCCGCACGGTACGCCGACTCCGACTCCGACACCGGGTGGCGCGACGCCGACTCCGACACCAACGCCGGGCGGAGCAACGCCGACTCCGACGCCCACGCCGGGCGGCGCGACGCCCACGCCCACGCCGACACCGCACGCGACGCCCACACCGACACCGACGCCGACTCCCACGCCGACGCCGACTCCCACACCGACACCGACACCGACGCCGACTCCCACACCGACGCCGACACCGGTACCGTTCGCGCTTGTCGTCACGCCGAATCCGGTGAACGTGAACGGCACGGGAGCGGCGAACGCGCAGACGGTGCACGTACATGAGACGGGCTACGCCGGAGCGTTTACGGAGAGCGACACCTGTAGCGGCAAAGCGACGGTTGCGCTCAAGGCACCGTCCACCGGGAACGGCCCGGATTCGGACTACACGGTCACTGCGAGCGCAGCCGGCCAGTGCGACATCACGTTCAAGGATTCGTTCCTTCAATCAACGCCGACCCACGTCGTGATCACCATCAGCGGCTTCAACATCTCTAGCAAGATTCGCCGATGAACAGCTGCAACAACCTATCTCAAGGAGCCAAAGCCCCCATGCGTAAGATCCTCATTCTTGCCACCGTGCTTGCGCTTGCGGGCTGCGGTGGAGGCGGCGGCGGTAGTTCGCAGCCGCAGCCGCCTCCGGTGCAGACGACCGCCCCGCAAGGCGGACTCGTGACGCCGACGTTCACCATCACCATCCCGGGACCGGGGACCTCGTCCTCGCAACGAGCCCCGAACGGCCAGCGCAAGCCGAGCTTCGTCTCACCGGGAACGCATTCGGTGGTGATCACGCTGACCTCCGTCGACGGTAACGCCGCGACGGCGGCCGGGATCCATCCGAACCCGGTCGAGACCGACCTCAACCCGCCGAACTGCACCGCCGGTTGTACCGTCAACGGCCCGCCGTCGCCGCCGGGACACCTCGACGCATACAGCATCGTCACGTACGACACCGCCGGCGGCACGGGCGCCCAGCTCGACCGCGCGACCGCGTCGATCACGCCGGTCGCCGGCCAGAACAATTCCGTCAACGTCACGCTGATGGGAATTCCGTTCACGATCGCGATCTCGGGCGTGCCGGCGGCCTTCCAGGCCAACACCGCGGGCCAGACGGCTGATCTCACGGTGACCGTCAAAGATCACGCCGGAGCCACCATCACGGGCACTTACGCGAGCGCCGTGACGATCAGCGATCCCGATGCGGAGACGACGAACGGCACGAAGCTGACCTGCACGCCACCCAACACCGGCGCCACTTGCGTAGCGACGCTAAACGCCGGCACGAACTCCAGCGTGAGCATCGCCGACAGCACCAACGGCGCGCGGCTCAACTACGGCGGGCTGGCCGAAAACCCGGTCGTGCTCGCGTCGAGCAATGCCGACGTGACCGCCAACAGCGGCACCGCCGGTACCGGCACGTTCACGCCGCTGCTCAACGCGATCACCAGCGACGGCACGAACGCGACGACGGCATATTCCGGCGGCGGCCCGGGCGTCGACTTGTTCACCACCGACAACACCTCGTCGATCGGCTACAGCGGCATCCTGAAGTACGGTGAGCTCGGCTTCACCAATTCGCCGTACAACAAGCAGCTCACGACGAACCCGACGGGCAACACCGGTGCCTGCAGCACGTTCGCGACGCTCGCAACCGGCGCCAACGTCAGCAACGAGACGCCGTTCACCGCCACGGTGATCGCCAGCCCCGCCGTGGGCGTCTGCACGGTCACGGTCACGGACAGCCTGACGGATCAGCCGAACGCGCTGCCGACCTTCAAGGTCACGTACACGACCTCGTCGGTCAACGCGAGCTCGAAGAACCGCCACCAGCGCTGATCGCCGACGCGCGCAACGGCTCGCCGCAATCCGCACGCTCGCGGGTTGCGGCGGCCTCGCCGCCCGTCGTTCCGGGGACGACGGCGGCGAACTCTCAGACCTCGGATTTTCTCGTTCAGCCCCCTAGCGGCTGAGGAATGGTGCCCATGAATCGGCTCGGGAACAAGCTCTTCTCCACGGTCCTCGCGCTCGTCACGTCCGCATCGCTGCTCGCCGGGTGCGGCGGCTCGCATAGCACCGCGCTGCCCAAGGCTGTATTGCCCGACTACAACGGGCCGCTGGCGGACGCCGTCTTCAAGATCTCGATCCCGGGCCCCAGCAAGACGAGCTCCAGTAAACGTACGCCGCAATACGTCTCTTCAGCGACGAAGTCGGTGAAGTTCTTCATCAACAGCACCACCAACCCGAACGTGACGAACGCCCAGCTCACCGCGTACAACGCGAAGGCGTGGCACACGTTCGATGTCGGTACGCTACCGAATGCGACCTGCCCGGTCGATGGCAGCCATCCGGGGAACTTCATCTGCACCGTTCCGCTGAAGCTTCCGCCCGGGACCGACAACGTCACCATCGGCGCATACGACAACACCGGAGGCACCGGCAATCTGCTCTCGCAGCAGATCCAGGACCTCGCGGTCGTCGCGGGGGTGGCGAACTCGTTCAACGTCACACTGGACGCGAACCTCGGGACGCTCACGATCAATGGCAGCCAAGCGTGCCAGGGCAGCACGGTGGGCAGCGTCTTCGGCTCGGTCGGAACCACGCCGGTCAACTTCAGCGCTGCGTATACCGATCCGGCGACCAAGACGGTCGTCGCGCCGGGCCTGCCGGTTTTGCAGATCCAAGCGAACCATGCGGGCGACACGGCTTATCATCCGGACACCGGAATCATCGATGACGGCCATGGCAACACCGTCACGTTCACGATCAACCAGAACACGCAGTCGTTCGTCCTCACGCCGAGCAGCAGCAGCGTTACCAGCGCTTCCATCAACATCAAAGCGACGCCGAAGAACACCAACGGCACGAGTGACGGGCTGGGCTTCAGCGTCCCGAAGACGTTCGCGTTTTCGACCGGGATCGCGCCGCCGACGCACAACTTCCTGGCCGCCGTCGAACAGACCGGCGCCGCAAGCGGACAGGTCGACTTCTTCAACGCTACCCTGGGCGGCAACACCCCGGGTTCGGATTCGTTCGCAACCTTCGCTGCGGCACCGCAGCTCGCGGTGACGGCTTCCAACGGCGGCACGGGTCCGAACGACGTCGACAACCCGGTCGACCTCCGGTGGGACACCAACGGCGATCTGCTGGTCGCGAACGCCGGCGTCGGCGCCGGCGACAACGGCAACGTGGCGTGCGTGCCGATCGGCGCGATCGCCACCGGCGCCAACACGTCGACGACCGTCACCACGAACGTCGACGATCCGGCGAACCCCGGCACCCTGGCGTACGACAGCCGCGACGGCAGCCTCGCGCTCGCCAACACGCCGGTCGCCGCGCCCGTCCAGCTGGCCACGTTCCTCCTCAACGGAAACTACGTCGCAGGCTCACACAACCTGACCGCGAGCACGTTCGGGACGTTCGCCGTGACCGAGGTTCCCGGTCTCTCCAACGGGACGTTCGCGGTCGCCCTTGCGACAGGCGCCGAGGAAGACGCGACCCACGCCGGGACCAACGGCTCGAACAAGATCGGGATCTTCAACGCGAACACCGGAGCGACGAGCTTCATCGGTCCCGACGACACCACTTACTCGGTTGACGAACCGAACTCGCTCGCCTGGGACGCGCAGAACAGCCAGCTCGTGATCGCGAACTTCTCGACCTTCCACCGGCTGCTCTCGTTCTACAACGTCTCGCCGGTCTCGCTCGCGAAGACGATCAACACGACGCACCGCAACACGATTACCGCGGTCTCGCCCGACGGCCACGTCGCGGTCGGCTGGCTCACCTCGTTCGGGTTCCCGCAGGTTCAGGTCTACGACAACACGGCGAGCCGGAATCCGGTCTTCGGACCGTTCCCGTTCAACGGCACGACGACGTCGTGCGGGTCGACGTACATCTACGGCACCAGCGTCGCGATCAACGCCATGCGCTGGCTCTCCAACACCAAGCTGATGGTCGCGGTGAACATCAATACCGGTGCATCGCAGAACGCCAACAACGGGCTATACGTCCTCGACATCTCGAACTCCGCGGTTCCGACCGGATTCGACGACGTGAGCTGCAGCGCGTTCGCCGCGGCGCCGGTCAACACGGGCTTCGTCCACCTCACCAAGAAACCGTTCGGCATCGCGTTCAAGCCGTAAGGCGGAAAGGGATCAATGGCTCAACCATACGTCGGAGAGATTCGCATGTTCGGGGGAAGCTTCGCGCCAGCCGGGTGGATGACGTGCGACGGTCAGCTCCTCCCGATCTCGGAATACGAGACGCTCTTCAATCTGATCGGGACCACGTACGGAGGCGACGGCCAGACCACATTCGCGCTGCCGAACCTCGCCGCGCGGCTGCCGCTGCACGCGGGCAGTAACGGGACGAGCACTTACAACCTCGCCGACAACGGCGGCGTCACAAGCGTCACCCTGACCACGAACCAGATTCCGGCGCACACGCACACCCCGATCGCCGACAACAACGCGGGCACGCAGTCGTCCCCGTCCAACGGCTACTACGCGAGCACCGCGCCGACGACGAGCTACACGGTCCCGAACGCCCCGGCGAACCCGGAACCGCCGATCTTCCGCAACTTCAACGCGGCGGTGCTGCCGGTTCAGGGCGGAAGCCAACCGCACGACAACATGCAGCCGTACCTGGCGATCACGTACATCATCTCCCTGTTCGGCATCTTCCCGAGCCCGACGTAAGAGGTAAGCAATGTCGAGCCCATTCGTTGCGGAGATCCGCATCTTCGGTTTCAACTTCGCCCCCAAGGGGTGGGCGTTCTGCGACGGGCAGTTGCTCTCGATCTCGCAGAACACGGCGCTGTTCTCGCTGCTCGGGACGTTTTACGGCGGCGACGGAAAGGTGACGTTCGCGTTGCCGAACCTGCAGGGTTCGTCCGCGATGCACACGACGCAATATAGCGGCAACAGCCCCTTCGGCCAGTTCTTCCTCGGCGAGACCGGCGGCGAGGACTACGTCACCCTGCTGACCTCCGAGATGCCGGCGCACACGCACACCATGCAAGGCGATGCCGACGTCAACAACAACACCGCGACCTCGCCGAGCGGCGCGGTCCCGGTCAATGCGACGCCGAAGTTCAACTTCTCGGTCGCGACGTCGCCGCAGCTCGGGCTGATGAACCCGGCGATGATCAGCGTCGCCGGCGGGAGCCAGCCGCACAACAACCTGATGCCGTACCTGGTGCTGAACTACTGCATCGCCCTTCAGGGCATCTACCCGCCGCGCACCTAGGAAAGGAACGGAATGAGCACCCCCTTCATGGCCGAGATCAGGATCATGTCGTTCAACTTCGCGCCGAAGGGCTGGGCGCTGTGCAACGGCCAGCTCCTGCCGATCAATCAGAACCAGGCACTCTTCTCGTTGCTCGGCACCACGTACGGCGGCGACGGTCGCGTGAACTTCGGGCTACCCGATCTGCGGGGGCGAGTCGGGATGCACATGGGCCAGAGCCACACCCTGGGCGAGCGGGGCGGCCAGGAGTCGCACACCGTGATCCAGTCGGAGATGCCGGCGCACATCCATCCCGCCACGGCCGACGTGAAAGTCGGCGACAACACCGTCGGCAACATGAACGGCGCCTATCCGGCCGACGGCGGCTCGACGCACCTCTACTCGACCGGCAGCAACAACATGGTCGCGATGTATCCGCAGATGGTGTCGACCGTCGGCGGTAGCCAGCCCCACGAGAATCGCCAGCCGTATCTTTGCCTCAACTTCTGCATCGCGCTCCAGGGAATCTTCCCCAGCCAAAACTAGCGGTTTCGCTTTTCTCACCCCGCCTTCAAAAAGGAACCAAAAACAAGTGAAGCGCGCCCCGTTCATCGGGGCTTCCGCGGCCGTGCTGTTAGCCGGCTGCGGAGGTCACCATGTCATGCGAGCGCTTCCGGGTGTCGCGCCTTCCTCAATCAAAAGCAAACCCTCCACGAGCAGCGTCCGGCTCGTTCCGGACGCCGCGGATCCGATCCCCGCCGCAGTGCTGAGCTCGCCGTTCATCGGTGAGTTTCGGCGCTTCGACGGCGCGGCAGCTCCGAACGGGTGGATGCTCGCGCAAGGTCAGACGCTCGACGTCACGCAGAACCCCCACCTCTTCTCGGTCCTCGGGAGGATTGCGGGCGGGGACGGCAAGACGACCTTCCGTCTTCCCGGTCCCGGCTACGGCGCGATCATCGCCGTCGCGGGGATGCTCAGCACATCGCCGCAGGTACTCGCCCAATCCGGGCGGCACATGTCGCCGAAGGACTCGCTCGGGCCGAACGCGACACTGCGGCCGGTCAGCATCAAGGCGCCCTCGCAGACGGCGCTGGCGGACCTTGCCGCACAGCGGCGCATCATCAGCTCCGCGATTCGCGTCGGGCGCGCGTTCCCGGTCCCCGTCTCGGCGGAGCTCGCCGGCCGGTACCGGCAAGCAGAGACCGACGCCCGCAGCGCCGCTCTCGCGCAGCTCGGCCCGGAGAGCCGAACGCGGCTAGAGTCGGCCGTCAACGCGGCGGTCGCCGGGCGAATCGTGGTCTACCGTGTGGTAGCGGAGATGATCTCGTCGCTCACGAACGCGGAGGCCGATGCTCTACTCCACGTCAACGACGCGATGATTCAGCCGTTCAACGACCGCGCCTCCGCGAGCCGCACGAGCAGCCCGCAGAACGATGCGGCGAACTTCCTGGTCTCGGTCGCGTTCACGCCCGAGCAGCTGCGCGCAATCCGACGCATCGAGCGAAGCCGGCTGTAGTGGGTAAGGTCGTGAACTTTCACCTGCCGGCGGACGACGTCGAACGGGCGGCGACCTTCTACCGCGAGGTCTTCGGCTGGGAGTTCACGCCCTTCCCGAACTCGCCGGTCCCGTATCTCGTCAACGATTCGGGTGAAGGCGCGAACGGGGCGGGGATCCCTGCGGCGATCACGACCCGGCAGGAGATCGTGAAGGCTCCCGTGCCGACGATCGAGGTCGACAACATCGATGAGGCGCTGATCAGCGTCGTGCTGAAAGGCGGTCAGCAGGCGCAGGTACAGGAGATTCCGGGACTCGGCCGCTTCGCCTACGCGATCGATTCCGAAGGGAACATCATCGCGCTGCTGCAGCGGACCACATAGGCGCTGCGCACGAGACGACACGCTGAAACGACGCCGGGCCCCAAGCGGGTCCGGCGTCTTTCATTTTTCGCGCGCGCGGATCACGTGCCGATCTCGTCCGCCATGACCCGAACGTCGAACGTGCCGAGTCCGGTCGTGTAGTCGTAGCCCGGGAGGGCGGTGAACGCGCCGTTCGAGCCGCTGACGATGTCGTGGAATCCGCCCAGCGTCTGCGTCGGCGGCGGACCGTTGACGGTCGTCGCGGCGCTCTGATTCTGCAGGTAGTTGCGGTACAACCAGTGCGGCAGATAGCCGAGCGAGTTGACCGTCCACGACATCATCCGTGAGTACGCGCCCATCGCGAGCGGCGAGGCTTCGCTGGTGCCGCCGATCGCGCAGCCGGCGCTGCAGTCGCCGACGCCCGGGATGTTCGGGCCGTACACCATATACGCGCCGGAGAAGGCGTCGGCGGCCATCGCCATGTCGGGGACCGCGCGCAGGTTCGTCGCCGCGGCGCCGGTGCTGTTCGGCGGCACCGTCTGCTGCCACGAGGGTGCGTTCTCGAATTGGCTCAGCCCGCCGCCGCCGGCGTTCCACGCCGACTCGCCGGCGTAGCTGCCGTCGGCGTTCGAGACGACCGTCGTTCCGCCCACCGCCACGATCCACGCCGATGAAGCGGGATAGCTCACGAACGGCGGACCGGAGCCCGGCGCGCCGTTGGTCGGGGCGAGCGCGCACGACGAGCCGGTGTCGCCGCTCGAGGCGAACATCGTCTGTCCTTGCGCCGCGGCTTGCATGAAGAGGTTGTCGTCCACCTTCATCGCGCCGTCGAGCCACGCCGAGTACTCGCACTCGCCGAACGACGAGTTCCCAAGCCGCGCGACGTTGTCGCCGACCCACTTGCTGTACGCGCTCGCGATGTCGGAGTCGCTCAGCGACGTCGCCACGTAAAGGTAGAGCGCCTTCACGTTCTGCGCCATCCCGGTCGAGCTCTGGGTGTCGAGATCCCACTCGACGACGCCCGCGGTGTCGGTGCTCGCCATTCCGACGGTCACCACGTTGACGGGAACTTGCGGCAGGTTCTGCTTCGCTTCAGCGTAGCGCAGGTCGCCGACCGTCTGCGAGACGTCGCCTTCGGCGATCACGGCGACCGCCGTGCCTGAGCCGTCGGGGACGTAGCCGACATCGTAGAACGTGCGCACGCCGGCCGCGTCGAAGGCGGGCAGGCACTGGCCGGTCGGCGCCGCCGTGATGAGGCACGACGCGCTGTGAGCCCGCGAAAGGTTCGGACGGAGGCTCATCTTCGAAGCATTGGTGAGCCCGAGCACCGCGCTGACCACCCCACCGAGCGAGGCGGGGACGAGTGCCGGCTGGGTGTTCGCGTACACCGCCGCGCCGCCGAGCGAGAATGACTCCAGCGTCGTGTTGAATGCCTTCGCCGCCTGCGCCGCGGTGCCGTCGGCGCTGACGAGCTGCGCGCTCGTCTGCACGTTCGTGAAACCCTGGGACCGCAAGTACGTGACGACCGACTGCACCTCAGCCGGAGTCGGACCGTACTGCGCGGCGAACTGCTGCGGCGACATCGCGGCGCCCTTCCCGGCGGCGGCGATCGTCGAGCTGAGCTGCGCGACGTTGTGCAGGCTCAAGCCGAGGCGCACGGTGAGCCGGGTGGCGGGCGCCAGCGGTCCCCGATCCGTGGCGTTGGCGACCGTGATCCCATGAGTAGCAGTGGCGGCCCAGCCGGGCGGAGCGGCGATCGCGAGGTCGCGGGCGCTGCGGGCGACCGCCTGCGGCCCGGCGCCCGGCGGCAGAGCACCCGCACCGTGGGCGCCGGAGCACGAAGCGGTAAGCAAGCCGGCGACGGCGGCTACGGCGGCAACTCTCAGCATGGCGGGTTCCAATCCTCCTCATGCTGAGCATACGAGGCGGCCGATGCCGCCCGACATACCGGAAACCGGGTAGCCGGCTCGGCCGGCCCACTGTCCCCGGGCTTTTTTGGAACGGTTAGAGCGCAGCGGCGCGCAGGGCGGCGCAGGGCCCGTCGAGGAGCTTCGCGCACAGACGGTCGATCGCGGTGCCGCTGCCGTTCGGCTCGGCTGCCCGCAGGCGGAACGCTCCCTTGCTCTTCGTGTCGCGACCAGCGGCGTGACGCATCCGTTCGATCTCCGGCGAGCACGGTTGCACACTGAAGAAATCAAGCAGCCGCGAGACGGCGATCTCGGGCAGCGCAGCGTAGTCGACGAATGCCGAGCGGCCGGTGCCTGCATGGCGGAGCGCCGCGGCGCAAAACGCTGCGATGACACGGGTGCCGAACCGCTCGGGGCCAAGCGCGACGGCGTCCGCGAAGTCCAGTCCGAGATACGACGGTGAGGTCGCCGCCGGATCGAGCTCGGACCCGGGGATTCGGAATTGCGAGCGCAGCACGTCGCGTGGCTCGCGAAAAACGAAGACCCACGGCACCTCGGGGAATGCCCGCGCGAGGAACGGCAGCTCGAGGACGTGCCACGCGTGGAACTTCACGAAGAGCCGCCGTTCGCGCGCGCGCGGCTGACCTAGCGCGCTCACCATTCCGCGCAGCCATCCGATCAGCGTCACGTCGTCGACTCCCTGCCCGCGCAGGCGCAGGAGCGCATCGAGCGGCTGCGCTTCGGAAAGCACGATCGTCGACGAGAGCTGCGCGAGCATCTGCGCGATCAGCGTCGAGCCGCAGCGCGACATGTGAAAGACAAACCCGGTCGGTGCGATCCCCGGCGACACCTCGCGAAAGCGCTCGATGTCGCGCAGCGGCGTTCGCCGCGCGAACACTTGATTGAACGGATGCCGCATCGCACGATCGGCGGTCTGCACGAAGAACGACTCGGTGAACGGCCCCTCGACGAGCGCCCAGTCGACGACGGGTTCAGCGCCGCTCGCACGAACCCATACCGGCGTCCATCCGCGCAGCGAAGCAGCGTCTACGCGATCCAACGCATCGTCCAGGCAGTGCGGCCGCGTGAGACGGCGTCGTTCACATCGGCCTCCGCGAGGTCGTATCCGAGCTCGCGCGCGATCAGGATAACCTCGGCGGCGAACCGTTCGGGCGCCACGCGCCGAAGCTGCCGCGCGAGCGTAAGATCCGCCGCGACGCGCGCGCGCAACGCCTCAAGCCCTTCTTTCGGCACATGCGGTTGTAGGCGAGCCGCGGAGCCGAATCCTAGCCCGACGCACGACGCATCGCCGAGCTGCGAGGGGTTCCTAGGTAACCTGGGGAGAGCCCGGCAGGTCCGCACAGGCTGAGGGGCGGAAACCCGTCTTCCCTTGGTGACCAAGCGCTATGTCGGCGTCGTGTTCGCGGCGTTGCTGGCCCTCCCGGTCGCCGGCTGCGCGGTCGCGGGGAGTGCCGACCGCGCCGACCCGGCGGCCCTCGCCGCGGCGATCGACGCGTACTTGATCGACCATCCGGAGCCGGTTTGCACGGCCCCGCTGTTCCTGCCGTACGACGAGCGCGCCGACGGCCGCGAAGATCCGGCGCTGCGCAGCTCCCGGCGCGAGGAGTTGCGCTGGCTCGACGGCCTCGCAGATGCCGGGATGTTGATCAAAGCGCGGACGACCGCACGCGGTACGGCGGCTGCCGGCCCGACGCCGGTCGACGAGTACGTCCTCAGCGCCGACGGCCGGCGCGAAGTCGATGACGCGCGCCGCGTCGACCTGGGCTCACCGGCCCGCTTCTGCATCGCGTCGACGCGCGTCGGCACGGTCGTCCGAATCACGCCGCACGAAGACCGAAACGGAACGCGCAGCGCGCTGGTCCGCTACCGTCCCGTCCTCGCCAAACGCGCGTCGTGGTGGATGCGCGCGCGCACGAAAACTGCACTGCCGTGGCTCGCGACGTGGGCTAACGGCCAGCTCGGCGAACGCAGCGTGAAGCTGCGCGAGACGGCCGGCGGCTGGATCGTTCTCTAGAGAGGAGGCCGGTGTGGGACGAGCTCAGCCGCTCAGAGAGCTGATGGAGTCGCTGATCGCTCCGCCCGATCGGAAGTTCTATACCGGAACGATCAAAGATCCGCGCGCCGTGTTCTCGGACAAGGGCATCGAAGCGCTCGATGCAAAGCACCGCGGCAGTTTCGTGCTGTTCTCGTACGACTCGGCGGTCGATGCCGATCTCGCCAAGTACGTGACGAGCAACGCGCTCGCCGACGACAGCGGGCCGAACATCCTTGCGCTCTACCAGCTCGACCGCGCCCCGAAGCCCTCGCACGGCCTCGCGGCGCATGGTGTCGAGAGCTTGATCAAACAAAGCCCGCTGATCGATTTCGTCACGGAGACCTTCGACGGTAAGCTTCAGCCTGTTCCGGGGATGCTGGTGCTCGGACGCCTCTCCTCGCCGACGACGGCCATCTACGTCTCACTGAACCGCACCGAAAAGGAGCGCCCGATCTCGGATCGCGTTCGCGAAGTGCTGCGGCTGATCGCGGATGCCACGAAACCCGGAACGCCGGACGTCTTGAATTCAGCCGGCCTCGGAACGGCGCTCGGTCTGCGCAACATTCCCTATAGCTCCTCCCGGCCTACCACCGTTCTCGAAAAGTTTGCCGGCCTGCTCGGCGCTCTCTGGGCGCACAAGAGCGACCTGCTCGCCGTCGCCAAGCTCGCCGCATCCGTGAAGACCGGTGGAGGCGGCTGAGAGCGTCCTCTCGCAACTCACGCGCCGGCTGTTCGGTCAGCTCTGGGCTGCCGGCCGCCTCGCGGCTGCGGGCTGGATTTCATCGGACCGGCTCCGCGACGAGATTTTTCCGCGCGCACTCGTCGCGCGTTTCCTCGCGGAGCGGATCAGCGATGTCGCACCGGTCGCAAAGCTCCTGCCGGACGCCGCGACGCTCACTCCGTACATCGAGTTCCCCCTCGCGTTCGCGCCGGGCGGGTGGTTGCGCGACGGTCACGTCAATGGAAAGCAATACGTCGACGCGCTGCTCGATACGTGGCTGATGTTCGGCGCCGGCCCGACGCTGACGAAGGGATTCGTCGAATGGGTAGTGCGCGCGATGCTGCGGGTTCTCCACCGCGACGGCGTCCTCGCCGCCGTCGCGTACGTCATCGACCTGCAGCGCGACGGCGTCATACGAACGGACGTCGCGATCGAAGGCGCGTGGTTCGTCTTGCGAGCGAGACGCGCCGTCGCGGACGACACGGCGGTCGCCTCGCTGTTCCTCGACCTCGACGACGCCGGCGAGCGGGCTTGGCTCGAGCAGCGCTTCAAATCGATCGATGCGAATCCGTGGCCGGTCGTCCGAGGCGATCTGGACGACGACCTGTGGGCGATCATCGAGCGCGTCGACGACGAGATCGCGAACGTCCGCACCGCTGCGAGCTACGACGACTGGATCGCCGGCCAGACGTTTCTCGACAACCTCACGACGTTCGCGAAAGCGGTGTTCCGGCGGCTCAACGTCGCCGATGCGCTGCCGTTTGCCGCCGCGCTTCATCGGTTCGAGGAAGTGCGCGCCGACGCCGGCGGCCTGCTCGCGAGCGTTTCCGCGCTGTCGCGGAGCGGCGAGTGGCCGTATACGCCGATCTACGGAAGCGCCGTGAACTTTGAGGTCATGGGTGCGCCGGACCGTGAGGCGATCGAGCGAGCGCTGGAGCAACGTGCAATCGTCCCGGACGAGCTGCAGGAACGCTTCTGGCGCGACGAGCGTGGTGTCGCAGGGCTGGCACCGCAATGGAAAGGATTCACTCTCGCGCTCGCCCCGATCGTCGGCCGCGCCGTCTTCGGCGACAAGCATTTCGCGACCCGGCGCCGGCTGCCGTTCACCGAAGAGCAGGTTCGCATCGCGGCGGACAACTCGAACATCTTCGTCGGCCTCGACGTCGAGGACGCGGAGATACGAGCGATGCTCCTCGCCTTGTGCACGGCCGGCGATCACGAGGAGACACGGGAGCGGCTCCACGAGCGTGGCGTTGCCGGCGAACGCATCGCGGATGCCGTTGCGGTGCTGCTATCGCGCTGCGCCGTGGTAGAGATCACGGTGATGGTCGACGCCATGACGCAACGGCTCGCGTCGGGCGATCGCCCGGGCGCGCTGGCCGTAGTGGCCACCGCGATCGAACGGTACCCGTGGTACGCCGATGCGTACGACATGGAGGCTGAGCTCGGCGGCCTCGGCGGAAACCCCGTGGCGTCCGCGGCGGACGCTCTGCTTCTCGATCCGATGCAGCCGAAACGATGGCGGACGCTCGCGGACGCGCTCCAGACGAGAGGCCACGCGGCGGACGCCGGGATCGCGCGCACCATCGGAGACCGCCTCACCGCGTCGGTCCCGCGACCCTGAGCTCGAGCGGTTGCCGCGCGCGGCTACTGCTCTCACCAGGGGCTCAATGCGGGGTTAGGGCGCCTAGTGGCCGTCGCTTTGGACTTTGCGCCGTTGGAGATCGGCGGTCTTGCTGTCGATCCCGAGGGTTACTTCGATCGCCTGAATCGCCTTCGTGATGACTCCGACGACAAGCCGCGTGCTGAAACCGGCGATGAACGGCAAGAGCAGCATGAAGTTGTTTTTCGGATCCGTCGCCGCCGGGATCGCGAACCACAGGATGAACCCTATCGCAAGTCCGAGCACGAAGCGTATCGATTGGGCGATCCAGTCGTTGGCATTGAACGCCTTCTCTTGGATGACTCCGATCAGGTTGTACCCCGCGTAGAAGAGTGCGCCGAGACCGCCTAGCGCGACCGCGAGCACGGCTCGCCAGAGCGTCTTCCAAAAGTCGACGGGCGGCGTGTCGCGCCCGGACGGCGCGGTGGAGCCGTTGTTGGCCGGCGCATTGGGGGTTGGCATCGGCGAACCGGAGCCGCTCGGGGACGGCCGAGAGGAGCCGGCAGGTGTCTGCGGAGGGCCAGCCAGGAACAGAAAAGCCGTCGCGAGATGAGGAATGGAGGCGCCGGTCGAGCTCGTTTTTCGAGGCCCCGAGCTGGAAGCGGGCGTCGGCGTAGACGTAGACGTGGACGTGGACGTCCAAGTGGAGTAGCCGAACGCGTAGGCCACCACCGCCAAGACGAGCAGCACCGCGGTCGCGGCAATGATGCGGATCGCGAGCTGCTTCGGCGCATCGCTGTTCTCGGTCGCGTCGAGCGTCTCGATCGTCGTCGGATATGTCAGCGCGGTGAGATCGCGCAACGCGAGGTCGAGGGCGGACTCGTCCGAGATATCGAGCTTGCCTTGCGCGACACCGGCACGCGTTGCGTCGAGCTCCTTGATGAGATCAGCGGGGACCGGAAGGTTGTGGTTGATCGCATAGTCCTTGAGCCGGAGTGCGGCTTCGAGCTTCGACCGAGCAGGCGGGCTCTTGGTCGGCACAGGGCCGGAATCGTCGACAGGCGCGGTATTCATCGGTAGCTCCTCTAAGCAGGGCGAGCTACCGCATTCTCTAGGCGATCCTCGCCTACCTTCCCAAGGCAAGCATCAGCCGACCCCGTTTCTCCTCGATGGGCCGCCTCCAGTCCGTCGTGACGCTCCGGCCGCGCTGGAAGACATCGTCCTTGTTACGGACAATGGGTACTAGCACGCATTTCTGATCCTCTCCCAAACGAGTGCGTACTGAGCTTCCGTTTGTGATGGATCTATCGCGCGGGATATGATGTTTAGCGTGTCCCCTTTTATCTCATAGAATCGAACCTGATCCGTATCAGTCCATACCTCGTTCCACGATATATCGACATGATGCGTAACCGCTCGAGCATCAAACGAGTACGTTCCCGCATACGCGAACATGGTGTTGTACAGCTCTACGCGCTCCTCATCGCTCGGTGTTGAATCGCGCGGTGCGCAGCGCACGTCTGCGGTTCCAATCACCTGCATACGCATGTCCGCGGAGTACGTAATATATCCAGACGGCCGCTCACCGTATGGCGTTGATATCGCTCCAGTATCGGTGGTCACTGTATAGGACCTCAGTTTCCAAGTGCCCAGCAACCGATTCCCATTCGTAGCCGTCATAGGATCTCGCCTGTGACGTGATCGATAAACCCTCGGTATCGATGAGTTATCGCAATAGGTTTCCCGGGATACCAGCCGCTCATTCTTAAGAATGCCCGAGCGTTGTTCATCTGTATAATCTCCTGAATTGCTGTTCGCTTGTTGGTCGCGTGGTCGTAGTATGACTTTACAATGCGGTAACCGACCCAGTACCCGAGATCACCTTGTGTACTCAGGGTGCTGTTGTCGATCCATGGGGAAAGCTCGGTCCGCCCTTCTTGTGAAACAAATTGAAACTCGATGGCTTTCTCCCGGCCGGCTGTATGTGATCGCATTTGCGAACTCCATACTTCGCCCGGCGCGCCCGAAATCAATTGCGCGGTAAATTCTGCGGCCCCCTCAATCAGCGCTGCCTGGAGCAACGTAGGCTTCGGATGGTTATAAAAGGCCGGCTGCGCAATGGCCTGTTGTACGTGAGTGTACTCATGTGCCAGCACGTGGACCAATCGGTCCTGAATATTTGGGTCCATCCATTCGACCGCGCACAACGACTCAATACTCGCAATAACGCCGGCCGAATCCGCGATCGCGGCCGGCTTCCCGCGACTAACGACGATCGTGATGGGTGGAAATTGTGCCGACGGGTATAGCAGCTTGAAGCGAGCCATGGCAACGTTAAGGCGGCGCTTCACGTCCGGAAGAAGTGCCGTACAGCTTTGCGCAAGCTTGTACTGTTCTGGGTGTTTCAAGAGGTTGACGGCAATGGACCGCGCGGTAACGCTCGGCCGCTCAACCAGAAGGCGATGCAAGCCGTCCGACCCCGGCCTGAGATATTGCTGCTGAACCTGGGTGGCTGTAGGGTGCCCATGTGCAGACTCATAGAGCTTGTAGAACCTTGAAACGTCCCCGGTATCGATCAACACCGATACGGCGAGCGCAACAGTAGGCAGCATGTAGCCTCGCTTTTCACCTTTCGCCTCGATACATATGGACATTATTGACGCATTTTTCGGGGCACCTCGACGGATGGTGGACGAGCCGCCGCAGAGAACTCAGACCTATGGACGAGCCCGCCAATGCGCTCTGCGGCGCTCCCGGGAGCATAGCGCAAGCGCTCCAGGACGAGGGCCTGTGCGGCGCACACGTGCCTGTGCGATGGTCACAATTTTGCGCGGTCTACCGGTATGAACCCAGCCCGGAGTCGGCTAAATGCGCCGGCGAAAAGGTATTTGAGTTGACGATTATCGATCAGCAGGTGAGCGGCTGTTGGGAATTTCGCGGCAATAGAGGGCGTTCACTCGTTCAGCCCGGAATGGCTTTGGCCGGTTCGCGCGGAGCACATTTTGGTTGCCAGCATACCGGAGGGCAAACCGAACGGTCCACTGTCATCGCGCTTCGGCCCGGCGCGATCAGTGGCGATGAGCAAGCGATTTTTGGCCGGCAAGTCCTCGCTGGTCTTCCCATACCGGACCTACGCAGGGCGCTTTCGATCGAAGCAGACGACGACTTTGATTCGTTCCTGTTTGAAATCTTCCATCAAGTATCGCAAGCGTCACTAGCCGATTGCGCGCTGCGGAAGCCGCACGTTCGGTCCGAACGCATTAAGCGCTTTATCGAACAGCACGCGTTTGAGAATCTTTCGCTGGCAGCGATCGCGGCATGTGCTAGCCTATCACCGTTTAGTTGTATTCGGCAGTTTAGGGAGGCAACCGGGACGACGCCGCTTCGATACTTGAGTCGTATTCGGCTTGACCGCGCAAAGAAGCTTTTGAGCACGACTCGCCTTACGATCGGAGAGATCGCTTCCCAGGTGGCTATTCAGGATCGCTTCTATTTCACGCGCTGGTTCTCGAAGCAAACCGGAATCTCGCCCAAGGATTTCCGTGATCGCGCCAATCCATAGATTGTGTCATTTGGTCTAGGCACCGGCCCCGTGGTGAAAGAGGGCAGTATAGATTTGTGGATTCCGGAGTGCCAGTCCAGCCCAAACGAGGATCGCGAAAATCATCGGAAACATGCAATTGAATGCCGTAGCCTGAACCCTGATATTGCTTGCGACGGCGCCCCCTAGATAGCCAGTTAGCAGAATTGCTCCAAATGCCGAGGTTGCCGGCAAGACATATATCACCGTGAAGGCAAGTAGCGCCAAGCCGATTGGACGTATCGCCGACTCCGCGTAGCCGAGTTGCACGGTGGCTTTCACGACAGGTTCGGGCTTGAGCAGTTTCGACGCGCCGTCGGCCAAAAAGAAGAGGACGGCGACGGCGCTGAGGGCGTAACCAAAGTAAATCATACCGCAGATTCAATCCCGTTTACGGGGGTAACGCCCTTTGGACGAAATTGCCTTGCACGCTGAGAGGACAATACAGATACAAGATGAGTAATGTAGTCATCGCCGCAGTACGGGGATCAGTCTGCGGACGTCCTTATTCAGAAGGTAGATCGGCGCCCAAACGACGATGCCGAAGATTACCGGAAAGAGCGTTTCGAATGGTCCAAAACCAGCGCGAAGATTGCACGCGCACGCGCCACCGAAATACCCCGTCAGCAGCACGGCGCCGAATACGGATGTGCGAGGAATAACGTAGAGGACCGTGAGCGCCAATAGAATTGTGGCGATAACAGGTGCCAATGACAGTGACATGTCCTGGCGCCGGAAGGCGTCTGCCACACCTGGCGCCACGAAGAGCTTGGCACCCGAATCGAACAGCATGAAAAGCGTCGCCAGCCCATAGAGTGCGCGGGCGGTCCACAACATGGGCCCCGCCTGCGGAGCTGAATTCTCAACGGTCGTTTGCACGGTAGGCCTCCAAACGAGCTCAGAAACCATTGTACGTAACTTCCAAGTCACTTGGGTTCCGATGTTGTGGCGCCGGCAAACGGCCTTTGGACAATATTGCGCCGCAATGGCGGCGCCCCCCCCGAGCCGCCGGCTCTTATTCCGACTGAATTGCCCAAATGAGAAGGACGAGGGCCGCGCAGTTAATAAGCGCAGTCCGTATCCAGTGCGTCTTCAATATGCGTCGCAACATGACGCTGTCGGCACCCGCGGGATCCTTGGCTGGAAATTTCGGCTCCGACCCACGCATATTTCTATCGCAATGAATAAATCGCTTGACTCGATTCGCGAGAGTTACGACCGGATCGCCGCTGAATATGCACGTCGTCTCTTCCACGAACTCGACTACAAGCCGTTTGACCGGCAACTGCTCGATCGCTTCGTAGCTCAGGTCGCCGGTCGAGGCGATGTGTGCGATATGGGATGTGGTCCCGGTCACGTCGCCCGCTACCTACACGATGCCGGCATCCCCGTATTTGGACTGGACTTATCTACCGAAATGGTCGATCAGGCTCAACGCCTCAGTCCTGACATTGCATTCCGTATTGGCAACATGTTGGCATTGGATCTAGCCAACGAAAGCCTTGCGGGGATCGCCGCATTCTACGCCATCGTGAATCTTCCGCAGAGTGACATTCCCTTAGCGTTTCGTGAGATGCGCAGAGTG
>DASZGA010000189.1:0-19335 GCA_035939295.1 Candidatus Elarobacter sp. | reverse complement strand
ATCGTCGCGGGGACGATCGTCGCGCCGTCGACACGGGAGGAGCTGGCATCGTTCAAACGCGTTCCGCTCTGACGCTGACCGGGATCCGCAAGCGCTTCGGCGCGGTGCAGGCCGTCGACGGCGTCGACCTCGAGCTCTACTCCGGAGAGATCCATGCCCTCGTCGGCGAGAACGGCGCGGGGAAGTCGACGCTTGCCGCGATCGCATACGGTGCGGCGCGCGCCGACGACGGCAGCGTCGATGCGAACGGGGTCGTCGGCCTCGTCCACCAGCACTTCAAGCTGATCGACCGGTTGCGCGTGTGGGAGAACGTCCTGCTCAACCGCGAGCCGCGGCGCGGCTGGGCGATCGACACCGCCGCCGCGCAGGCGCGCGTTCGCGCGCTCGCGGCGAGCTACGGGCTCGACGTCGATCCGGACGCGTTCGTCGAGACGCTGCCGGTCGGGATCAAGCAGCGCGTCGAGCTGCTGCGCGAGCTCGACCGCGAACCGACGGTGCTGCTGCTCGACGAGCCGACGGCCTCGCTGGCGCCGGGCGAGATCGCCTCGTTCTTCGCAACGGTGCAGGACTTGGCGAAGCGCGGGACCGCCGTGCTGGTCGTCACCCACAAGCTCGCCGAAGTGATCGCGTACTCGCAGCGCGTGACGGTGATGCGCGCCGGCCGCGTCGTCGCGCACCACGTTACCGGTGAGACGAGCGCCGACGAGATCGCGCGCGAGATGGTCGGCGGTGACGTTCCCGCGCTCGCCGCGCGCGCCGCGACGACACCGGCGCCGCTGCTCGAGGTCCGCGGGCTCTCCGCGCGCTCGGGGACCAGCGCGCTGAACGACGCGACGTTCGAGGTGCGCGCGGGCGAGATCGTCGGCATCGCCGGGATCGAAGGCAACGGCCAGTCGGCGCTCGCCGACGCGCTCGCCGCGGTCGTGCCGTTCACCGGCGAGATCGTCTTCGAGGGAGCGCCGCTGCGCGCGAGCGACACGCCGGCGTCGCGGCTCGGCCGCGGAATTCGCGTGATCCCGCAGGACCGCCGCCACGAAGCGCTCGTGCTGGATTGGAACGTGCGCGACAACGCGGTGCTCGGACGGCAGCGTTCGCTGCCTATGAACCGCTTCGAAGAGGCGGCGCGCGAGGTGATCGAGCGCTTCGACGTGCGCCCGCCGAACCCGGACGCGATCGTCGGCGCGCTTTCCGGCGGAAACCAGCAGAAGATCGTCGTCGGGCGTACGCTCGCCGGCGCGCCGAAGCTGGTCGTCGCCTACCAGCCGACGCGCGGGATCGACATCGGTGCCGGCGCGCTGGTGCAGACGCGCTTGATCGAAGCGCGCAACGCGGGCGCCGGCGTGCTGCTGATCTCGTTCGAGCTCGACGAGATCTTCGCGCTCGCCGACCGCATCCTGGTGATCGCGAACGGCCGCTTCAGCGCGGCGTTCGATCCGCAGACGACGCCGCGCGGGAAGATCGGCGCGCTGATGGCGGGGAACGCATGAACGCGCTGATGCGGACGCGCGCGTTCCGTGACGTCGGGATCGTCGTCGTGCTCGTCTTCGGCGTCGGCTCGATCGCAATGCTGCTCGCCGGCGTTTCGCCGCTCGTCGGCTTCGGCGCGATGTTCGACGGCGCGTTCGGGACCACGTCGGAAGTCGCCGAGACGCTGGTGCAGGCGACGAACCTGCTCTTCCCCGCGCTCGGAATCGCGCTCGCGTTTCGCGCCGGGCTGTTCAACATCGGCGCCGAGGGACAGCTGCTGCTCGGCGGGTTTGCGGCGGGCTGGCTCGGCGCGCAGTACCCGATGCCGGGTTATCTTGCGGTCCCGGTCGTGCTGCTCGCGGGCGCGCTTGCCGGCGGCGTGTGGGGCGCGATCCCCGGATTCTTGCGCGCGCGGTTCGGCGCGAACGAAGTGATCGCGACGCTGATGCTCAACTTCGTCGCGGTGCTGCTGACGACGTACCTCGTCACCGGCCCGCTGCAGCAAGGCAGCGCGGGCGCCACCGAAACCGCGGGGCTGCCGAAACCTGCACAGCTTCCCGACCTGATCGCCAACTCGCGGCTCACGTGGGCGTTCGTCATCGCGCTCGTGCTGGCGGTCGTGCTGTGGTGGGTGCTGCGGCGCACCGTGTTCGGCTACGAGCTGCGCGCCGCGGGCGACGCGCCGGAGGCGGCGAAGCGCGCCGGAATCGACCTCGGCCGCACCGCGCTGATCGCGATGGCGCTTTCGGGCGCGATCGCCGGGCTCGGCGGCGCGACGATCGTCAGCGGCGTGCTGCACCGCTTCAACGTCGGGCTCTCGCCGGGCTACGGGTTCATCGCGATCGCCGTCGCGCTGGTCGGCAACCTGAACCCGCTGTGGATCGTCGTCGCGTCGATCGGGTTCGGGATGCTGGCGAGCGGCGGGATCGCGATGCAGGCGGAGGCACACGTTCCCAAGGAGGTCGTCTCGCTCGTCACCGGCCTCGTCATCATCGCGCTCGCCGGCCGGCGCATCATCGCCGCGCGGAGGACGACGTGAACGCCACCCTCGCAGCCGTCCTTGCGATCCTCGGGCTCACGCTCATCAAGGCGACGCCGCTGATCTACGCCGCGCTCGGCGGGGTGCTGAGCGAGCGCGCCGGCGTGGTGAACATCGGGCTGGAAGGGATCCTGATCGCCGGGGCGTTCACCTCGGTCGTCGTCAGCGGCGCGACCGGCTCGCCGATTCTGGGGGCGCTGGCCGGCGTCGCGGCGGGAATGCTCCTCGCCGCGATCCTGGCATTTGCGGCGACGCGGCTCGCCGTCGACCAGATCGTCGCCGGGACCGGGCTCAACATCGCCGCGCTCGCCGGCGCCGCGTTCGGGCTCGTGCTGGTCTACCACCAGCCCGGCGCCTCGCACGAGGTTCCCGCGCTCGGCCACACCGGCGAGACGGTGCTGATCGTGCTCGCCTTCGCCGCGGCGGTCGCGCTGCAGCTCGTCCTCACCCGGACGCCGTGGGGGCTGCGTGTCCGCGCCTGCGGCGAGGACCCGAGCGTCGCCGAGTCGGCCGGGATCGACGCGCTGCGCACGCGCTTCTGGGCGGTCGTAATCGGCGGCGCGATCTGCTCGCTCGGCGGCGTCTACCTCTCGATCGCCGAGCTCGACCTATACTCCGACGGGATGACGGCAGGGCGCGGGTTCCTCGCGCTCGCCGCGGTGATCTTCGGACGCTGGACGCCGCTCGGCGCGACCGGTGCGGCGCTCTTCTTCGGCTTCTTCGCGGCATTGCAGTTCACGCTGCAGCGCGCCGGCGTTCCGAGCGAGCTGCTGCAGGCGCTGCCGTACCTTGCTGCGCTGGTTGCGCTGGCGGGGTTCGCCGGACGCGTTCGCGCGCCGGCCGCCGACGGCGTACCGTACGTTCGCCAGTAGTCGTATCAAGCTCGCTCACTGTTTGACGCGAGCTGCTTGACTTTTGTCGCATCGTACCGAAAGATACATATATGCGGGTACCACGACAGCTCGTTGCCGCCGTCGTTAGCCTTGCCGTCACGCTCTGCGTTGTTTCAAGAGCGGACGCTATCGGCGTGCCCGGACCGCTCGCCGACCTTCAGGCGCAGCTCGCGGCGTACTCGGTGCGCGCGCCCGGCCACGTCGGGATCGCGGTGCAAGACGTCGCCACCGGCGCGATCACGGGAATCAACTCGGGCGCCGAGATGCCGGCGGCCTCGACGATCAAGATCCCGGTGATGGTCGAGGTCTTTCGTCAGCTCGGGACCGGCAAGTTCGATTTGAACACGCGCCTGACGCTGCGGCGTTCCGACAAAGACTGGGGCTCCGGCGATCTGTGCGACGCGCGCGCCGGGAAGTCGTACACCGTTGCGAAGCTGCTCTCGCTGATGATCGACGTCAGCGACAACACCGCGACGAACATGCTGATCCGCTTGGTCGGCCGGCAGAGCATCAACCAGGAGATGCAGGACCTCGGGCTCACGCACACGCGGCTCACCAACTTCATCCGCTCCGAAGGGCCGCAGATCCGCTGGGCGCTGCGCTCGAGCCCGGCCGATATGGCGCACCTCCTGCACGCGATGGCGCGCAAAGAGCTGATCAACGAGTGGTCGTCGGGCGAGATGATCCAAATTCTGCGCGGGCAGGAGCACAACAGCTTGCTTCCCGCGCCGCTCCCGGCAGGCACCGACATCGCGCACAAGACCGGGACGCTGCACGACACGCTGAACGACGTCGGAATCGTCTTCGAGGGCAACGACCCGTACGTGATCGCGGTGATGACGACGAATCTGCCGACGCTGGATTCCGGCCGCCGCTTCATCCGCGGCGTCTCGAAGATGGCGTACAACGCGCTCGGCAAGTTCGCGACGTGGCGCGAAGCGAACGGGTTCGACCCGCTCGCCGAAGCGAACCGCGCCGCCCCGACCGACGCCGCGTCACCCGCGCCGGATCAGCAGATGTGGACGCCGCAGAGCGCGATCCCGCCGGTCCCCGCGCCCGCGGCAACCGACGCACCGTCGCGGCGCTGACCTACTCGTAGTGTTTGAAGTCGTTCCACTGCTGCGCTAGCGGCGGCCTCATCCCGTTGCAGAGCACGATAAGGCGGTTGTTCTCCCACGCCATCGCGTACGGTGAGAACACCTTACCGAGCACCTGAAACGACGTGCACTGCGTCTTGAGCCCGTCGAGCGTCGGGCGAATGCGCAGCAGATTGCGCGGGTTCTGGCCTCGCAGCCCCCAGAGGTGGTACTGGTTGTGGCCGCTCAGGGCCGGCGGGAAGCCGTACGGCGCACCGTAGACGTCGAGCGCGCCGGCCTCACCGTAGTTGCTCACGAGGATCCCGGTGTCGGCGCGAACCTGCGGCGGGAGCGCGACCCACGCGGTACCCACTTGGCGGACGTAGTCGCGCCAGCCGAGCTGGTCGGCGAACTCCTGTGGGAGCGCGGTGCCGGCAAAGTTCTTCTCTTGCTGCTGCGGCGCGACGTGCAGCCATTGCATGTACGGTGCGATCCGGTCCGGCGGCAAGATCGGGAGCGCGGTCGGGAGGACGAGCACGGAGAGCACCGACGCGGCGACCAGATACGCGGTCCGGACGATCGCGTTTCGGATCGCGCGCTCGAACGCGATCGAGCCGAGCGCGAACATCGCCGGGTACGCGCCGGCGAGGTAGTAGTCTTTACCGTGCGTCGCGATGACCAGCACCGTCGCCGCGACGAACGCGATCGAGAGAAAGCGCATGCGCGCGAGGTCGCGCCAGATGAACGGCGCGGCGATTCCCGCCAGCCACAGCGGCGCGAACAGCGGGTTCATCACCAGCACTTGGTTCGCGAGAAACGCGAGCGGCGGAACGACGGTGTTCTTGGCGCCGGCGGCCTGCAGCAGCTCGCGGAACGGCCAGCCGTGCGCGGCCTGCCAGAGCACCGACGGCAGCGCGATCACGACCGCGAGCGCGATGCCGATCCACAGCTCGCGCCGCGCGAACAGACGCCGCTCCGGTGTCGCCAGCACGCCGATCGCAAGCGCGACCAGCCACACGATCAGCGAGTACTTCGCTTCCAGCGCAAGCCCGGCAACGACGCCGCTCCACACGAGCGCGCGCCGGTCGTCGAGCAGCGTCCCGCGTGCGAGCGCGTACGCGATCGCGGTCCACGCCAGCGGTTCGAAGACGGTCGTGTTGAACGTTCCGGTGATCCCGGCGAACATCGGCGCGATCGCGGCGGTGAGCCC
The DNA here is from genome assembly GCA_035939295.1 of Candidatus Elarobacter sp. GTDB lineage: Bacteria > Vulcanimicrobiota > Vulcanimicrobiia > Vulcanimicrobiales > Vulcanimicrobiaceae > Vulcanimicrobium. Next base: position 13,650 of record DASZGA010000189.1, on the reverse strand, counting down.
CGCGGTAACCGCGGCCGCATCGCCGCCGCCGAGCAGGCGCACGAAGCGCACGACGAGCCACACCAGCGCGGCTGCGGCGAGCACAGCCGGCATCCGCAGCACCCACGTCTGGTGCCCGAGCGCGTACAACGCGGCGGAGAGCAGCGGGACCAGCGGCGGCTGATCGACGTACCCGAACGACGGGTGGCGCCCGCACACGATGAAGTACAGCTCGTCGCGGAAGACGTCGTACCGCCCCGCCAGCACCAGATGCACGAGGAAGGTCGGAAGCGCGATCGCAAGCGCGACGCGGTCGCGGTACCAGGGCACGAACAGGCTCAACGCGCGGACGAGCGGGCGCGCACCTCGGCGTACGTACGGGTCAGCCAGTGCTCGTACTTCTGGATCCCGCCGTGAATCGCGCGGTCGTACAGCTCGATCAGCGCGCTGGCGACCGGACCGCGCTTACCGTCGGCGACCGGGCGGTGGTCGACCGACTCGATCCACTGCACGCCGGCGGCGCTGCCGGTGATGAAGATCTCGTCGGCGACGACCAGCTCGCTGCGGTCGATCGGCCGCTCCACGACCTGTATTCCGAGCTCGTCGGTGGCGAGCGTCATGATCGCGCGGCGCGTCACGCCTTCGAGGATGTTCTGCGAGGGATCGGGGGTGTAGAGCACGCCGCGCCGCACGACGAAGACGTTCTCCGCCGAGCCTTCGCAGACGTGACCTTCCGCCGAGAGCAGGATCGCTTCGTCGAAGCCGTTCATCACCGCCTCGCTCTTCGCGAGCGCGCTGTTCACGTAAACGCCGGTGATCTTCCCGCGCGCAGGCGCCATCGTGTCGTCGATCCGGCGCCACGACGAGACGCCGACGCGCAAGCCGCGGTCCGCGTCGAAGTAGCGCTCGAACGGGATCGCGACGATTGCGAACGCGTCCTTCACCTCGTGCAGCCGCACGCCGATGTCTTCGTTGGCTTTGTAGCAGAACGGGCGGACGTAGACGTCGCCGCGGAACGCATTGCGCGCGCAGATCTCGACGGTCAGCTCGCACAGCTCGCGCGTCGAATGCGGCAGCTCGATCAACAGGATCCGCGCGGACTGCGCGAGCCGGTCGTAGTGATCGGCGAGCTGCAGCAGGTAGAGCTCCTCGTCGCGCGCGTTCCAGAAGCCGCGAATCCCTTCGAAGCAACCAGTGCCGTACTGCAGCCCATGGGTCAGCAACCCGACCTTGGCGTCGTCGTAGCGGCCGAACCGCCCGTCGTGGTAGACCGTCAAGTCGCCTAGCTGCATGAAGTCGCGATCCTCTGCTGGTAAGGTGGGCGTCGTGCGCGAGGTGTTCGCAACCTTCCTTCGCCTCGGGCTGACGTCGTTCGGCGGCCCGATCGCCCACCTCGCCTATTTCCGACGCACCTTCGTCGAGGAACGGCGGTGGCTCGACGAGGCGACCTTCGTTCGGATCGTCGCGTTTTGCTCGGTGCTCCCGGGACCCACCTCGAGCCAGGTCGGGATGCTGATCGGGCTCACTCGTGGCGGCCCGCTCGGCGCTTTCGCGGCCTGGCTCGGCTTCACCGCGCCCTCGGCGCTCGCGATGACCGCGGTCGCGGCACTGCTGACCGGCGCCGAACGGCACGACACCCCGGTCTGGCTCAACGGGCTGCTCGACGGCCTCTTCGCCGCCGCCGCGGCCGTCGTTGCGCAGGCCGTCGTCGGCCTCGCCCGTTCGATCTGCACCGATCTCCCGGCGAAGCTGGTTGCGGTCGCGGCGCTGTTCGTCACGCTGGCGCTGCGGCCGTTCCCGGGTCTGCAATGGGTTCCGATCGTGCTCGGCGCGCTCGCCGGCGCGTTCCTGCTGCACGCGGCGGGATTGCGCGCCGATGCGCTGCCGATTCGCGTCCCGCGCGCGGTCTCCGTCGTCGCCGGCGCGCTGTTCATCGTGCTCGTCGCGGTGACGGCGTTGCCGAAGACGGCGACGCTCGCCTTTCTCGCGACGCTGATTCGTGCGGGATCGCTGGTATTCGGCGGCGGCCACGTCGTGCTGCCGCTGCTGCAGAGCATGATCCGCGACGGCTTGATCTCCGCGCGCGACTTCTTTGCCGGCTACGGCGCGGTACAGGCGATGCCGGGCCCGCTCAACACCTTCGCGACGTTCCTCGGCTACGCGAACCGCTCGCCGCTGCACGGCATCCCCGGAGCGCTCGTCGCGACCGTGCTGATCTTCTTGCCGTCGTTCGCATTGATCTTCGCGATCGCGCCGCTCTGGAACCGCCTCGCCGCCGCCCCGCGCGCCGCCGGCGCGATCCGCGGCGCAAACGCAAGCGTCGTCGGCCTCCTCGGCGCCGTCCTCTACGACCCCGTCCTCACCTCGCTCGGCGGCGCCTGGACCCGCATCGCAATCGCCCTCGCCGCCTTCGCCGCGATCGCCCTCTGGCGCATCGCCCCCTGGATCGTCGTCATCACCGCCGCGCTCGTCGGCGCACTGCTCAACGCGTAACGCACGTCAACGATACGCATCTTTGCAGTCAGCCACCGCGTCGTTGCATTGGGTCCTTCCGAGAAGCGACGGCTCGGAAGGGAACACGAGTTCGGTCTTAGCTTGCGCGGCGAGCGCGTTTGCCTCGGGAGCTTCTCTGCTCCCGCAAAAACTCGTCGAGATCGGTGAGCGTTCCGTCGTCCACTGCGTCGGCGTCGGCGAGCGCCGCGAGATCGTCGTCGTCCGGTTCAACCTCTTCCGCCAGCAGGGCGGCAACGGCTCCGGGAAAGCCGGCCCGCGCGGCCACGAGAACCTCGTCGGTGATCTCGACCGAACGTCCGTGCGGAATCAAGCGCGCGAGCAATGCCTCCGCTTGGCGCGCCTCGCGCGCGTTTGCGCCGAGTTCCAACAGCCGTTCGTGGACGGTCATCGTTTCCATCATATTCCCTTCCCAGCTACCCAATCCCGCGATAGGCGGCGACCGGAAAGGGGGTCGCGGAAATTTTTTTGGCCGTTTCGGCGCTACTGCTTCACCGCGATGATGGTTTGGCCGTTTTGGTGGAGGGTTAGGCTTTTGATGCGGCCGTTCGTGTCGCGGTCGAAGTCGATTTGGGCGCGCACGACTTTGTAATAGAAGTGGTCCTTTGCCGAGGCGAAGACGGCGATGAAGGGTTGGCCGGCGAGCTGCACTTCGATTCCCTCGCCGGCGCGGCGGACGACGAAGTCGAGGCCGTTGCCGGCGCTGTACTTGCCGGCGTAGCCGTCGAGTGTCGCTGCGTCCAAGGCGACGGCCGGCGGGAACGACTGCGTCGGGATCACTTTCGGCGGCGCCATCCCCGGCTTCACGAACGCAACGTCCTTGCCGTCCTGGTGCAGGACCAGCGCGTTGACTTTGCCCTGCTCGTCGTGCGTGAACTGGATCTGCGCGTCGACGATGTGGTACGCGAACGTGTCCTTGCCGTCGGCGAAGACGCGCACCGTCTCCTGCTCGCCCAGCTTCGCGTACAACTGTCCCGCGCGGCGCGTGACGACGTACTTCGTTCCGTCCGGGCCGGCGTACGTCCCGACGTACGTGTCGAGCACTGCGGGGTCGTTGCGCTCGAGCGGATCGGGCTTCGCGATCGGGAACGTCGGGTCCAGCGCGTGGATCGCGACGTCCTCGACCGGAGCGCCGCCGTTCGCGAGCACCACGACGCCGCGCGTGTGGTCGGGCGCGATCGCGACCGCCGCGTGATAGCCTTGCGTGTCGCCGCCGTGGTGGATGATGTGGCGCACGTTCCCCGTCCACCAGATCAGCCCGATGCTGTTCGCCGGGATCGTGTCGCGCGGCTGCTGCGCGAACAGGCACGTCGCGCCGAGCGAACCCTGGCCCATGTTGCAGCGCACGTACTTGAGCATATCGTCGACCGACGAGACGATCGCGCCGGCCGGAGCGAGCGCGTCGAACGTCCAGTTGTGCGCCGCCTCGCCGTCCATCGTGTGCGGCGCGGCGAGATGCGCGCGAATCGCGGCGGTCGGCGCGACGGCCGTTTCCTTCATCGCCAGCGGCGCGAGCACGCGCGTCTGCACCAGCGATGCGTACGAGGTGTGCGCGGCGTTCGCCAGCGCTTGCCCGAGCAGCCCGACGCCGTAGTTCGAGTACTCGAACGACGCGCCGGGATCGCGCGGGAGCGTGTAGCCGTTCAAGAACGCGTACATGTCACGCGCGCTGTAGTGCGCGTACGGGTCGGCGTCGGAGGCCTCCATGTTCGAGGGCAGCCGCGGCAGCCCGGAATGCTGCGTCGCGAGATTGAGCAGCGTGATCGCCTTGCCGTTGCGCGACGGAACGTGCACCGAAGCTGGGAGATACTTCCCGACCGGGTCGTCGAGCTTCACCGTGCCGTCGCGGACCATCGCGGCGAGGACCGTCGCGGTGAACGTCTTCGTCACCGAGCCGATCTCGAACTCGGTGTGCTCGTCGAGCGGCACGGCGGTCCCGGTCGAACCGGCCTTGTAGATCGTGGTCTTCGCGCCTTCGATCACGCCGACGACGATCCCGGTCCCCGGCACGTCCGCGACGCGCGCGTTCAGCTGCTGCTGCAGATCGCCGCCGGCGGGCGGCGCCGGCTGGGCCGCCGCCGGGCCGACGGTGAGAACGGCAAGCACGAAGGCCAGCGTCGAGGAAAGCGCGCGTGTCATCGGCCCACTATACCGCGCACGACCTGCGGCGTTCCAGCGAAACGGTGCGGCAACGGGCATTCGGCGGGTGGACGACCGGGGAAGGCTGAACCTGCTCGCCGTGTTCGACTGGATCGAAGGAACGCGCGGGTTCGACGTCGCCTGGGGGCTCGTCACCGGCGCGCTCTGTCTCGCGGTCGCCGTCCCCGTTCTGTGGTGGTGGCTCCCCGAACACCGGCGCGCGTTCTTTCCGCGCGCGGTCGATCCGCGCTATCGCCTGCAGCTCGCGTACGGGCTGTTCGCGATGGCGATGGCGTTCACGAACGTCGGTTGCCGCATCATCCCGCACGACGGCCTCGGCGCGGTGCACCCGGCGTTTTTCCTGATCACCGTCGCGCTGGTCGCCGGGCTCGCTCCGCGCGCGGCATGGCTCGCCGTGCGAACGCGCACCACATCACCGCGATAAGAGAGGCTTAACGTGAAGCGAACCGCCGCCGCCGCGATTCTCGGCGTGCTCGCGCTCGGAGCCGCCGCGCTCGCCGCCGCGGGCGTGACGACGCTCCCGACAGGCTGGAAGATCCGCGGAACCGACGGACCCGTAGCAGCCGTCGGAACGCTTCCGACCGGTCTGGTTCTTTCGCACGACGGCTCGCGCGTGTTCGTGCTCGAAACCGGACACCGCAAGCCCGCGCTGCGCGTCCTCGACGCCGCGACGCTTCACGAGATTCGCAGCGTTCCGCTGAACGGCGCGTTCGGGGCGCCGCTGCGCGACGCGAGCGGCGACGGCGTGTGGGTCGCGATCGCCGGCACGTTCCAAGAGTCGATCGCGCACATCGACACGTCTACCGGCACGGTCGACAAGACGGCCTCGCTCCCGGTCCCGTTCTATCCGGTCGCGCTCGCACAGCAAGGGAACGGCCCGATCGCGGTCGCCGGCGATCTTGCGAACCGCATCGCGCTGGTCGATCCGAAAACTGCGCGCGTGATCGGCACCGAAGACGTCGGGCGCCACCCCGCCGCGGTGCTCTACGCCGGCCGAAACAGAAAGCTCTACGTCGCCGAGCGCGGCTGGAACTTCATCACCGCGCTCGGCGGGCACGACGCGCGGATCTTCGTCGGGCGCCATCCCGCGGCGCTCGCGAGCGACGGAACGCTGCTGTACGTCGCGAACACCGACGACGACGACGTCGCCGTACTCGACCTCGCGACGGACCGCGTCGTTCAACATGCGAAGATCCCGTTCGCGCGCGCGAACGCGTACGGCACCTCACCGAATGCGCTCGTCCTCGACGGCAATCGCCTCTACGTCACCTGCGGCGCGGCCAACGCCGTCGCGGTCTTCCGCACCAGCCCGCACGGCCTCACGCCGCTCGGCGCGATTCCCACCGGCTGGTATCCGACCGCTGTCGCGATCGATCGCACGCACGGCGCGATGTACGTCGCGAACGGCAAGGGCGAGTCCAGCCACGCGAACCCGCGCTTCAACCCGCTCGCGCGCGTCGAAACGGACTACATCGCCGACAACCTCGCCGGCTCGATCCGCCGCATCGCGATCCCCAGCGACGCCGAGCTCGCGCGCGGGCTCGCCGACGTGCGCGAGCTCGCGCAGCACGAGAGCGTTCCAGCGAATCCGGTCGTGCGCGCCGGCGGTCCGATCAAGCACGTCATCTATGTGATCAAGGAGAACCGCTCGTACGACCAGGTCCTCGGCGACGTCGCCGGCGCCGACGGCGATCCGTCGCTGGTGCTGTTCGGCGAAAAGGTCACGCCGAACCAGCACGCGATCGTGAAGCGCTTCGGCGTCTTCGACCGCTTCTTCGAGGACTCGCACATCAGCGCCGACGGGCACAACTGGTCGACGGCCGCGTTCGCGAACGACTACCTCGAGCGGATGTGGCCGCAGAACTATGCGAACCGCCGGCCGTTCTACGATTTCGAGGACGGCGCCGAAGCAGCGATCCCGCACGGCGGGTACCTGTGGGACGACGCCGCGGCGCACGGCGTGACGCTGCGCAACTACGGCGAGTTCGTCACCGCCGGGCCGAGCGGGCCGACGCCGGTCTCCTCGCAGAACGCGGTGCTGAACAAAAACACGGACCACAGCTATGCGACGTTCGACATGGCGGTCGAAGACGTCGCGCGCTTCGCCGAGTGGAAGCGTGAGTTCGACGCGTACGAAACATCGCGCACGCTGCCCCAGCTCGAGATCGTGCGCTTTCCGCGCGATCACACCTCGGGGACGCGCGCGGGCGCGATCACGCCCCAAGGGATGGTCGCCGACAACGATCTCGCCGTCGGAAAGCTGGTCGAAGCGGTTTCGCATTCGCCCGACTGGCCGACCACAGCGATCTTCGTCGTCGAGGACGACGCGCAGAACGGTCCCGACCACGTCGACGAGCAGCGCTCGACGTTCTATCTCGCTTCGCCGTACGCGGCGGGCGGCGTGCAGCACGCGATGTACACGCAGGCCTCGGTGCTGCGCACGATGGAGATCCTGCTCGGCCTCCCGCCGATGTCGGCCTACGACGCCGGCGCCGCGCCGCTTTCCGCCGCGTTTGTCGCGACGCCGAACCTCGCGCCGTTCGACGCGCTCCCCGCCCAGATCGACGTCCACGTGAAGAACGGCGCGACCGCGTACCGCGCCGCCGACAGCGAAAGGCTCGATCTCACCCACGCCGACCGCGCCGACGAGGGTGAGATGAACGACATCCTCTGGCACGCCGTCAAAGGCCCGCGCGCGACGCCGCCTCCGTACGGAGAGTTCAGCCGCTAGCCGCCCCGCGGGAGGTCCCGCACGCCCTCGCTCGGTATGCCCTCATACCACTCGGGCGCTTCGTAGGGAAGGGGTTACACCTATGCCGCCACGCTGGTCACCGGCCGGGCTCATCCTGCTCGTCCTCGTCGCGATCGTCGCCGTCCTCGCGTCGTTCAGCGGCGGGACGCGGAACGTTCAAGCACAGATCGGGGCGAACCCGTGCTCGAAAGTGAGCGTCAAGGCGACGATGCCGCCGACGTTCGACTTGCAAGGTTCGCTCGATTTCCAGATCAGCGCCGACTGCGTCGCCTGGCAGCAGTTCATCTACCTGAACTGGCGCGCGAAGGGTCAGGGGATTCCCGATCCCGCGGCGCCGGCGAGCGCGCTCGGGACGCCGGTCCCGAAACTCGGTGCGTACACGACCGTTTGGGAGAGCTACGCGAACCCCGACGTCGTCTTCGGAACCGCGACCGCGCGGAAGAACCTCACCGCGGCCGTCAACCACGCGAACGGCTTGCGAACGCTCTCGGCGATCTCGAAAGCCGACGGCGACGACGTTCACCTGAGCGGCTTTCAGCAGGCGTTCACGCTCGGCTGGCTCACCTCGCGCTACCGCGACGTGACGTTCTACGAAGAACGGATCGACAACGACGAGCTCGGGTACATCACCTCGAACCACCTCACGTCGATTCAGAAGCAGAAAGACTGCGTCAGGATCGCCGGCCTGAGCCTGCCCGCCGGCACCGGCGACGTCGACTGCACCGGAAAGCCGGCGAACTACGGCAACCTCGGCGCGATCGAAGTGAAGGCGGCGTGGATCCAGCTCCACGACCCGGCGAAATACTCGCGCTATCTGATCTCGCGCGCGAACCTCGTCTATCCCGACGGGCGGATCGTCAACGACGCCGTCGTCGGCCTCGTCGGCTTGCACATCATCCGCAAGGTGCCGAAAGCGGCGCAGTTCGCGTGGGCGACGTTCGAGCACGTCGACAACGATCCCGACGCGACGCCGTATCCGGTCTCGCCGCGCACCGCGCCGCCGGACCCGAGCCCGACGCCGACGCCGCTCTGGACGTACTACCGCTCGGGCTGCACCGGCCCGTACTGCAGGATCAACGCGCTCGCGACGCCGTGCGCCAACGGCCGCGCCGCGCCGCCGCCGGGTTGCCAGCCCTACAACGTCCCGACGCAGACGCAGCGGCACGTCCCGGTCGGGGTCTTCGCGACGCAGAGCACGAGCACGTTCCGCGACGCGCTCGCGAAAGCGCACGCCGACGGCTCGGTGTTCCGCTACTATCGCATGATCGACACGCAGTGGCCCCGCGCCGTCACGCCGACCCGGCAGCAGCGCAACGCGACGATTCCACTGAGCGAAGGATCCCCCGACCCGCAGTGGCCGGTCTCCAACACGACGCTCGAAACGTACGTCCAAACAGCGTCGTGCATGACGTGCCACCGGCAGGCGCCGATCGCAAGTTCCAGTACGAACTCGCGGGGACGAGCGCAGATTCGCCTGCTCTCCGCGGGCGCGCTGCGGGCGATGAAAGCGGCTCCCGGAGGCTCCGCTACGTACGCCTCCGATTGGTCGTTCGTCTTCTCGAAAGCCCACCAGCCTTAACCGGCGCAGGTCGGGGGTTTCGGCCCCCGGCCGCAGTACACTGATCCCATGGACCACGTGATCGCGGCGCGCGCCCAGATGGGGACGTCGCTCGCGTTCCACATCGTCTTCGCCGCGCTGGGCGTCGGCTTGCCGCTCCTCGTCTTCATCGCCGAAGGGCTGTGGCTGCGCACCAAGCGCCGCGCCTATTACGACCTCGCCCGCACCTGGGCGAAGGGGATGGCGATCCTGTTCGCGGTCGGCGCCGTCAGCGGCACGATCCTCTCGTTCGAGCTCGGCCTGTTGTGGCCGACGTTCATGCGCTATGCCGGGAGCCTGATCGGTTTGCCGTTCTCGCTCGAAGGGTTCGCGTTCTTCATCGAAGCGATCTTCATCGGCGTCTACCTGTACGGCTGGGACCGGTTGTCGCCGCGCGCGCACTGGCTGAGCGCGATCCCGATCGTGATCAGCGGAGGGCTTTCCGCCGGCTTCGTCACGATGGTGAACGCCTGGATGAACATGCCGGCCGGCTTCCGGATCGTCAACGGCCAGATCACCGACGTGAACCCGATCGCCGCGATGTTCAGCCCGCCGTGGCTGGTCGAAGACGTGCACGCGGCGCTCGCCGCATATGTGCTGACCGGATTCGGCGCCGCCGCCGTCTGCGCGCTCGCGCTGCTGCGCCGCAGCGCGGAAGAGCGCGTCGAGCAAGTCCGCGCCGGCCTGACGATCGCCATGGCCGTCGCCGCGATCACGATCCCGCTGCAGTTCGTCGTCGGCGACACGATCGCGCGCTTCGACGCCGAGCACGAGCCGGCGAAGTTCGCCTCGCTCGAAGCGCTTTGGAAAACGCAGCGCTACGCGCCGGTCACGATCGGCGGGATCGTCGGCGACGGCGAGACGCGCTACGGCATCGAGATCCCCGGCGCGCTGAGCTGGCTCGTCTCGTTCGATCCGAGCACCGAGGTCACGGGGCTCGACCGCATCCCGCGCAACGACCAGCCGCCGGTCGCCGCCGTGCACCTCTCGTTCGACTCGATGGTCGGCAGCGCGCTGCTGCTGCTGCTGATCGCGCTCGCATGGTTCGTCACCGTGTTGCGCAAGCGCCGGCTTTCACGCTGGCTCATCATCGCGATCGCGGTGTCCGGACCGCTCTCGCTCGTCGCGCTCGAAGCGGGCTGGTTCGTCACCGAGTTCGGCCGACAGCCGTGGATCGCGCGCGGTTTGCTGCGCACCACCGACGCGGTCACGGTCGCGCCCGGAATCGACGTCCAGTTCTACGCTTTTTCCGCGATCTACGTGATCCTCGGCGCAACGTGCTGGTGGCTGCTGCGCCGCGTCGGCCGCTCGCCGCAAGCCGCCGAACGCAAACCGCTCGCGCCCACGCCGGCGGAGTCATGAGCGCCGTCGCGGTCGCAGCCGCCGTCGTCGTCGCCGCGCTCACGCTCTACGCGATCTTCGGCGGCGCCGACTTCGGCGGCGGCGTGTGGGACCTGCTCGCAAGCGGTCCACGCCGCGACGCGCAGCGCGACACGATCACGCACGCGATCGGTCCTGTGTGGGAGTCGAACCACGTCTGGCTGATCTTCGCGTGGGTCGCGCTCTTCACGTGCTTTCCGCCCGCATACGCCGACATCGCGACGTATTTGAACGCGCCGCTCACCCTCGCGCTGCTCGGGATCGTGCTGCGCGGCGCGGCTTTCGTCTTCCGCAACTTCGCCGCGGACAACCCCGCGCTCGCGCGCTCGTGGTCGGTCGTCTTCGGCGCCTCCTCGATCATCGCGCCGTTCTTTCTGGGCGACGCGGTCGGCGCGATCGCGACCGGCCGCTACGCCTGGACCTCACCGTTCGCGCTGAGCGTCGGCCTCTTCAACGTCGCCTTGTGCGCGCAAGTCGCGGCGGTCTTCCTCATCGGCGAAACGGACGATCGCGCGCTGCGCGACGACCTCCGCCGGCGCGCGATCCGCGCGACGATCGCGGTGTGGGTCGTCGGGCTGATTCCCGCCGCGTTCGCGCGCTATGCCGAACCGGCGTTTTTTGCCGCGCTCACCGGCTCGACGGCGCGCGTCGCGATCGCGATCGCCGTCGTCCTCGGCATCATGGTGATGCTGTTCGTCGCGCGGCGCCAAGAAAATCTCGCGCGCGCCTCGGTCGGTGCCGAAGCCGTCGCGGTCCTAGCCGGCTGGTTCGGAGCGCAAGCGCCGCAGCTCGTTCCCGGCCGCTGGACGCTGGAATCGGCGGCCGCCCCGACCGCGACGCTGACCGCGTTCTCGATCGCCGTCGCGTGCGGGGCGGTGCTGCTGATCCCCTCGCTGCTCTATCTGTTCACGATCTTCAAGGTGCGCTCCCAAGCCTAAAGCTTGTACGCCGCCTTCAGATCGGTCATCGCCTGCGTCAGCACGGCGTGATAGTTGCCGTCGGCCTTCGGTCCCAGGTCTTTGTTGGCGTCGATGTCGTCCATGATCTGGACGTGCAGCGGATGCGACACGAGATGATCGAGCATGTACTCGACGTCGAAGTTGCCCGCCGGCGTCACGCCCGCGGTGTACAGCGCCGCCGCGAGCGCCTTGCCGTCGGTCGGCGCGGGGGCCGGCGTGGACGGCAGCGCGACCTTGTTCTTCTGCACCAGCGCGAGCGCGTCGGTGATGACGAAGTTGAACGTCTTGAGGAACGAGCCGACGTTGTCGGCCCCGAACTGAGCGGAGAGCTTCTTGACCTCGGCATCGGTCAGCGAGCCCGCCAGGACGCCGACCAGCTTGGCCGAGTCGAAGCTGCTCGGCCCGCCGCCGGCGACGACGACCGAGAGGGTCAGCGGAAGCGCCGGCGCGCCCGTATAGACCGGGGCGGGCGAATAGCGCGCGTGCATCCCGCCCATGGCGTCTTCTGCGCCGGCCGGGACGGTGGCCGCGGTGAGGGAGCCGAGAAGCGCGACGAGCGCCGCGGTGCGGAATCGGAACATCGAAATCTCCTGATCTGCGGTTGAGAAGTGACGGCCGAATCGGCGCGTCCGCGTAGTAGACGGCCGAGGCAGCCCTTCGGATTCCCGGGCCGGAAGAGGAGTCGAGCGGCGTGACTTAAAGCAATTGCCCAGAGCGTCCGCGTTGTGCAAATGGCCGGGACGCCGCAGCCTCGACAGGGAGTTCCGCATGGCATCAACAGCGTCGGCGGGTACCAACCGCTGGGCAATCGCATGGGCCGGGGTCATCGTGATGATCTGCCTCGGCACCGTTTACTCGTGGAGCATCTTCACGCGTCCGCTGATCGCGACGCAGCACTGGTCGAACACGACGACCACCTGGGCGTTCGCCCTGGCAATCTTCTTTCTCGGCCTCGGCGCCGTCATCGGCGGCCGCTGGCAGGACCGCGTCGGGCCGCGGAACGTGACGATCACCGGCGCCGTGCTGTGGGGGCTGGGGAACGTCCTGGCCGGCCTCTTCACGACGTCGCTCGGGCCGTGGTGGATCTACCTGACGTACGGCGTCATCGGCGGGCTCGGGCTCGGGATGGGCTACATCACCCCCGTGGCGACGGTCACCAAGTGGTTCCCCGACAAGCGAGGTCTCGCGAGCGGGATGGTCGTGATGGGCTTCGGGCTCGGAGCGTTCTTCTACAACCAGATCGTCCCGCGGATCGGCTCGTTCGCCGACGCGGCGAAGCACGCAACCGCGTACGCCAACGCTGTCGCGTCGAAAGATGCGGCGGCGATCGCCACGGCGGCGGCAGCGATCACGCCCGCCGATACCCAGGCCGTCATGTCGGTCTTCATTTGGTCGGGCGTCATCTTCGCCGTCATCGGCGGGATCTGCGCGACCTTTCTGAAGAACCCGCCGGCCGGCTACACCGTCGGCGGCGCGGTCGCCACCGCGGCGCAGAGCGGATACAGCTACACGCCGAACCAGACGCTGCGCACGCCGCAGTTCTACCTGCTCTGGCTGATGCTGTTCCTCAACGTCACCGCCGGGATCCTGATCATCTCGAACGCGGTGCCGATCTACAGCGATCTCACCGGCGCCGCCGCGGCGGCGGCCGCGTCGATCTACGGGTTCCTCGCGGTGTTCAACGGGCTCGGCCGCTTCTTCTGGGGCGCCGTCTCCGACCGCATCGGACGCAACTACACGTACGCGCTGATCTTCGGGATCCAGGCGATCGTCTTCTTCATCCTCGCCAACCTGCACAGCTTCGTCGCCGTCGGCGTCGCCTTCGCGATCGTGCTGCTGTGCTACGGCGGCGGGTTCGGAACGATGCCGTCGTTCAACGCCGACTACTTCGGCACGAAGTTCCTGGGACAGAACTACGGGATGATCCTCACCGCGTGGGGCACGGCCGGAATCGTGGGGCCGATCATCGCGGCGAAGGTCAAGGACGCCACCGGCTCGTTCACCAACGCGCTGGTCCCGGTCGCGATCATGCTGCTCATCGCGACGATCCTCCCGTTCCTGACCAAGAAACCGGTGCCGCCCGTAGCGGTACCCGGAGGCGCAACGGTCGGCGCGACCTAGCGACACCGCATAATCCCGCCAGAACAAACGAGGGCGTCGCGCAAGCGGCGCCCTCGTTCCTGGGGATCGTCCTCGCGCGCGTCGTATCGAGCTAGCATGATCCACCGGGTGTCGTTCATCGCCGGCGGGGCGTGCGCGCTCGCCGGGATCCCGCTCGTCGCGCGCGGTGACGAGCCGGAGCAGGCGCTGCC
>DASZGA010000188.1:0-2000 GCA_035939295.1 Candidatus Elarobacter sp. | reverse complement strand
CCTGCAGCTCGCGACGCAGTACGGCTGGGCGAACTACATGTTCCAGACCAATCAGGGGCCGAGCTATCCCGCGCATCAGTTCCTCTTCGGCGGCACGTCGGCGCCGAGCGCCGCCGACGACAATGCCGGAATCTTCGTTTCCGAGAACCTGGTCGGCACCGGCGGGGTCGGCGGCTTCAACAAGTCGGCGGGATGCGCGGCGCCGGAGACCACGCGGACCTTTGTGATCAGCCCGGGCGGGAAAGAAAGCACGCTCTTCCCGTGCTTCGAGCATCAAACGCTGCCCGATCTCTTCGACGCGTCGGTGACGTGGCGGTATTACGCACCGGCTCCCGGGACGATTTGGACGGCGCCGAACTCGATCCAGCATTTATGCAAGGCGACGGCTCAGGGCGGCACGTGTTCCGGACCGGTTTGGAACGAGCACCTCGACTTCGAGTCCAGCGACGTTCTCGGCGATATCGCGCGCTGTAACCTGCGCTCGGTCAGCTGGATGATTCCCGCAGCTCGGTACTCCGATCATGCCGGCCTGAAGAGTGGCAACGGCGGCCCGGCGTGGGTCGCCTCGATCGTGAACGCGATCGGCAACAGCACGAAGTGCGACAACGGCAAAGGCTACTGGGACGATACGGCGATCTTCATCACCTGGGACGATTGGGGCGGCTGGTACGATCACGTCGCGCCGACGTTCTTGCCGAAAGAGCAGGGCGACTATCAGTACGGTTTCCGCGTGCCGCTGCTGGTCGTTTCGGCTTACACGCCAAAGGGCTATATCAACAACGTCCACCACGACTTCGGCAGCATCGTCCGCTTCGTCGAGCACAACTTTGGGATCGAGGAGGGCGCGCTGAACTTCGCGGACCGCCGCTCGGGGAGCAATCTGGCCGCGTTCTTCGATCTCAGCAAACCGCCGCGCCCGTTCACGCTGATCGCGGTGAAAGCGAACAGCTTGACCGCGGCGATGTTGGACGACACCTCACCGCCCGACGACGACTAACGCCCGGCGCGGAGCGGCCCAGGCGGACCCGCGGTTCTCGCCCTCGAAACCTCGCCTGAGAAGGTCGGTGATTTCTCCGGCGGGGCAGAGCGCGATGAGCATCTACGAGTTCGGGCCGTTTCATCTCAGCGCAGAGCAGCTTTTGCTGTCGTACGAGGGCGATCCGGTCGCGCTCGGGCCGAAGGTCGTTGAGACGCTGCTCGCGCTGGTCGAGCATCCCGGCGTCGTGCTCCGGAAGAGCGCGCTGGTCGACCGCATCTGGCCCGAGGGGTTCGTCGAGGAAGCCAACCTCGTGCAGAACATCCACGTGCTGCGCAAGACGTTCCGCCGGTACGGATGCGCCGATCCGGTCGAGACCGTTCCGCGCCGCGGTTATCGGTTCACGGCTCCGGTACGATGCCTCGCGGATCTTCCGCCGCCTCGAGCAACTGCTGTTGCCGTTCAGGAACAGCATACGCCGCCGAGAGCGATTGCCGCGCACCCGATTGCCCGTCGCATCGCAGCAGCAATCGCGGGCGCGGCATTCGTCGCTGCGTCGCTGCTCGCGGTTGTCAGTTACAGTTCGGGCCACCGCGCCACCGCGTCCGCCGCGTTGTCCGTAGAAGGCGCACGTCTCTATTCCATCGGGCGGTACTACTGGAACCTGCGCACGCGTGACGGCGTGCGAAAGAGCCTCACCTATTTCGCGCATGTCGTCGACACGGATCCGCGCAACGCGCGCGGTTATGCCGCACTCGCCGACGCGAATCTCGCGATGGGCGACTACTGCTACGGGACGCACGACCCGCCGGTGTACTTCGCGCGCGCGCACGAGTACGCGAAGAAAGCGCTCGCGCTCGATCCGAACTCCGCCGAAGCGCATGCCGCGCTCGGGCTCGTCGCACTCGGGCGCGGCGACGCGAACGCGGCGCTGCCAGAGCTGCGCCGCGCGGTCGCGCTCGACGACTCGTACGCGCCCGCGCAGGAATGGTACGGGATCGCCCTGATTCGGCGCGGCCGCGTC
>DASZGA010000187.1:0-5058 GCA_035939295.1 Candidatus Elarobacter sp. | reverse complement strand
TCGAACGCGTTCGAGAGCAACCCCTCGCGAGCGTAGTGCAGCTTCTGTGCGACTTCGATGAACGCCGAGAACGTCGCGACGATCAGAGCTGCGCGTAGCGCCGGGCGGCGCGTGCGCGGCAGCGCCTTGTCGACGAGAAATCCCAGCAGCGCGAACGCGACCACGCTGTAGAACTTCCGCAGCAGCACCGCGGCGAACGCGGTGTCGTCCTCGCCGAAGACTCGCATCAGCAGATGCATCGGGAGCGTGCGAACGTAGACGCGCGTGCTGACCGCGGCCCACAGCAGCGCCGCCAGCACGATGAAGACCAGCGCGACGCGGAGTGTCTGCTTCAGGATCGCACGAAGATGAAGAGCGAATCCGATTGCCGGCTGCCGCCGTTCACCGGGCCGCCTGCGGGCAAGTAGAGGCGATCGAGGACGACGACGGCGCCTGTTCCGTGGCGGCCTTCGGGAAGCGCGGTCAAGCTGCTCCACGTGTTCGCGTGCGGATCGTACGCTTCGTTGTTGGTGAACGTTCCGCCGGCGCGCTCGCCGCCGATCGCGAGGATCCGCCCGCGGTACAGCGCGACGCCCATCCCGCTGCGCTGTGAGGGCATCGGCGCACCGGCGGTCCAGCGGTTCGTCTTGGGATCGTAGACGTCGACGTACGAGGTGTTGTGGCTGAAGTCGTCGATCCGCCCCGCGATCGCGTATAGCTTTCCTTCGAACGCGACCAGACCCATGTGATCGCGCCCGACCGGGAGCGGCGCCGCGGTCGTGTAACGCTTCGTGGCCGGATCGAAGACCAAGTGCGTGCCGACGCTGTGCGTATCGCGGCCGCCGACGAGGTGCAGCTTGCCGTCGAGCGGCGCGACGGCGATCGAACCGAGCGCCGCGGGCAGCGGCGGAAGCGCCGTCCACGCGTCGGCAGCCGGATCGTAGACGTTCGCGTCGGTGACCGGCTCACGGTTCTGCGCGGCGAACCCGCCGAATGCATAAATTTTGCCATCCAGCGTTGCGACGCCGACGTGGTTGAGCCCGCGTGGAAGCGGCGCGCGATCGGACCAACGGCCAACCGTGACGTCAAAGGCTTGGACTAACGGCTGATCGACGTCGACCTGTCCGCTCGCGTCGAGCGCGGTCGGGTGCGGCCCGGCGGGCGCGTACCCCCCGATCACATAGATTGTGCTGCCGGCGGCGGCGACGGAGACTTCGCTGCGCAATTGCGGAAGCTGCGGTCCCTGGGACCATGTTCCCAAATAGCTCGTTTGCGCGATCGCGGCGGTGGCGAAACTCAGCACGGCGCACGCGGCGGCGACGGCGATCCAGCGACTCATCGGTGCCAAAATACCCATCGCTTGACGACGTTCACCGCTGCCGCTGCGTTTCCGGTTCGGTCGATCTGATACACATGGCCAGACAGGAAGGGGAAGACCATGCGAGAAAGGTCGACCCCAATCTGGATCCTTGTATCCAGAAGTGCCGCGTCTACCGCGTGCTCCAGGCTGCGGGCCGTGAAAGAACGCCGCCGCCCAGCATTCGGAAAGCGCCTTTTCCGCTTCCTTCGCGCAAGAACATTCTTACGCGGAGGCTCTTAGGTAGGAGACCTTCGTCCTATGGATGCTCCTCACACGCGTAGCGCCGCGGCCGGTTCCGTGCTGAACCGCATCGTCGTCGCGCTCTGCGCGGCCGTTGCGGTCTTCGCCGGAACGGTCGTCCCCGCTCAGGCGCAGACCGCGCCCGCAGCGGATACGCCGCCGGTGGTCGCACCGGTTCAGCCGGCCGCCGCGCCGGCCGACCAGACCGCCCCGGCGCCGCAGTCGAAGCCGGCGACGACCTCCGGGACGAGCGCCGATGCTCCCAAGACGGTCGGCCAAACGCCGGGCGCTCCGCCGGCCCGTCCCGCGCCGCCGCCGCTGGGCCACTGGCCGATCATCGACTTCGTCGTGACGTTCACGCAGCCGGCGTACTACGGAAACCATAACGCTCTGCCGGTCACGACCCTAAGCCCGGTCAACATGTACGACCCGGTCGACGTAGGCGGCACGGTGCGCATCCCCGTCACGCGCAAGTTGAACCTGCTGTTCGACCGGATAACCGAAGGTACGGTCAATCAGCCGCTGGAGTGCGTGCTGCAGCCAGCCGCACCCGGCGGCGCCGCGGGCCGGGTCTGCGCGAATGACAGCCGCGACATCATCTTGCAGTACCACGCCACGTATGCCTTCGACCGGTTCCTGACGATGGACGTCGGCGACTCGTTCCGCCATCGCATCTGGACCAACGGCACCAGCGGCGTGAGCACCGTCCCGTACCTGTGCAACAACAACGGTCGTTCCACCGGCACGAACTGCACGGTCAGCTCGACCGAGCACCACTTCGGCTACCTCGGCTTCACGTACACGACCAAGCCGGTGAGAAACTGGTGGAATAGCGTGTTCGCGCTCAACATGACGCTCGACCGCCAGAACGTCGACCACCACGTCGGAATGGTCTGCAGCGCTCCGCTGATCGCGGCGCTGACCCGCGCCGGCGCGGCTTCGCAGCTGACCTGCCCGAACGGGAACGGGAACGTCGGCTACTACGACGAGAACCCGCGGCAGGGCACGTACTACGAGAGCACGCAAGGGGTCACGTGGATTCTCCCGGTCGACATCCGTCACGGCACGACGTTCAGCGTCAACGAGCGCTGGGGCGCGCTGAACTTCTACGAGAACCCGACGATCAACCCGCCGTTCGGCACGGTTGTCGGTATGCCGTATCGCTGGACCTCGGCGAACGCGATGACGCTGAGCAAGCGGTTCAGCCCGGGCTTCACGCTCGCGCTGCGCCATCAGGACTACCACTCGGTGCCCCAGGGTGCGCCGTTCGTGACGCCCAACGCGATTCACGTCGGTTCGTGGGACGTGCTCGGCACGTTCCATCTCGACACCAACTCCTGGTTCCACTAAGGCACCGGAACGATCACGCGCCCGGGGCTTCGGCTCCGGGCGCTTTTTCATCATGATTCCGGATACCTGGATCCAAAATTTATGGCTGTAATGAGGCGTGCAGCGCAGCCGCCGGCGGAGATCATCCCGATCGCTGTCGCGCGCCAGCCGCGGATGAAAGAACGGATCGCCGACCAGCTCCGCCGGCAGATCATCGAAGGCAAGCTCGCGCCCGGGACCGTGCTGCGGCAGGAGCATCTCGCGCGGCAGCTGCGGGTCAGCCGCACGCCGCTGCGCGAGGCACTGATCGCGCTCGAAAACGAAGGCTTCATCGTCATCGCTCCGAGCGGTGCCGCTTCGGTGGTGGCGCTCGACACGCGCGACGCGCGCGAGATCATGGACATTCGCGAGATGGTCGACGGGCTTGCTGCGCGGCTCCTCGCCGAGCGCGGGATGAGCGAAGAGCTCGACTTGGCGCTGACCGCGATGGCCAAAGAGATGCGCGCCACGGCGCGCGACAAGCACCGGTATCTGGTGCTGAACGCCGACTTTCACGTGAAGATCGTCGAAGCGACCGGACATGCTCGGCTGCAATTCTTCATCCCGCTGGTGCGGATGTCGTCGGAAGTCATCTACACGCGGCTGCAGAATCAGCGCCGCCGCCTCTCGGTCTCGGCCGACGAGCACACGCGCGTCCTCGCTGCGATTCGCTCCGGCGATGGCGAGGCCGCCGAGCGGCTCGCGCGCTTGCACGTCCGCAACGCTGCGAAGCACTGGCTGAAATAGATGCCGTTCGTGCGCGCGGGCGATCTGGTCGTCCACTACGATTTCGCCGGCCCGCGTGACGCGCCGGTGGTGATGCTCGCGAACTCGCTCGGCACGAACGTGCACGTATGGGACGAGCAAGTCAACGCGCTGACGCGTTCGCACCGGCTGCTGCGGTACGACATGCGCGGCCACGGCCTCACCGACACGACGCCGAATGACGACCCCGCTGCGGGAAGTATCGAGCGGCTGACCGCCGACGTAGTGGCTTTGCTCGACGTGCTGGGGTTGCATCGCATCTCGTTCGTGGGATTGTCGATTGGCGGGATGGTCGGGCAGCGGCTCGCGGCACGATATCCCGAGCGCGTCGATGCGCTGGCGGTGTGCGCAAGCGCGAGCCGGAGCGGGACGCCGGAGATCTGGAACGCGCGGATCGAGAGCGTCCAGCGCGACGGAATCGACGCGATCGTCGATGCGACGATGGGGCGATGGTTCACGGAGCGCACGCACGCCGACCGCCCGGAATTGGTGAGCGGCATCGCCAACATGCTGCGCCGGACGCCGGTCGAAGGCTACCTCGGCGGGTGCCGTGCGGTGCGCGACGCCGACCTGCGCGCCGACGACGCGCTGATCCGCACGCGCACGCTGATCGTCGAAGGCGAGCACGACCCGCTGATGACGCCGGCCGCCGGCGCGGAGCTGCGCGACGCCATCGCGAATGCGGAGCTGGTCGTGCTGCACGGCGCCTCGCACATGCTCTGCGCCGAGCAGCCCATCGCGTTCAACGAAGCGCTGCTGCGCTTTCTGGAGGGCGGATAAATGGCAGACGAAAAGTTCGAACGCGGAATGATCGTGCGGCGCGCGGTACTCGGCGAAGAGCACGTTGATCGCGCGCAGGCGAGCACGACCGAGTTTACGCGCGATTATCAGGATCTCATCACGCGCTACGCATGGGGCGAGATCTGGAGCCGTCCCGGCCTGGAGCGGAAGACCCGCAGCATGCTGGTGATCGCGATAACCGCATCGCTCGGGCGGACCGAGGAGCTCAAGCTGCACGTGCGCGGCGCGCGCAATACCGGCGTGACGCGCGACGAAGTCAAAGAAGTGCTGCTGCAGGTTGCCGTCTACGCCGGTGTGCCGGCGGCAAATTCAGCGTTCGCGGCGGCTGCTGCGGTCTACCGCGAAATGGACGAAGAAGCGGGCTGATCGCTCGCGGCCACGGCGGGCGCGCCGTCGCGGACTATGCGCTCGAGGGATTCGGCGGTCGCGCGAGTGATCGTTGCGGGGACGCCGAGTTCGTCCAGCAGCTCGGCGGCATCGTGCATCTCGTGCGCGCGGCGCTTGGCGTGTTTGTACGTCCCGGTGACCACGCGGTCTAGCAGCGT
>DASZGA010000186.1:0-6014 GCA_035939295.1 Candidatus Elarobacter sp. | reverse complement strand
AGACATGCTGCGCGACGAGACGAGCGCCGCGAACCTCGCGCCCGCGATGCGCGTTGCGGCACATCCCGGCGCAGGCGATCTCGCGCGGTTGCGCGCGATGCTCGCCGAAGCACAGCGCCCGCTGCTGATCCTCGGCGGAAGCGGATGGGACGAAGACGCGTGCGCGGCGATCCGCCGCTTCGCCGAACGCAACGCGCTCCCGGTCGCGTGCTCGTTTCGCCGGCAAGCGCTCTTCGACAACCGCCATCCGAACTACGCCGGCGATCTCGGTCTCGGGCCGAACCCCGCGCTCGCCGCGCGCGTTCGCGATGCCGATCTGATCGTCGCGATCGGCGGACGCTTGAGCGAGGTCCCGACCAGCGGCTACACGCTGATCGAAGCGCCGCGCCCGAAACAGCGTTTGGTGCACGTCCACGCCGATCCGGACGAGCTCGGCCGCGTCTACCGCGCCGATCTTGCGATCAACGCCGGTCCGGCCGAGTTCGCGCGCGCGCTCGACGCGCTCGAGCCCATCGAGAAACCGCGCTGGTCGGAATCGACCGCGCAGGCGCATCGCGACTACGAAAACGTTCTGGAACCGAGCATCCCCGGCGGCAGCCTCGACATGGCGCGGATCGTGCGCTGGCTCGACGAGCGTCTTCCGGAAGACGCAATCCTGTGCAACGGCGCCGGCAACTACACAACCTGGCTGCACCGCTTCTTCCGCTACAAGCGCTTCGGCACGCAGCTCGGGCCGACGAGCGGCGCGATGGGCTACGGTTTTCCCGCCTCGATCGCGGCGAAGCTGCGCTTTCCGGAACGCGTCGTCGTCGCGTTCGCCGGGGACGGCTGCTTCCTGATGAGCGGACACGAGCTCGCGACGGCGGTGCAGTACGGGATCAACACGATCGTGCTGGTCGTGAACAACGGGATGTACGGCACGATCCGAATGCACCAAGAGCGCGCGTTTCCCGGCCGCGTCGTCGCGACGGACTTGGTGAACCCCGACTTCGTAGCGTACGCGCGCGCGTACGGCGCGCACGGCGCGCTCGTCGAGCGAACGGACGAGTTCGCGCCCGCGTTCGAGGCGGCGCTGGGCGCCGGAAAACCCGCCCTCATCGAGTTGCGCACCGACCCGGAGATCATCACGCCCCGCACGACGCTCCGCGCGATCCGCGCGGAAGCGGGCAATCGCGCTTCCCGGAGGTGAATCCCCCGCGCAAGATAACTCCTTCGCCGTGGAGCGTCCGTTGTTGGACGTCGCCGGCGTCACGCTGCAATACAAGACCCGCGATCATCTCGTGACGGCGACGTACCGTGTCGGATTTCAGGTCTTCGAAACCGAGCGCTACGTCGTTCTGGGTCCGTCCGGCTGCGGCAAATCGACGCTGCTCAAGGCCGTCGGCGGCTACATGACACCCACCGAAGGCGCGATCCGGCTCAAGGGCGAGGTGATCCGCCAGCCCGGTCCCGACCGCATGATGGTGTTCCAAGAGTTCGACCAGCTCTTGCCTTGGAAGACCGTGCGGCAGAACGTGATGTTCCCGATGATGGTAAGCGGCCGGGTCGCGCCCGCCGAGGCCGCCGAACGCGCGCGGACGTACATCGACAAGGTGAACCTGTCGGGGTGCGCCGACCAGTTTCCGCACACGCTCTCCGGCGGTATGAAGCAGCGCGTTGCGATCGCGCGCGCGATGGCGATGGAGCCTGATATCCTGTTGATGGACGAGCCGTTCGCCGCGCTCGACGCGCTGACGCGCCGCAAGATGCAGGATGAGCTGCTAGAGCTTTGGGACGAGGTCGGGTTCACGATGATCTTCGTGACGCACTCGATCGCCGAGGCGATCAAGGTCGGCAGCCGCATCCTGCTTCTCTCCCCGCATCCGGGCCAAGTGAAGGCGGAGCTGAACAGCGTGCCTCGCACCGGCGCCGGTCCCGACGAAGCGCGGCGGCTCGAAGAGCGGATCCACGAGATGCTGTTCGCGGAGCCGGTCGAGGAGTCGCAGCTTGCGCGCGCCTGAGCGGCCCGCGACGGCATCCGACCGGCCCGAACGGCTGGCGGCGACGGTCGACGCACGCGACTTCGCGATCGCTTCGAAGCCGCTCTCCGGCTGGGAGACGGTCGCGAACAACACACTGTTGCGCAAGGTGCTGATCCTGATCGTCCTCGCGGCGATCTGGGAGATCTACGCGCGGCGGCTCAACAACCAGTTGCTGGTCCCCACGTTCAGCGCGACGGTGGTGGCGTTCTTCACCTCGATCGCGACCGGCGGCTTGTTGTTGATGGTGTGGAGCTCGATCAAAGTGCTGCTGGTCGGGTACGCGGCGGGCGTCGCGATCGCCGCCGCGCTGACGACGTTCGCCACCACGACGCGGATCGGCTCCGACCTGCTCGAGACGCTGACCGCGATGTTCAACCCGCTCCCCGCGATCGCGCTCCTTCCGCTCGCGCTGATCTGGTTCGGCCTGACGCCGCTCAGCCTTTCGTTCGTGCTGATCCACTCGGTGCTCTGGCCGGTCGCGCTCAACACGCACTCCGGTTTCGTCTCGGTCTCGCCGACACTGCGCATGGTCGGGAAGAACTACGGCTTGCGCGGGCTGCGCTACGTCGCGTTGATCCTGATTCCGGCGGCGTTTCCGAGCATCCTGACGGGTCTGAAGGTCGGGTGGGCGTTCGCCTGGCGCACGCTGATCGCCGCCGAGCTGATCTTCGGCGTGCAGTCGGGAAGTGGCGGGCTCGGCTGGTTCATCGTCAACAACAAGAACATCCTCGACATCCCGAACGTCTTCGCCGGACTGCTCACCGTCATCATCATCGGGCTGCTGGTCGAGAACGTCATCTTCCGCAGCGTCGAGACGCGCACCATCCGCCGCTGGGGCATGGCGACGGCGTGAGCTCGAACGAACAAACTACGTCTCTCTGGAGGTAACGCTTTGCGCTCGCTCATTCGCTTGATCGTCGCTTTCGCCATCGCGCTGACGACGCTCGCACCGGCCGCGCCGGCATCCGCCGAGGTGACCGAGGTGCGAATCGCGCGCCAGCCTGGACTGGTCTACCTGCCGATCATGATCATCGAGCAAGACCACCTCTTCGAGAAGGAAGCGAAGAAGCGCGGTCTCGGCGACATCAAGACGACCTTCCTCGTGTTCAACAGCGGCGGCGCCGCGGTCGACGCGCTTCTCTCCGGCAACGCCGACTTCGTCACCAGCGGCGCGACGAACTTGCTGACCGCCTGGTCCGCCACCAAAGGAACGCCGAACGAAGTGCGCGGCGTCGCCGGGAACGGCGCGCTGCCGATGTTCCTGGTCTCGCGCGACCCGAAGGTCAAGACAATCGCCGACATCAGCTCCGCCGACAAGATCGCGGTTCCGACCGTGCGCGTCTCGACGCAGGCGCTCGTGATGCAGATGGCCGCCGAGAAGCAATGGGGCGCCGCCGACGCGCACAGGCTGGACCAGTATACGATCGCGCTCGGCCATCCCGACGCGATGCTCGCACTCGAAGCGAACAAGGACGTCAACGGCCACTTCTCGCTGCCGCCGTATCAGTACCAAGAGCTCAAGATACCCGGCGTGCATTTAGTCCTCAACTCGATCGACGTCACCAACGGACCGGCCTCGAACGGCGTCACCTTCGCGACGACGAAGTTCCACGACGCGAACCCCAAGATCATGGCGGCGTTCCTCGCCGCGATGGGGCAGGCCGAAGACATCATCAAGAACGACAAGCGCCACGCGGCGGAGCTCTACCTCAAGGACACGAAGGAAAAGCTCACCGTCGACGAGCTGGTGAAGATCATGAGCGATCCGAACTTCGTCTACTCGACCGCACCGCAGCAGAGCATGAAGTTCGCCGAGCTGATGTACCGCGTCGGCACGATCAAGAACAAACCGGCGAGCTGGAAAGACTACTTCTTCCCCGAGGTCCACAACCTCAAGGGCAGCTGACTGCTACCCAATCGCACTCAACATACGGAGGAACCAGATGTCGAATCGCCGGCGGCTGCTGACGGCAGCCGCTCTTGTCCTTGCGACCGGACTCGTGGTGGCCGGCCCCAACGCCCAAGCCCAGTCCGGGCCTAAGTACAAAGTCGGTGACCGCGTCGAAGTCGACACGATCGAGGCGAGCAGTCCGTCGCGCGCGATTTGGAAGAAAGGGCGGGTGATCAAGGTGGACCTGCCGTCGATGGCATACGTCGTGCAGGTCGACCCGATTCCCGGTCAGCTCCCGAAGCTGGTGACGATCCCTATCCGGCCGTACGCGGAGGGTTGGATTCATCTGACGGGCGGCGCCGCACCGCACACCACCGCGGCGAAGCTGCGCGTCGCAGCCGACGGAACCGTGCTCGCGGACCGGCCGCTGCTCGATTGCGAGCACCTCGGCCAGCCCGCGGCGCGGAACGGTCAAGCGCTGCCGGCGGGGATCGCGCGCACGCTGATCAGGTGTCTGTACGAGAAGCGCTCCGCGCCGGGTTCGGACGGCGCGACGACGATGGACGTGCGCGAGTTCAGCATGGGCGCGCCGCACCGCTGGAACAAGAACGTCGACTCGGGCCCGGGCGGAACCGTCGAGACGCTCGTCTATCCCGTGCGCGTGAGCTGGGACCAAACGACGTTCTACCGCACGTACGACGAGCGGCAAACAGGAAACGCGCGCGTCTTCACGTGCTACGTGAACATCGACCAGTGGTTCTGCGGGTCGGCGCAGTACCTCAAAGACGGCACGAAGCAGCAGATCCCGGTGCAGTAGCTGGCCGCTCTGGAAGACGCCGCCGGTTTGCGCGAATTCCGAGGACGTCATGTCATCGTGAGGAAGGCATCCCGACCGATGCAGGACGACCACCATCACCACCATCACGACCATCCCCACCACGACCGCTACGGCGCAAAGCAGCCCACCCGCTTCGACCCGGCGCGCGCGGCGATCCTCGACGATACGGCGCGGTTCGAATACGTGGCGCCGGACGCGTTGCTGGAAGCGCTCGATCCGGCACGGTCGGCGACCGTCGTCGACTTCGGCGCCGGAACCGGTTTGTACGCGATCGCGCTCGGACAACGCCGGCCCGATCTGCGGATCGTCGCGCTCGACGAGCAGCCGCAGATGCTGGAGCACCTGCGCGCGGCGGTCGCGCGAGCCGGCGTGACCAACGTCGAGGCGGCCGATCCCTCGGCGCTCGAAGCGCTGCGCGGAAAAGCCGACGGCGTGCTCGCGCTCAACGTGCTGCACGAGCTCGGCGACGCCGCGCTCAGTGAGCTGCGAGCGCTACTGGCGCCGCGCGGGAAGGCGCTCTTCGTCGACTGGAATGCGGACGTCGAGCGACCCGTCGGACCGCCGCGCGACCACGTGTACAGCCCCGGCGACGCGGTGCGGCGGCTCGAAGCGGCGGGCTTCAACGTAGAGATGCGCCCGCTGCTGCCGTATCACTACGCGCTCGCTGCTCGGTGAGGACGCGCCGACGCTTCTTCTACGGCTGGACGATCGTCGTCGTGCTCGGCGTCACGACGATCGTCTCGTACGGGACGAACCAGTATCTGTTCGGGCTGCTCGTCGACCCGCTGGTACGCGAGTTCGGCTGGGACAAGGGCTCGATCGGGCTCGCGTTCTCCGGCGTCGTGCTCGTCTCGGGGCTCGCGGGTCTGGTGATCGGTCGCCTCGTCGATCGCCTCGGCGCGCGGCTCCCGCTCGCGGCCGGCTCGCTGATCAACGGTCTCTCGCTGCTCGCGCTCGCGCGCGTGCACGATTTGGCGGCGTTCGATCTGCTGTGGACGTTCGGGATCGGGCTCGGTTCGGCGCTCACGTTCTATCCGGTCTCGATGACGGTCGTCGCGAACTGGTTCGACCGCAAGCGCGCGCAGGCGTTCTCGCTGCTCAGCTTCATGGGCGCGTTCTCATCGACGTTCACCTATCCGCTGGCGGGGCTGCTGATCGCGCGCTACGGCTGGCGCGACGCGCTCGTGGTCCTCGGCGCCGTGCAGCTTCTCGTCGCGCTTCCGCTGCACGCGCTGGTCGTGCGCCGCCATCCCGAGGACATCGG
>DASZGA010000185.1:0-9526 GCA_035939295.1 Candidatus Elarobacter sp. | reverse complement strand
CGCGAGCGCGGCGGCGCTTCCGGCGGGGCCGCCGCCGAGGACGACGACGTCGTACGCGCGCTGCGCGATCGTCAGCTCACCGTTTTGACGTCACTCTGCCAAACCGCGATCCACGACGCCACCACGCCGGCCGGATTCGTCGCGCCGCCGTCGCCGGGATGCGGGATCGTGCGGACGATCGAGCCGGTGATTGCCGGACGCTGATCGATCCCGTTCGGCCACGCGGGCACGACCCACCCGATGTAGTCGTAGATCCACTCGGCTCCGCCGATGATGCCCTTCCCCTGAAACCGCACCGACCACGGCGTGCCATAGCCGATCGACCCGTTCAGGTTGAGCCCCCAGCCCTCGCCGAAGATGCGGCCTGCGAAAACACCCATCGGCGCGTCCTCGATAGTGATGTTTCCGCGGCCGAACTCCAAGCTGTTGAACGGCGAGGCGAGGTTCGGATCGTTCAGAAAGCTGCGATAGGTCCATGTTCCGGCGAGGCTTCCGATGTTCGGGCTTTGCGGCATGCGCGTGCTCCTCTAATTTTCGGTGTTGATGAACACGGGTTGGGTCGCATCGACCGTCCCGGTGAAGCCCGGCAAGAACATCGGGTTTCGGGTGATGAACCCGAGCGTCGCCCACGCGGTCACCATCTGAAGATCGCCCGCGTAGTTTTGCGCCGTCGGCGACCACGGTCCGGTGTTCACCATCATCGGGCGGTGCGCCGGCCACCAGTAGATCAGCTGCACGACCGGCTCGATCGGATCGCCGGTGCTGGCGGGATAGCTCACGTTCCAGTCGCGATACGTGACGTCGATGTCCTGCGTCGAGCACTCGTTGAAGTCGGCTTGCCACGGCACGCCGTCGTACTTCGAGATGTCGCCCGGCTGCAAACCGCCGGCGATGTTCGCGGGCACTGCTCCCGCGACGACGCCGGGTTGGCTCAGCGCCCCTTGCTGGTACGTCGACGAATGCGCGTGCCGGATGCGGTACGGTGCCGCGTAGATCGCAGGGTTGCGCGCGATCCACGAGATCTCGCCGCCGGGACAGAACGAGCCGCCGAGCACCGCGCCCAGCACACCACGGTCGAGTGCCGCGCCGACACCGCCCGGAAGCGGCGGCGCTTCGATATCCTCGCGGTCCTCGTTGATGAACTTCCCTTCGGCCCACTGCTTGAGGATGAACAGCATCGTGTCGGTCAGCCGGTAAAATTTCGCGGGCGGTGCGCCATCGTTTGCATGCTGCAGCGGGTTGTCGCCGGCGAGCCGCGGCATCAAGTAGAGCAGCGTGTTCTCTTTGCCGGGATACGGCGGCGCTTGGGCGACGTTCTCCTGGCCGTCCTTGCGCAGCACCCAGTACAGGAACGTCCGCGCGTCGTGCCGCTGTGCGCGCTCGGTGGGGTCCTCGCCTTCATACGGCGGAATCGCAAGATTCTTCAGAGCAAAGTTGCCGTGCGGTCCGATCTCGTGCGGATAGCCGCCGACCGTCGGGTCGAAGTCCATCACGTACTGGTAGAAGTACGGGCGCATCAGGATCGGTAAGATGTCGCGCTTCCAGTACGGGTAGTACTCCGGGTTCCAGCGCGCGCGGCTGCGCCACGCCGGCAGCTCGTCGGGCTTGGGCGCAGGCACGGTGCCGTCGAATGGCGGATCGCCGTACAAGTACGGTTCGTACGCGAAGTTGCGCACCGAAAGATCGAACAGCAAGTCGTCGCCGGTGACGATGTCGACGATTTCCGGCGCGTAGCGCGGATACCCGACGATCACCCAGGCCGGATCGTCGACGTCGATCGCGCCCGTCGGCAAATTGCCGTTCGCGTCGCGCGGTGCGTCGACGCCGCTGATCTGCAGCACGGTGTACTGCAGCTTCGCCGTGACCGGACCGTCGGAGACGTCGTCGAACCAGCCGTCGTTGTTGACGAAGCTCGTGATCTGCGGGTTCCCGAACCCGCTCTTCATCGAGCCCGAGTTGCCGAAACCGCCGAGCACGAGCAGACGATTCGTCTCATCTTGCTGCGTCGCGATGAGCTCGCCGAGGGTCGCGATCGAGTTCGGCTGAAGCGGCGGCGGAAACGTCGCCGGCGCCGGACTGCTCGCCGCGTCGAACTGCGCGCGGCGCAGGCTCGCGCCTTGAAACTGGTCGTAGAACTGCACCGTGCGCGGACCCGGATCGATGATCAGCCGCTGGCGGTCGGCCGCGGTCGTGTAGTTCGCGTTGCGGAGCGGATGGCTGGGCGCGTAGCCGTGCTCGCCGGCAGTCGTGAGAAACTCGTACCAGCTCGCCTTCTTGTTGGCGAGGTAGACCTTCCACGCGATCCCGGTGATCTGCACGGTGAGCGTCTGCGCCTGCTCGCGCCCCTTGCGCTTCGACTGGACCTGGAGCGTCTCGCCGATCCGAAGCTCCCGTCCTTCGGCGGTGCCGTCGTAGACGAAGACGCGGAAGCGCGCGGCTTGCCGCCGGATCGCGCCGTTGCCGTCCTTGTACTGCGTGACGCGCTGCTCGACGCCGTTCACGACGATCGGATTGCCGTCGGTGTCGCAGTCGATCGGGACGGCGCCGGTCGTCTCCGGCGCGATGTAGAACGAGGTCGGGCTGTTGCCGAGCCGAGCGATCCCGATCCCGGGATGGATGCGAAACGTTGCGGGCATGCTGTCCTCGTGCGTCGCTTTTAGTCCAAGAAGTTCAGGGTGACGCCGTCGATGAACAGCGCGTCGTCGGCCGGTGTCCCGTCCGTGTTCAGGACGACCAGGTTGACGTGGAAGTCGGTCTCGCCTTTCGCCGCCAGTGCGCGCACCGTCGCCGTCGCGTCGAACCGCAGGTTCGAGGGCGTCTTGTGGTGGCGCGGCCGCTTGTCGAACCGGTTCGTGGGCCGCTGCGGGACCGCGCAGTGGCCGGGCCCGCCGATGCACAGCCCCGTGAGCACGTTGACCTGACCGACGTAGCGTTCGTTGTTGCGGGTGTCGGTCTCCGCGTTCGCGTCGGGCGAGTTGAGGAACGCGCGCACGTGAAAGCCCGCGCGCGTGACGTACTGCATCGTATGAACACGAATCTCGGCCCGGCGCCGCTGCGCCACCACCTCGGCCGGAACGGTGACCGCTTCCGAGCGAAACCGCGTGATCGCGGTATCGCTGTCGGTGAGGAACAGGTGCGTCTTCGCGACGTACTCGTAGCCGAGCTTGCGCGTGCTGTACGTGTCTTCGACCGTGAAGTTCCACGGCGGCAGCACCGCCGTCGGATCGTCCGGGTGCGCGCTCGGGTGCAGCGCTTGCCACTGCGCCCACAGCCGGTCGACGTTGCTGTGGTGGAACCAGAAGATCGGGTCGAACGCGGTGAACGCGCCGTTCTGCATGTCGCCGAACGCGACTTCGCCGTCGTCCGGGTTCGCGGGATCGTTCTGCGCCTCGGTCGTCGCCGGGTTGAACGTGTAGTTCGGGTTGAGCCCGCCGGTGAAGTTGTGTATCAGGTTATGGATGTTCTCGAGCGCGCCGAAGAACTGGTCGTCGGTCGAGCCGCTGCCGAAGTCGAAGAAGTTCTCGATCTTCAGGATCGTGTCGACGTCGTTCGTCGTCGGGTACGCCTGGAAGATCAGCGACGCGTTCCCACCCGGCCAGCGCTTCCAGTGGAAGAGCGGGTTGATCCGCTCGAGCTCGGCGACGATCAGCTTGTCGCTCGCGGGCTCCTTACCGTACGTGATCCCGGCCTTCGCGAACAGCCGCGAACCCGAGTTGAACTTCTGATCCTGCACGCTGCTCAGCGCCGCGAGCACGAAGGTCGAGACCTTGCCTTCGAGGTTCTTCAAGCCGCTCGCGTCGATCCAGCAGCGGAACGCCTCGGGGATCACGCCGTTGTCGCGGTTCGGAACGCTGGGCCCCATGTCTTGAACGGAGACGATCACGTCGTCGGCGGAGTCGTCGGTCCAGTCCCAGTACGGCAGCGTCACCGACGGATCGTGGTCCTGCAGCTTCATCTCGAAGCCGTAGAGATACGCGCGGTGCCAGGTGAGGAACTCCTCCCACCCGTGCTGGCACTGGCTCGCGTGTATTCGCGCCCAATAATAGAAGTTTCGCTCGTCGAGATCCCACTTCTTGAACGACTTCATCCACGCGAACGCTCCGCGCAGCCGCGTCAGCTCGTCGTCGGTGAGCGCATTGACGTTCTTGCGCTGCTTGATCGAGCCTTTCGCGGCGAAGAACGCGTTGACGTTGCCGTCGTGCTCGGGATGCGCCGCGTCGCCGCTCGCCAGGGCTTGGAGCTTCGCTGCGTCGTTTGCTTTGGCGGGATCGTCATCGGACTCGGGGCAGCCGGCGTCGACCCATTGCTCGATCAGCGCGATATCTTCTTCGGCGACGCGCTTCCCGCCCCACGGCAGCGGCGGATACAGCGTGTCGTCGAACGGATACCGGCCGCGCAAGCCGCGCACGATGCCGGATCGCGCGCCGGAGACTGGATGCTGCTCATCCTTCCCGAGGAACATCGCGATCCCGTAGAGCTCGAGCCGCCGCAGCTCCGGGAGCGGCAGGTTCCAGAACGTCCCGTAGCCCTCGTACGTCGCCGATGAGCCCGCCGCCGCCACGGTCATGATCTCCTGGAAACGGCGGTAGCGCGACGTCTCGTTCGACATGGGTCCCCCTGCCCTAAGCGAAGCTCCGGACGCCGTCAGTTTGACAGGCCGCTCGCTTCTACCTCGCAGTTGTACGAGCTACTGTTCGCCGAGACCGTTCAGACTCCCAAGTACGCCTTCTTCACCTGCGGGTCGTCGAGCAGTTGCGCGGACGGGCCGCTGAGCGTGACGCGGCCGGTTTCAAGGACGTACGCGCGCGAGCTCACCTCGAGTGCGGTTTGCACGTCTTGCTCCACGATCAGGATCGAGACGCCGGTCGCGTTGATCCGCGCCAGCAATTCGATGAGATGGTCGACGAGGACCGGCGCGAGGCCGAGCGACATCTCGTCGATCAGCAGCAGCTGCGGGCGCGCCATCAGCGCGCGCGCGATCGCGACCTGCTGCTGCTCGCCGCCCGAGAGCCGTCCCGCGAGGTAGTCGAAACGCTCGCGCAGCCGCGGCAGCAAGTTCAAGATGTTCTCGAGGTCGCTGCGCACCTCGTTGTCGCGCCGCAGGTACGCACCCATCAGCAAGTTGTCTTCGACGGTCAGCGAGCCGAAGAGCCGGCGGCCTTGCGGAACTTGCACCACACCGGCGCTGACGATGCGGTCCGGTTCGCTACCGGTCAGGACGCGCTCGCCGTAGCGGACTTGGCCGCCCCACGTTGCGACGACGCCGCTGAGCGCGCCGAGCAGCGTCGACTTTCCGGCACCGTTCGAGCCGATCACGGCGACGATCTCGCCGGGATCGAGCCGCAGAGAGACGTCCCAGAGCACCTGCGTGTCGCCGTACCCGGCGCTGAGGCTTTCGACGATCAGCGCGCCCGTCGCGCTCGTCGCCGCAGGCTTCGCGGCGGCGGTCACGACGTCGCCTCGGGCGGCTGCACGCGCGCGGCTTCTTCGCGCTCCGCTTCGATGACCTTGAGCTGTTCCTGACGCTTGACCCAGCGCGAGCCCAAATACGCCTCGATCACCTGCTGCGAAGCGAGCACCTCGGTGGGGGCGCCTTGCGCGATCTTCTTCCCTTCGGCGAGGACGACGATCGTCGTCGAGATCGAGACGATCGCTTTCATCAAGTGCTCGACGACGATCAGCGTGACGCCGCGCCGGTTCACCGTGCGCAGCAACTCGAGCGCTTCGTCGACTTCGGTCGCGTTGAGCCCGGCCATCACCTCGTCGAGCAGCAGCAGCTCGGGATCGAGCGCGAGCGCCTTTGCGACCTCGAGCCGCTTGCGATCTGGGATGGTGAGATCGCTCGCCGGGCGGTCCGCAACGCGCGCGAGGTCGACGACTTCCAGCAGCTCTTGCGCGCGCTCGAACGAGGCGCGAGTCGAGCGCTTCGCGCCGTCGCGGCCGTACATCGCGCCGACCGCGACGTTCTCGCGCACGCTCAAGCTCGCGAACGGCTTGACGACTTGAAACGTGCGCGCGATCCCGAGCCGGCAGACCGCATGCGTCGGCACGTCGGCGATCCGCCGCCCGTTGTACCGCACCTCGCCGGTCGTCGGTTTGTAGACGCCGCTGATCACGTTCATCAGCGTCGTCTTTCCCGAGCCGTTCGGGCCGATGAGCCCGACGACCGAGCCGCGCTCGACGTCGAAGCTCACTTCCGAGAGCGCCCACAGCCCGCCGAAACGCATCCCGACGTTCACAATCCGCATCGCCACGCCGGGCGGGCTCGCAGGTGTGACCGTCATGCTCTGTACGCCGTCAGCGACTTGAGCCACGCGCGCGCGCCGCCTTTGAGACCGAACAGCCACACCAGACCGCGCGGGAGCAGCAGCACGACCAGCACGATCATCGCCCCGAAGAACAGCGTGTGGGCCTTGATGAAGTACCGCTGCAGCAGCTCGTTCACGCCGGCCAGGATCAGCGCGCCGATGAACGGACCCGCGACGGTCCCGACTCCGCCCAGGATCGCCATCACGATCGGAAAGACGTTCGAGTCGACAGAAAACACGATCGAGGGATCGAGGAAGCCGTTCGCCGGCGCGAACACGGCGCCGGCGGCGCCGGCCATCATCGCGCTGATCGCCCACGCGATGATCTTGTACTTCGTCGTATTGATCCCCAGCACGGCGGCGGCGTCCTCGTTCTCGCGGATCGCGACGAACGCGTAGCCGAGCTTCGAGCGCGCGATCGCGAAGGTGCCGAGGATCGCGGCGAGCGCGACCAGCCACATCGCGTAGTAGTACAGCGAGAAGTGCGCTTCGTCGACTTGGGGCAGCCTGAGCCCGCTGCTGGCGCCGAGCACGTCGAGGTTAGCGACGATGTCGGAAAGCGCGAGACCGATCCCGAGCGTCGCGATCGCGAAGTAGTGGCCTTTGAGCCGCAGCACCGGCAAACCGACGAGCACAGCAAACAAGGCGTTGACCACACAGGCCAACGCGACGTCGGCGAACAGGTTGTTCACACCGTGCGCGGCGAGCACCGCCGAGCAGTAGCCGCCCAAACCGAAGAACGCCACCTGCCCGAACGAGACGTACCCCGTGTAGCCGCCGATCAGGTTCCAGCCGTACGCCATCGCGGCGTACATCAGGATGTTGCGAAAGACGATCTCGATGTAGCCGTTGTGGCCGAACGGGACCAGCAGCAGCATCGCCATGAGCGCCAGTGCGACGACGAGCGCGACCGGATTCCCCGTGATCCCGCCCAAACCGATGCGGCGCAGCGCGGCAGCAGCCGTGGCCATCCTTACGCTGTGGCCTTGCCGACGATGCCGGTGGGCCGGACGATCAGCACGATCAGCAGCACGACGAGCGCGATCGCGTCTTGCAAACCCGAGCCGCTGATGTGCTGCGTTCCGATCGTGAAGTCGAGCTGCGTCGCGAACGCCTCGACGATCCCGTAGGTGAGCCCGCCGATCAGCGCGCCTTCGACCGAGCCGAGCCCGCCGAGGACGCACACGACGAATGCCTTGATCAGGAACGGGTCGCCCATCGTCGGGTTGATCGAGTACGAGAGCGAGATCAAGTTCCCGGCCACGCCGGCGAGCCCGGCGCCCAAACCGTAGACGATCGCGTAGATCTGCGCCACGCGCACGCCGGAGAGCTGTGCCGCGCCGATGTCCATCGACGTCGCGCGGATCGCGCGCCCGGTGCGCGAGCGCGTCAGCCACAGCTGCATGACCCCGGTGATCGCCAGCGCGGCCAGCAGCGTGAAGAACTTCGCCCAGGGGATCGTGATTCCAGCGAGGCTGAAGTTCGCGCCGGAGTACGACGTGGTGACGCCGCGCTGATCGCCGGTCCACACGATCAGCGCGATGTTCACGAAGAGAAGCGAGAGCCCGAACGTGAGCAGGAACGTGGTCAAGATCGGCGCGCGCGCGACCCAGTTGATCAAATAGCGCTGGATCAGGTAGCCCAGGCCGAACATCACGATGAACGCGAGCGGCAGCGTGAGGAACGGATCGAGGTGGAAGTTCACGAACAGCTCGTACGTCAGGTACGCCCCGAGCATGATGAACGCACCATGCGCGAGGTTGATGATGTTCATGATTCCCCAGACCAGCGAAAAGCCGAGCGCAACCACGGCCAGGATCCCGCCCGCAAGAATCCCGTTGACGAGATCCTGGACCAAGAGGTGCATGCGAAACCTCGAGTTAGCGTTGGCCCCAGGGCGGCGCCGGGTACACCGGCTTGCCGTCGGCGGTGAAGCGCGGCCACACGGTGGTCAGACGGCCGTTCTGAATCTGGTTCACGACCATCGGCTTGTAGAGGTTCAGACCGCGCGGGTCGAACTTGATGATCCCGTAAAACGTCGTCACGTCGAGCTTCGCGAGCGCGTCGCGCACCTTCTCGGGGTCGAGCGAGCCGGCGCGCTGGATCGCGTACTGGAACGCCAAGCACGCGGCGGTCGATTCAGCGTTGTGGTAGTCGGCGCGATGATGGTACGCGTCCTGGATCGCCTTCGCGTATTCAGGCGCGGTGCGGTAGAAGCCGGGGATCCCTTTGTACTTCACGGCGTCCGACCACTGCGCGCCGCCGAAGACGTCGTTCGCGTCTTTGCCGAGCGAGCCGGCGAAGTCCGGGGTGTCGGGTCCGACTGAGTACCCGTAGGCTTTCGCCATCACGTTCTGCTCTTTGAGCCCCTTCTGCACGAGCAGCGCGTCTTGCAGATGGCCCGCGTTCAGGATGAGGTCGGGGTTGGTCTGCTTCAGCGCGGAGATGATCGAAGAGACGTCGGTCGCGGTGTCGGGGTATTTGTTGTTGTAGACGACCTTCATCCCGTGCGCCGTCGCGTAGGCAGCCGCGCCCTGCGCGACCTCTTGCGAGAACGCGTCGCTCGCGGCGGTGATCGCGACGGTCTGCGCGGGCGGCTTCTGCGCGCGCGTCATGTCGATGATCCCTTCGAGGTACCGCTTCGCCGGCGAGAGGACGCCGAACGTGTACTTGAAGCCTTGATTGAAAATGCGCTCCGCGGCGCCGTTGCCTTCGACCATCGGGATCTTCTTGCGCTCGGCGATGTTCGCGACGGTGAAGCTCGTCCCCGAGCCGTACGGTCCGAGCAGGAAGTTGACGTGGTCCTGATCGATCAGCCGCTCCGCGAGCTGCGCGGAGGTGTCGTTCTTCGACTCGTCGTCGTAGTACTTGATGTCGACCTTGTAGGTCTTACCGCCGACCTTGATCCCGCCGTGCGCGTTGACGTAGTTCTTCCAGAGCTCGTAGCCTTCTTGGGTGAGGTGACCTTCCTTCGTCAGGTTTCCCGTCAGCGAGACGGGCGAGCCGAAGAGGATCGTGTCACCCGCGGCGGCGGCGGGGGTCGACGGCGCGGCGAGCGACGCGCAAAGCGCGAGAATGCCGAGCGCCGCCGTAGGACGCAGTTTCATCAGAGGTCCTCCGGGCGGAACAAAACTGCACCGACGATGCGCCTCGGCGAGAATGATTCCTGCCTGAGGCGGCGTCCGTTCGGGAACTTGACGAACAAAAACGCCCTATCG
>DASZGA010000184.1:0-34377 GCA_035939295.1 Candidatus Elarobacter sp. | reverse complement strand
GGCGCGTCAGCTTCTCGGTACAGGAATCAGACGCGCCGCATCTCCGGTTGTGTTTCGGGCGCCTCTCGGAGCATCTCAGCGTCCCTAGCCGGACTTCATGACCGCCTGCGGGATGGATCCGGCTACCTCCCGCGGACGGTGACTGCTAACTTAAGTTAGGCAGCCAGAGCGTATTCGTTGTTCGCGTGTATAACGCTTGTGATCGTTTTAGGAGGGCTCACAACTCCGCCTGCTTACGTCGGCCACGGATCTCCCCGTCGAGACTACTCAGCCCCTCGAGCGAGTCCAGGTGGACCAGCACGTACTATAACACACCGCGCAACTGCACGGATGCGCGCGCCTGCCTGCTGTTCATCCTTCCCTCAGAGTTTCCGGGAACGGCCTGGGCGCTATGGTAGCAACGGCAGAGCGCCCGGCGCGGCGCGAGCGACCCCTCGTCTTCACCGCAATCGGCCTGGGGGCGGCGATCCTGGCGGGCGCCGCCGCGGCGACCGTGGACGCGATCTCCAACCTGCACGTCATGACCGGCCAGCTCAGCGCAATGGGCCAGAAGCTCAATTCCCTCGACGAGATGAGCCGCAAGCTCGACCGGCTCGCGCCGATGCAACGCCGGCTCGAGACGGCCGACCGCAGGCTCGCCGGGATGCAGCGCACCCTCGACCTCACCAACGCGAAGCTCGACACGACGAACGCCCACCTCGGCACCGCACTGATCCGGCTCGGCGCGACGCAGGCGAAGCTCGGCGACATGGACCGTCAGCTGCGCACCGTCTCCGGCTCGATGCGCAGCCTCGACCGCGATCTGCGCTCGATGCGCGGCGACATCCACACGATGGCCCACAAGATCGGCGGCTCGTTCCTCTTCCGTGGGGTCAAGTAGCGGCCGCGACGGCGCGCGCCGCTTCGGCGACCGACGCGAAGCCGTCGCGGCGCAACAGCGCCGCGAGCTCGCGCTTGATCTGCGTCACCAGACCCGTCCCTGCGTAGATCAGCCCGGTATAGAGCTGGACCGCGCTCGCGCCGGCGCGGATCTTCGCGTAAGCGTCGGCACCGCCCGCGATCCCTCCGACGCCGATCAGTGGAATCGAACCGTCCGTCAGCGCGCGCACGCGCGCGAGCATCGCGGTCGACGGTGCGAACAGCGGCGTCCCCGAAAGCCCGCCGGGCTCGCGCGCGTGCGAGCTCCGCAATCCCGGCGGACGCGCGCGCGTCGTGTTCGCGACGACGATCCCGTCGATTCGTGCGGCGAGCAGCGTCGACGTCAGCCGCTCGAGCAGCTCGTCGTCGACGTCCGGCGAGAGCTTCGCGACGAGCGCAGGACGACGTGGACCCCATTCGATAACCGCCAAGCGCGCGAGCAGATCACCGAGCCGGCCGGGATCGAGAAAGAGCTGTCCGTTCGCGGTGTTCGGGCACGAGACGTCGAGCGTCAGATAATCGGCGTAGCGCGCGAAACGGTGCGTGAGCGCCACGAAGTCGTCGGCCGGATCGGCGCTGTCGGCGTTCGAGGCGAGGTTGATCCCGAGCCCGATTCCGTCCACGCGCCCCTTTCGTTTCAAGCGCGCTTCGATCGCGATTGCGCCTTCGTTCGGGAAGCCGAGCCGATTGATCACGGCGCCGTCTTCGGGGAGCCGGAACACGCGCGGGCGCGGGTTGCCGGCTTGTGGAAGCGGCGTCACGCCGCCGATCTCGGCGAAGCCGAAGCCGTGCATCCCCATCCGCTCGTAGACGCGCGCGTTCTTGTCGAACCCGGCGGCGAGGCCGACCGGATTCGAAAGCGCGCGGCCGAACAGCGTCGTCGCGAGGATCGGATCGTCGTTGCGCGGCTGCCACGGGACGACGTTCGCTTCGAGCGCGCGCAGCGTCAGCTCGTGCGCGTCTTCCGGGTCGAGGCAGTGGAGGAACGGCTTCGCCAGCCAGTACGGGTCGAACACCGTTTTACCGAACCCCCACCGGGGCGAAAAAGCTGCGCGAATCGGTGACCGCGCCGCCGATCCGCATCCCGACCGCGCTCGGCCGCCCGCCGGCGACGAAGCACGTCGTCAGCTCTTCGCCGTCGACGGACTCACCGTCGGCGCGGCGCACGCGGCGGCGCGGCGCGCGCACGTAGCGCTGGTACACGACCGGCTGCTCGGCGATCGCGGGAACCGCGCGCTCGCCGTGCGCGATCTCCGCGCCGGCGCCGTCGACGATCGTGACGCCGATCCCCTCGCGCCCGAGGACCGGCTTGCGCACGTACGTCGCGCCGTCGTCGGGCCGGTCGAGATAGGTCGGCAAGAACGTCCGCGCGATCGCGGCGCGCTCGTTCGCTTCGAAGTACGCGCCGCGCTCGTACAGTCCCCAGATCAGCGCCTGCGCGGCTTTCGACTGCAACAGCAGCGCGGACGGCGGGTTCAGCATCCGGCACGCGCCGCGCGCGACTGCTTCGAACAGCGCGGCACCGTCGGGATCGGCGGCGAAGTGCTCGAGCGGATAGCAGCGGTACAAGACGTCGAGCGGTCCGCTCGCATCGAGCACGGCGCCGTCCTCGACCGCGAGCTCGTGCACCGGAACGAAGACGACCTCCGCGCCGACGCGCTCCGCGATGAGATCGCGCAAGAAGCACGCTGTTCCGACGTCTTCGCGGTAGACGTTCGTCGCGACGACGCCGATTCGCGCGGCGCGATCGAGCGGCTGCAGCGCGGCGGCGAGCGCGTCGCCGAGCAGCTCGCGCTGGCCCGCGTTCGGGTCGCGGAGCCCGGCCGCGCGCGCTCGGCGCCCGCTCTCGACGAACGACTCGACGACGAAGAACGGCGTCTCC
The DNA here is from genome assembly GCA_035939295.1 of Candidatus Elarobacter sp. Taxonomy (GTDB): domain Bacteria; phylum Vulcanimicrobiota; class Vulcanimicrobiia; order Vulcanimicrobiales; family Vulcanimicrobiaceae; genus Vulcanimicrobium. The sequence goes on along the minus strand of DASZGA010000184.1, from coordinate 31,577 downwards.
GCGTTCAGCTCGACGACGCGATATGCGTCGCCTTCGCGCAGGAAATCGAACCGCCCGACCAGCGTCTCGCCGGCGCGCGCATCGCGCCTTCGCACGATATCGAACGCCGCCGCCGGGATCCCGAGCGCGTGCAGCCCTTCGTCGGGGAGTGCGCGCAGCAGCTCCGCCGCGCGCACGTACACCGACCAGGCGTCGCGCGCCGCCTCGCGGATCGCGTCGACCTCGGCGGCCTCGAGCACGACCGCGTCGGGCAGCGCGTACGGATGCCCCTCGTAGCTCTCCCAGAACGCGACCGGCTCAGCCGCCGCCGCCGTGCGCTCCCGCATGACCGAAACCGCCGCCGCGCGCGCCGCCTTTGCCGCCCGACTTGCCGTTCTTCCCTTTCCCTTTCGCCTTCTTCGCGGCAGCCGCAACGGCGGCGGTGCCGCCGGCGACTGCGGCGTGCGAAAGATGGTGCGACCACATGTGGCCCGACGAATGGTGCGTCGTCGACGAGCTGCTTCTCGACGGCGGCGTCGGCGTCGCCGGCGGGCCGTCGGGCGCTGCGAGCGCCGCGCCGGCGGAACCGCCGAGCGCCAGCGTCGCGAGCGCGATCCCGAGCAGCCGCTGCGTCCGCTCCATCTACGCGCGCTGCCCTTCGAGCCCGCGCGTGAACAGCGAGATGACCCACGATACGATCGACATCACGAGCGCACCCCAGAACGCCGGCCAAAACCCGTCGACGGTGAGCCCCACGTGCAGCGCGCCGACGAGCCAGAACAGCAGCGCGTTGATCACGAGCGTGAACAGCCCCAGCGTAACGATCTCGAGCGGCAAGCTCAGGATGATCAGGATCGGCCGCAAGATCGCGTTCACGATCCCGAGGATCAGCGCCGCGATCAGTGCCGCGCCGAACCCGCTGATGTGGATCCCGGGAACGATGTACGCCACCGCGATCAGCGCGACCGCATTGACGACGAGCCGGATCAAAAATCCCATGCCGCCCCCTTTCGCCGCGGCACCGAGGAACATCCGCCCGCCGTCCGGGAACGTAGCCGCCGCGAAGGAGCCTCCGCGGATGAATCGTCGTCGTTTCCTGGTCGCCGCCTCGGCAACGGCCGCGCTGGCCGGCACCACCGTCATGGTCGAAGCGGCAGGTCCGGCCTTCCGGACGTTCCCGGTCGCCGGCGGCGCGCTGAGCTACCGGCGCTTCGGCGACCGCGGACCGGTCCACGTGCTGCTCAGCGGCGGGCCGGGTCTCGAATCCGCATATGTCGATCCGGTTGCGGCGGAGCTCGCGCGCGACCGCACGATCGTCGTCCTCGACCAGCGCGGTACGGGCGCCTCGCGCGACGCCTTCGGGAACGGTTCGCAGGTCACGGTCGCCGGAGCGGTTGCGGACCTCGAAAGCTTGCGAACGGAGCTGGACCAGACGAAGCTCTCCCTGCTCGGCCACTCGTGGGGCGCGATGCTTTCGATGGCATACGCAGCCGCATACCCGAACCGCGTCGCAGCGCTCGCGTTGCTCGACCCCGGCGGCCCCGACCCGCAGTTCGCCAAGGCGTTCGGCCAGATCATCGAGGCGCGCCTCACCGACGCCGACAAGACCGCTGCCGACGATGCGACGCAGAAACGCGGTGGCGAAGGCTCCCTGCGAGCGATTCTCCCGGGCTACTTCCACGACCATGCGAAAGGCGTCGCCTACGCCGCGTCGCTCCCGCAGCATTACTCGAACGGCGACGTCAACCGCGCGATGTTCGCCGACATCGCGGCGCACTACGACGTGAAGGACGCGCTGCGCGACACGACGATTCCGGCGCTCGTGGTGTACGGGACCGACGATCCCTCGCGCGCCGCGGAAGCGCAGCTCGACGCACTCTTCCCGCGCGCGACGAAGGTGATGATCGCCGACGCCGGCCACTTCCCGTGGATCGAAAACCCCGCGCCGTTCTACGCCGCGATCCGCGCGTTTCTCGCCAAGCTGCCGCCGGGCTAACCGCCGAGCGCCGACTTCACCTGCGACGCCAGCGCCGGCGTCATCCCTTTCACGGCGGCAATCTCGTCGACCGAGGCGCGCCGGATCGCGCCGACCGTTCCGAACGCGGTCATCAGACGTTTCTTGCGAACCGGCCCGACGCCGTCGAGCGTGTCGAGAACCGAGCGCGTCATCGCCTTGCCGCGTTTGCTGCGGTGGTGCGTGATCGCGAAGCGGTGCGCTTCGTCGCGAATTCGCATCACCAGATGCAATCCGGGCGAGTTCGGCGGCAGCACGATCGGCTCGCCGTTGCCGGGCACGAACAGCCACTCGTGCTCCTTGGCCAGCCCGGCAACGGGGATCCCCCACATGTCGAGCTCGTGCATCACCTCGACGACCGCGTTCAACTGGCCCTTGCCGCCGTCGATCAGCAGCAGGTCCGGCTTCTCGTGAAAGCGCTCGCGCTTGCGCGCCTGCGCCTCGATCGCCGCCGTCGCGACGTCGCTCTCGGCGACCGGCGGACGATCGGCGTCCTTCCGCAAGTAGCGCAACCGCCGGCGCAGCGTCTCCTGCATCGAGGCGAAGTCGTCCGGGCCTTGCACCGCCTGGATGTTGAAGTGGCGGTAGTCGCTCTTCTTCGGCCGCCCTTCGACGAACACGACCATCGAAGCGACCGAGTTCGTCCCCTGAATGTTCGAGATGTCGTAGCACTCGATCCGGTGCGGCGGTTCGGGCAGATCCAGCGCCGCGGCGAGCTCGGTGAGCGCGCTCGCCGACGCGCTCTCGGTCGCCTCTTGATGCACCAGAAACGCGCGCAGGTTTTGCTCCGCGTTCTTCTTCACCAGCTTGAGATAGTCGACGCGCTCCCCGCGCTGCGGCTCGAGCACGCGCACCCGCACGCCCTTCAGCTCGGTGAGCCATGCCTCGATCACGCTCGCGTCGTCGGGGAGCGTTTCGACCAAGATCTCTTTCGGGATCGCCGCTTCGAACGCGCGCCTGCGCCGCGCCCGCGCCTTCTCCGCCACCGGAACCTGCTGATCGCGCGCCGCGCGCAGCGCGAGCGGCGAGCCGGTCACCTCCGCTTCGTGCGAAGCGTCCATCCCGAAGTTGCCGGTTCGGGTGGTGTAATACTGCTTGATGAACTCCGAGACGATCTCCGCGTCGCCGCGCTCGCCGGCGCCTTCGAGGATGAAGTAGTCGTTGCCGAGCAGCTTTCCCTCGCGCACCATGAAGACTTGCACGCAGGCTTGTCCCTGCGCGCGCGCGAGCGCCATCAAGTCGACGTCGATGCGCGAGTGCCACACGACCTTCTGCGCCTCGATCGTGCGCCGCACCGCGATGATGCGATCGCGCAGCCGCGCCGCCGCCTCGAAGTTGTAGTGCCCGGCGGCGTCGCTCATCTCGCCCTGCAGCCGCTCGATCAGCGGATCGTAGTGCCCTTCGAGAAACAGCACGACCTCGTCGACCAGCTGGTCGTAGTCTTCTTCCGACTGGTAACCGACGCACGGCGCGAGACAGCGCTTGATGTGGTACTGCAGGCACGGCCGCTTCCGCTTCCCGTCGATCGGCTCGCGGCAGGTGCGCAGCGGGAAGACCAGCCGCACCAAGTCGATCAGCTCGCGCAGCCCGTGCGCGTTCGTGTACGGCCCGAAGTAGCGCGCGCCGTCGTCCTTCACGACGCGGGTGAAGACGACGCGCGGAAACGGCTCGTTCGTGACCTTGAGGTACGGGAAGCGCTTGTCGTCGCGCAGGCGGACGTTGAACGGCGGCTGATGCCGCTTGATCAGGTTCGCCTCGAGGATCAGCGCCTCGACCTCGTTGGTGACGACGATCGTGCGCACGTCGGCGACCCGCTCGACCATCTTCGTCGTGCGGTACGGGTGGGCGGCCGAGTCCTGGAAGTACGAGCGGACCCGGTTGCGCAGCGAGACGGCCTTACCGATGTACAGGATGCGCCCGTCGGCCCCGATCATCATGTAGACGCCGGGCAGATCGGGAAGCTGCGCTAGGGTGCGTTCGAGGCGATCCGGCTCCGAGGGCATCCCCCGATGATACTACGAGGTAACGGCGATGTCAGCCCCAGCCGCTCGGGTCGGTGTCCTCCACCGGGACGGCGCTCTTGAGCGAGATCGCCGTTTCGCGGACGATTCCGAAATGCTCCTCGACGCCCACGTAGATCATCTCGCCCAACACCTCTGCCAGCCGCTCGTCGCTCGGCGGATCGTCGAGGACGACGAGCGCGCGGACTTTGCACTCCGCGACGATCTCGTACCAGCTCATACCGCGATCTCGCGGTCCCGCACGATCAGTGCGCGCGCCGACTCGGCGCCGAGCGGCGCAGAGAACAGAAATCCTTGCGCGCACTCGCACGAGAGCTCGCGCAGCGCGTCGAGCTCCTCCGAGGTTTCGACGCCTTCCGCGATCACCGCCAAACGAAGGTTGTGCGCGAGCATCACGATCGCGCGGACCATTTGCGCGCGATCCTCGTCGGCATCCATCCCGGTGATGAACGTGCGGTCCACCTTCACGGCGCTGACCGGGAACATCCGCAGATAGCTCAGCGAGGAATATCCGGTTCCGAAGTCGTCGATCTGAATGTCGACGTCGAGCGCCCGTATCTCGGCGAGCTGGGAGAAGACTTTGTCGGACTTCTCCATGATGGTGCTCTCGGTGATCTCGAGCTTCAGCGATCCGGCCTCGAGGTGCGAGCTCGTCAGCGTGCGCGCGATCGTTTCGCACAGGTCGTCGTCGGCGAACTGCTTCGCCGACAGGTTCACGCTCATCGTGAGCCCCGCGGCCTGCGGCAGCTCGGTTTTCCAGGCGCTCAGCTGACGGCACGCGGTGCGCAGAACCCAGCGGTCGATCGCGATGATCGAGCCGGTCTCTTCGGCGGAGGGGATGAAGTCGCCGGGTGGGAGCACGCCGTGCTCCGGGTGCTGCCAGCGAACCAGCGCTTCGAAACCGACCAGGCGGAGGTCGCTCAGCGCCACGATCGGCTGGTATTCCAGGAAAAGCTCCTCGCGCTCGATCGCCCGGCGGACGTCGGTCTGGAGCGTGTGCCGCGACGCGACGCGCGCGCGCATCGCGTCGTCGAAGATAACGGTTTGAGCGCGGCCTCGGCCTTTCGCTTCGTACATCGCGATGTCCGCGTCGCGCAGGACGTCCTCGGCGCCGGCGCCCGGCGCGTGCATCCCGATCGCGATGCCGATGCTGGCGGCGACGCTTACGCGGCGGCCGCCGACGGAGAGCGAAGCCGCGAGCGCAGCGTGGATCCGGTCGGCCAGCGCGAGCGCGTCCGGCGCTCCGCGAATCTCGCTCAGCAAGATGGTGAACTCGTCGCCTCCGAGCCTGGCGACGACGTCTTCGGGGCGGACGCACGCGCGCAAGCGGTTCGCGACCTGGACCAGCACGCCGTCGGCGAGCATGTGACCGATCTCGTCGTTCACGGTCTTGAAATCGTCGAGGTCGAGGAAGAGCACCGCGAACTGCCGCTGCGGGCGCCGGCCGGTGCGGGCGATCGCGCCGCGCAGGTGCTCGACGAAGAGCGCACGATTCGCCAGCCCCGTCAGCGTGTCGTGAAACGCCTGATCCCACATCGTCTGCTCGTCGGCACGACGCGCGGTGACGTCGTGCGCGACCGCCGAGAATCCCGGCTCCACGTCGTCGGCATCAGACTTGAGAAGCGTCAGCCGCCGTTGCGCGATGAAGCGGCTCCCGTCCTTGCGCACCTGCCAGCGCTCGTTCTCGATCTGTCCGCGCTCGCGGGCCTGCCGCAACTCGACCTCTGGGATTCCGTTCGCGGCGTCTTCGGCGGTGAAGAGCTTTCCGAAGTGCTCGCCGAGGATCTCGTGGGGCGCGTACCCGAAGGTCCGCTGCGCGCCGGCATTCCACAGCGTGATCCGCCCGTCGGGCGCGGCCGAGAAGATCGCGTAATGGTCGACGCTGTCGACCAGCAGCCGAAAGCGCTCTTCGCTTTGGCGCAGCGCGAGCGCGGCGTTGTACCGCTCGGTGCTATCGCGGACGATCTTCGTGAAGCCGATCTGCAGCCCGGCGTCGTCCAGGAGCGGCTGCACGGTGTTGGTTCCCCAGAACCGGCTCCCGTCTTTGCGCATGTGCCAGCCGTCGCGATCGATCCGGCCCCGCTCGGCCGCGCCGCTCAGCTCGCCGGTAGGAATCCCGTCAGCGACGTCGTCGAACGAGAAGATGATCGAGAAGTTCCGGCCGATGACCTCGTCGCGCGTGTACCCGAACGTGCGTTGAGCGCCCGGATTCCAGGTGAGGATCGCGCCCTCGGAAGAGACCGTGAAGATGGCGTACTCCGTGACGCTGTCGCACACGAAGCGCGAGAGCGCCCGGTCCTCGTCGCCCGTATCGTGCCGAACCGTAGCCAAACGTTTCCGGAGGGCGGGCGTCACGCCGTGTCGACGCGCGGGTCGTAGAACATCGCACCGCCGAAGATCCGCCGAAACGCCGCTGCGATCTCCGTCGTGGTCCCCGCCTTTGAGATGACCGCGCACGCGCCGGCGTTCCGGCATCGGTACAGCCAACCGGGGCCGTGTTCGCCGGTGAGCACGACGAGATTCATGTTGGGCGGAGCCACGCCGCGGAAGACGCCGAGCCGCTCGAGCACGCCGCCGGGCGGGTAGTCGAGATCGAGGACGGCCACGTCCGCTCGCACGGATGCGACGTCGAGGTCTTCCAGCGACTCCGCGACGCGGACGACATCGCCGCCGCAGCGCGCGATCGTCTGCGTCAGACCGGAGACGAACAGCGTTTGCGGCTCGAGGATGAACACGGCCGGCCTGCGAGGGCTGCTCACGGACGTCTGGTCATGGGCCGCACTCCACCCGCGCCGGCGAAGCACCGCAACAGGGGTGCATAGGGAGAACGATACACCATCATCAACGCCTGCGTGCGTGCAAAACTGCACACCTCATTCGTGCAGCACGACGTTGAGCAGCGAACTGTTGATGTGCAGGCCGCCGTTGTATTCGATGAAGCCGAGCCGCCGGAACTTGTTCATGAAGAAGCTCACCCGCGAGCGGGTCGTGCCGATCATGTCCGCGAGCGTCTGCTGGCTGAGCTTCGCGATCACCGGCTCGGGAGCGCCTTCCTTGCCGAAGTTCGCCAAGAGCAGCAGCACGCGCGCCAAACGCTTTTCGCTGGAGTTGAAGAGCTGGTCGGTCAGGTCTTCTTCGATCCGGATGTTGCGCGAAAGCAGATGGGCGATGAACTTTTCGGCGAACTCCGGACGGTCGCCGAGCGCGCGAATCATCGCGGACTTCTCCACGCGCATAACCCAGCACGGCGCGATCGCCGTCGCGGTCGCCATGCGGATGGGCTGCCCTGCGAGGCAGCCCTCGCCCACGAAGTCGTTCGCGCCGAGGATCGCGATCACGGCCTCCTTGCCGCGCGGCGAGAGCAGCGAGAGCTTCACCTTGCCGCGCTGCACGTAGAAGACCGCGTCGGCGGCCTCTCCTTGCGTGAAGAGCGCGCGGCCCGAGGCATAGCCGCGGTTCGACCGCCCCTCGCCCACCCCGGCCAGAAACTCTTCGGGATCGAATGATCTGTCAGACCTGTCGTGCACTCCGTCACAACCTCCTAAATCCGGCGCATCGACGCCATCGTTATGATAATAACATGCTACAATAGCTTTGTACGCTCGGCGCATGACCGTGCCGACGAAGACGAACATGAACTCATGTTCAAAGAGACGACGGTGGGGGTGTTAGGCAACGGGTGAGGGTGTTAGCATAGGAGAACCGTCTGCGCGGCCGCTGCTTTTGGCGGGCGAACAGTTCCCTGCGCCGCCGTCGCAAGAACGCAGCCGCCGCGCGCGGGAAGCCCTGCTGGCGTCAGCGCTCTCGCTGTTCGCCGAACACGGCTTCGACGCCACGACCGTCGACGAGATCGCGAAGCGGGCCGGCGTCGCCGTCGGCGGATTCTATCTCCATTTTCGCTCGAAGCGGCAAGCGTTGCTCGTCCTGATGGACCGCCTGCTCGAAGAGCTCGAGCGCCCCATCATCGCCGACGGCGCGACGAGCTCGATCGAGCGGCTGCGGCTTCGCTTGATGATGCAGCGCGACTACGCTGGAGCGTACCGAGCATGGCGCGAAGCCGTCTTGCGCGACGGATCGCTGGCGGCCCTGCACGCCCAGATCGAGGCGTGGACGATCGGCCGGCTCGCGGCTGCGCTGCGTTCGGATAACGCCGGACTGCGCAGGCGCGAGAACATCGACATCCCATCCTTCGCTTGGATCTTGAACGCGCTCTTCTGGACCTCGATCGAGGCGCCGCCGGAGCAGCGCGAGTCGCTCGCCGACACCATCGTGGCGCTGACGAAATACTCGCTCTTCGAAGACGGAGGCCCTTAGCTCGAGAAGTCCTCGACGTAGAAGGTCTCACCGATCCCGACGCTCACGACGGCGACGCCGATGCGGTGCTCGAGCGGATCGATCACGTTGCCGTAGTGCGGCGGGCTATTGAGAAACGCTTGGTGCGCCGCCGTTTCGCTGCGATCGAACGCGATGTTCTCGCCGACGTAGGCGGTCGGCCAGCGCGCGCTGCGCATGCGGTCGTAGAACGTCACTCCCGCAAGGCTCGTATGTCCGAAATAGCTGTGCGCCGCCATGTCCGTCGCCTTCGCCAGCGCAAAGCCGTCCAGCACCGCGTCGCGCGCGAGTGCGGGCCGGCCGCGTTTCGCGCGCTCGCGGTTCACGTCGTCGGCGAGCGACTGTGCGTCGGCGGCGATGCTTACCGGTGCGTGTGCGTGCACGAACACGATCGATACCGTCGACTCCGTTTCGCCCGACGCGCTGACCAGCGGCTGCGGCGCCGTCCCGTGCGCGGCGAGCGGCAAGAGTGCGATCAGCGCGGCTGCGATGTAAGAGTTCATGCGCCGATTCTGTCATCGCACCGTAACTCGGCCGGGTCCGGCCCGCCGGCGGCTGCGGCCCGTTACCGCGCGTTGTCGCGCGTTACCGCGCGTTACCGCGCGTTACCGCGGCGGTGTGACGTCAGGCCGCCAACGAGCGGCCGGCTCGTAAGAGCGAGCCGAATTCGCGCGCAGAGACCGGCTTCGAGAACAGATAGCCCTGACCGCAGTCGCAGCCCATCGCGGCTAGCACCGCGCGCTGCTCGGACGTCTCGATCCCCTCGGCGACGACTCGCGCGCCGAGACCGTGCGCGGCGGCGATCACGGCCGACGCGATCGCGCGATCGACCACGCTCTCCACGATGTCGGTCACGAAGCAGATGTCCAGCTTGAGCGTGTCGACGGTGTACGAACGGAGCGTCGCGAGCGAGTTGTAGCCCGTCCCGAAGTCGTCCACCGCGATCCGGACGCCGGTCGCTCGCAGGTCCCTCACGACGGCGGCGTTGCGTTCGAGGTTCGCGCTCAGGACCGATTCGGTGAGCTCGATCTCGAGCAGCTCCGGAGCCAGGCCGGATTCGCGCAGCACCGTTTGCACCGTTCGTGCGAAGTGCGGGTCCTCCAACTGCTTCGCCGAGACATTGACGCTGATCTGAAGCCGCCGTCCGGCCCGGTTCCAAACAGCGTTCTGCGCGCACGCCGTTCGCAGCACCCACGCGCCGATCGGCACGATCAGCCCCGACTCTTCGGCGTATGGGATGAAGCCGTTCGGCTGCACGATCGTCCCGTCGGGACGCGGCCACCGGATGAGCGCTTCGCTGCCGCGCAACGTCCCGTCGAGCTCGTAGATCGGCTGGTAGACGAGCGCGAACGCATCGTCCGCGAGGGCCGCGCGAAGCTGCTGCTCCAGGCGCATGCGGTGGTCGGCCTCGTCGTGCATCTCCGGCGTGAAGAAGCGCGCCGTCGCGCGCCCGTCGCGCTTTGCCCGGTACATCGCCGTGTCCGCGTTTCGAATCAGGGTCTCGGCATCGGCCCCATCCCGCGGAAACATCGCGATCCCGATGCTGCAGGTCGCGACGATCTCGCGCTCCGGCAGGCGAACGGGCTCGGCGGTGACGCGGCCGAGATGCCGCGCGATCGCCGCGACGTGGTCGAGCTCGCTGATGTCGCCGAGCACCGCGATGAACTCGTCGCCGCCCATCCGCGCGACGCAATCGGCCTGGCGCGTGTTCGACCGCAGGCGTTCGCCGATCTCCTTGAGCAGGGCGTCGCCGGCGGCGTGTCCGAGTGTGTCGTTCACGTGCTTGAACTGATCGATGTCGATGAAAAGCACGGCCGCCGTCCGCCCTTGCGCGCGGGCGCGCTCGATCGCCTCTTGCAGTCGCTCGTGCAGCAGCACGCGGTTCGGGAGACCGGTCAGCCGGTCATGGAACGCGCTGTGCTCGAGCTGCCGTTGCGCTCTTGCAAGGGTCGCTTCGCTCCGGCGCGACCGCGCCAGCGCCTCGTTGCGCTCGGTCATGTCCTGAACCGTCACGATGTACATCTTCAAACCGTCGCGGTCGGTCGTCACGACGGAGAGGTGAACGTCGATCTCCGAGCCGTCGGCCTTGCGATGGCGGACGTCGCCGGCCGTGCTGCCGCTTTGCTCTAGGACGCGGATCAACTCAGGCAGGTTAGCGGCGTCATGCGGCGACCGAACGTCAACCGACGACATGGTGAGCCATTGTTCGCGCGTGTAGCCGTAGACGTCGATTGCGGTCTGGTTCACGTCGATGAAGCGCAGCGTCGCCGCGTCGAGCAGCATCATGGGATTCGGATTGTTGTCGAAGACGTGCCGGCTGCGCGCGAACAGCGCTTGCGCCGCCTGCGCCCGGTGCTCGGTGCGGTACGAACAGCCCAGAATCGCAGCCATGCGCACGATGAAGGCGCGGTCGGCCGGCTTGAAGCCGGCGGCCGCCGACGTGGTCGCCGCGAGGATGCCATAGACTTTCTTTCCGCCGCGCACCGCGACGGTGAGGTCGGTGCGAACCCGCGGCTCGAGCCCGGAACGGCGTTCGAGCGGCTCCGCGTCGACCGCCGCAAGCGTGTCGGAGAGCTGAGCATCGCCGATGGCCAGCGGCTTGGCCCAGGTGCGGCGCCCGACTCGGTCGCTCAGCATCAACGCTCCGCCGGCCTCGGAAACCTTGTAGAGCGCGGTGATCTCGCAGCGGAGCGTGCGCCGAAGCTGGCGCAGCGCGGCGAGGGCCGACTCCACGCAGGGGACGCCCTCCAGACCGGCCGCGGCGGCTTGCAGCAGCGCGCTCGTCTGCCGGAGGTCGAATCCTCGCAGATCGATTCCGTCCAGCAGCGTTTCGGAACCTTGGGCGGCGATCACCCTGCGATTCTGCCTGAGCGCCGTAACCTGCCGGTGTCGCGCACCGACCGGTCGGCGCCGTTACCGCGGCGTTACCTGCGTCGCGATTAGGCCGAACGGCAGGTCCCGAACGGGACCGTTTACGCGGACGCCGTTCGGGGGCAACGACGAACATGGGGCTGCTCGTCGACCGGCGCCGGGTGCTGCAGCGCATTCGCCGGTCGGAGGTTCCGCTGATCGCCCTCGTCGCACCGGCGGGGTACGGTAAGAGCTATATTGCACAGCGCATCGCGCGACAAGATCCGCACTCGGCGACGATCGACGCGAACGCAGCGAGCGACGCCGCGACCTGGGCGCTGGCGCTCGCCGCCGTCCCGATCCTTGCAGAGAGCTCAGCCGGCGACGTCTCGGATCCGCTTGCGGCGTGGAGCGCGTGCCCTGAGCCGCTCACGCTGGTGCTCGAAAATCTCGAAGCAGCCACCGATCCCGAAGTGCTCGACCTGATCGCGGCGCTGGTTCGCTTGCGGCCGCCCGCCGGGAAGCTGATCATGTGCGCGCGCCGGGCGCCGGCGCTCGAGCTCAGCGATCTCGCCGCTCCGCACCTCGTCGCGACGCTGCGCGCCGACGACCTGCGCTTCGATCAGACCGAGACGACGCAGTTGTTCGCCGAAACCTCCGCCGATGCAACCGCCCTGTTCCACGCTTCGCGCTTGACGGAAGGCTGGCCGGTGGCGGCGCTTTACCTGCAGCGGCTCATGCATGAAGGCGCCTTCGATCCGCAGTGCGACATCGTTCCGGACGCGCTGCTGAGCGAGCTCTTCGACTACGTCGACGCGCAGATCATCGCGAAACTTCCGCCTCCAGCCTCACGCGCGTTGATCGCCGCGTCGGGCTGGAGCGACCTGACCGAATCGGAGATCGAAGCCGCGTACGGCGGCGCCGGCGCGGTCGGGGATCTGGTTCGGGTGCACCAGCTCGCGCGCCCCGGGAGCGGTGAACGGCTGGAGATCCACCCGCTCGTCCGGCGAACCATCGTTCAGCGCTACCGCCGGCAGCTCGTCGCGGCGATGCGCTTGATGGCGGAACGCTTCGTCGCCGAGCAGAACTTCGCGCGCGCCGCGGAGTGCTTCCTGATGGCCGACGACGTCGGCGAGGCCGCCGACTGCGCGATGCAGGTGGAGGGCGGGTTCCTGACGCTGGTCGGGACGCGTCCGCTCCTCGGCGCCGACGGTGACGATGCCGAAGGTCTCTCCACCAACCCGGAGATACGGCTCGCGATCGCATCGGCGCACCGGCTGATCGAACCGTCGCGCAACCTGCCGCGCGAGGCGCTCTCGGTGCTGGAGTCGACGCGCGGGGAGAGCGCGGCGCTGGACCGGGCCGCGCTCGGCGTCACCGTGCTCGCGCTGCTCGACGCCGGCCGAACCGGCGAAGCCGCTGCGCTGCTGGACGGCGCTCCGCTCGACGACGGTGAGCCTTCGAGCGGACCTGAGATCGTGCTCCTGACGGCGCGGCTCGCGCTGTTCGCGCACCTCGGCCGCTTCGCGGAAGGGATGCGGCTGTGGCTGCCGCTGCGCCGCTGGATTCACGGCGACCCGGTCTGGCATTCGCAGCTGCTGCGATTCGAAGTGCAGGCGGCGCGAGCGCGCGCCCGCTGGGAAGTCGAGCACGAGGCGCTCGAGCGCATGATCTCGCTCGCCCGCAAGGGGCGCGCCGTTCCGGTGATCGGGCTCGCGCTCGCGGAAGCTGTGTTCGGCTCGTGGCTCGCCGGCGAAGACGAGCTGTTCGACTCGTATCGCGCGAGCCTGGTCAAGCTGGTCGAGCGCTTCGAGATCCCCGCGCTGCTGCGCTTCACGCTGGCGGCAAGCGGTCGCGAACCGCGGATCGAGCGGAGCAGTGCACCGCTGTGGGACGCGCGCGCGTTCCTGATCTCCGCGGCCGACGCTCAGGACGGTGCGCTGGCCGCCGGCTACGCGCAGGCCGCCGTCGAAGCCGCCGCCATCGCGGAGATGCCGCTCCTCAAAGTGCTCGTTCGCGTCGCCGCTGCCGAGAAGCTGGGCTCGTCGCGGGGGCGGCTGCGCGAGGCGCTCGCGCTGTGCGATTCGATCGAGTCGACTCCACTGCGCGACTCGGTCGCCGCGCTGGCTGAACGCGGCGAGGTGCGCGGGATGCTCGCGCCGCTCGTGAACCGGCTGCGCCATCGCGCCTCGATCGTCGCCGTCGCCGCGCAGGACGCTCCGCTGCTCGTCGCGCTCGCCGACGGCACGGTATCGCGCGGCGAAGATCGCATCGACGTCTCCGAGGGCGTGCTCGCGCTGCTGCTCGCGCTCGCGGTCGAAGGCCACCCGGTCGCGCGCGACCGGCTGGTCGACCGTTTGTGGCCCGATTTGCAAGACGAATCCGCGTACAACGCGCTCAAGATGTGCGTCCACCGCGCGCGCCAGCAACTCGGCGCACCCGGCGCGATCGTCGTCTCTCGCGGCGGCTACGCGCTCGCGCCGGAAGTCGAGGTGGATCTGCGCTGGCTCCAGCGCGTCCTCGACCGAATGCGCCGCGACGCGTTGCCGCCGGAGGACGCCCCGCGGCTCCGGACGGTGTTCGACGCGCTCGTGCGCGGGCGGCCGGCGTCGTTCGCCGACTGGGAGTGGTTCGAACCGGTCGAGCAGACGCTGGCGGCGGCGGCGCACGAAGTCGGGGCCTTCATCGCCGCGCGCGCGCTGGACGAGGGCGATCACGTCCGCGCGCTCGGGATCGCCCAAGCGCTGACGAAGCTCGATCCGCTCGACGAGAGCGCTCGCCAGATCGCGATCAGGGCGCACATCGCAGCGAATGATCGCAGCGCCGCGATCCTGGACTACCGCGCGTACAAGGCGCTGCTGCGCTCGGAGCTCGACGTCGAGCCCTCGGCCGAGCTCAAGCAGTTGCTCGACGTCGGTTAGCAGCTGCCTCCGGTGTAGCTCACGTTCAGCGCCGCCGACACGGCCGATGCGACCCCGCTCAAGCAGTACATGATCGTGCTGGGCGGATCGGCGTGAGCGTAGCCCAGCGAGGCCGAGACGTTGCCCGTCGTTCCGAGCACGGAGGTGATGTAGGCCGGGACGTCGATCGACGCGCTGACGGAGTGCTTCGTCACCATGATGTAGTTGTACGCGGCCCAGGACGCACCGCCGAGGTTCGCGGTCGTGCCGGTGCAGGTCGCGGCCGCGGCGTGATCCGGCTGCCAGAAGGGCCGCGCGCTGCCGCTCGGCCCGGTGCCGCCCAGAACGGTTACCGTGTCGGCGGCGACGCCGGCAGTGCACGCCGTGGCCGCCGGCGCATGGAGCGCGACGGCGTCGTAGATGTCCGCGGCGCTGTACTTGGAGGCCGACTCGTAGGACACGGCCGCACCGTAGCGCACCGCTCCCTGCGCGCGCTCCTCGAGCACGCCGAAACGCGCGAAATACAAGACCGCGAACATCACGACCAGCGCGACCGGCAGGAAGAGCACCGTCTCGAAGAGCGCGTTGCCGCGTTGCGCGTGCATCACGAGCACGCGTATCCGGGCGCGAGCGCCGTCGGGCGCGTCGTCCCCGGGACGTACCAGGTGAGGTTCGCCGTGACGGTCTTGTAGCTCACGACGTAGTCCGCATTCGTTCCCGTCGGCGACTCGTCGGGCTGGAACGGCGTCCCCGTCTTCGGGTTGACGTTGCCGGGTCCGAACGCCTCGCTGATCGGGGCGATGGTCGCAACGCTGCGGCCGAGCGCGGTAAACGTCGCCGTCGAGCCCAAGCCGAACAGCGCGGGGCTCAAATATGGTATCTTCTTGCACGCGACGACGTCGACCGTCTCGGCCGCCGCGTTGTAGGTGCCGGTGTAGGCGAACGCGCAGTCGAAGAGGGCGCAGCTCGTGGAAGCGAGTCCGACCGCCTTGTCCGGACTGTTCTTCAGCCCGCCCACGTTCGCTTGGTCGGCGAGCTTCATCGCGTTGGTGATCTGCGTGTAGCCGTTCGACGAGCTGTTGTACGCGTTCACGAGCGTGACGTAGTAGGCGTCGCACGAGCTGCCGCAGCTGGCCGGATAGTTGACCGTGTTCGTGATCGCTTGAATCAGATAACGCATGCGCGTCTCCTCGATGGTCGCGGCGTACTCGAGCGTCGAGACCTGGTTGTACATGTTGGCGTCGGTCGCGATCCCGGCCGCGGCGGCGCTGTCGGCCGCGTTCTGCGCCCGGACGTTCCAGCGCACGACATTGGCGTAGTTCGTGACGAAGAACAGGACGGTCAGCGTCGCGGCGATGGCAAGCGTCCAGAGCGGCAGCGTTTGCCCGCGCTCGCCGTGAGCGCACATCACGCCGCGAGGTCGCACGGCGCACCTGCGTCCCATTCGTAGATGTCCTCCAGCGGGCTGTAGAACCAGCTCGCATCCCAGTTCGTATACGGCCCGGCGACGAAGTAGCCGGTCGGGCGGCGGGTCGGAAACGAGAGCGTCGAATAGTATGCCTGGCGGCACTCCCACTCGGTGAAGCGAGGGCTGCCGAGGGTCCCCGCACCCAGCGTCTGAGCGACGACCAGCGGATGCGCGCTGTTCGCGACGCCCCACGCGTCACGATAGTTCTTCAGCGTCGCGGTCACCGAGAATCCGCCGGGCGATGCCCCGGCCGCGTTCGGAATGTGTTCGGTGGCGCTCGAGAGCAGCGAGATCGCGGCAGGCGCACCGGGAACATCGATCCCCGCGACCGTCGTCGCCGTCTTCGCCGTGACGAGGCCGCTCAGCGTCGTGACCGCGATCGCGCTCGCGGGGATCTTGGTGAATGCGCCGGTCGCGGCCGAGACGGCGTAGCTCGTGCCGCGCGTCGGGTTCTGCGAGTAGGTGTGCGCGGCGACGAACGCGGCGCCGTCGCCGGCGGTTTGCGTGAAGCCGAGAATCCCGAGCTGCACGGTTCCGAACAGCACCGTCATCACGACGCCGATGGTCAGCGCCGTCTCCGTCAGCGCGCTGCCGCGGGTGCCGCAGCTCACGTCGGATTCGTCCCGAGCGTCGTCAGCTTACCGCTGGTCGCCGAAAGCCGCGTGCCGCACTCCGCCGCGATCGCGGTCAAGGCGGCGATCATCGCCAAGGAAAGCACGGCGCTGACCAGCGCGTACTCCACCATCGTCGCGCCGGACTCGTCGGCGAGCAGTGCGGCGAACCATCTCACTTGGTCACGACGGTCGGCGTCATGACGAAGATGATATCGGTCTGCGACGACTGGTACCGCGTGGAGCGAAAGAGCTTGCCGATGATCGGGAGGTCGCCGAGCAGCGGAATCTTCTGGATCGTGCGCTCCTCGACGTGGCGCATCATGCCGCCCAGGATGATGCTCTCGCCGGACTGGGTGATGACGTCCGTCGTGAGGCGGCTCGTGCGCAGCGCCGGCAGCACGAAGCCTCCGGTGACGACGCCGTTCTGAAAATCGAGATCGGAGACTTCAGGCGTCAGCTTCGCCTCGATCGCGCCGCTGCCCAGGAGTGTCGGCGTGACGTTGAGGCGGACGCCGTATTCCTTGTAGATGATGCTGGTCTGCCCGAGACCCGTGGAGAACGGGATCGGGATCTCACCGCCGACGAGAAAGCTCGCGGTCGTTCCGGGGAGCGTGACGAGGTTCGGCTCGGAAAGCATCTTCGCGTCGCCGCGCTGCACGAGCAGGTCCAGCGTCGGCGCGAGACGCGTCGTGCGGACGAATGCTCCGAGCGTCAGTGCCCGCCCGACGTTTGTCGCGGTCTCGACGATCGGGAACGAAGGCCCTGCGAGCGCGAAGCTGGACGGGTTGACCGGATCGTTCGGCGTCGCCGACTGCAGCCGCACGCCGAGCTGATCGAGCGCGGTCTTGGAAACCTCGAAGATTCGCACCTTGACCTCGATTTGCGAGACGGTCTCGACCTCGAGCCGGTCGATCACTTTCCCGTCCGCGGTGAGATACGGCGCGGCGAGACCGCGCACTCGGGCCAAGATCCATTCGGCACGTGTCCGGTCGTGGACCGGACCGCTGACGATCAAACCGCCTTTGCCGTCGGAGTCGATCCGCACGTCCGGGCCCGCAGCGGCGGCGATCCGGTCTTGCAGCGCGCCGAGCGGGTGCGCGACCGTCACCGCGTTGACGACCGCGTACTTGCGGGCCGCGGCGAGTTTGTCGAAACGCGCCAGGATGTCGTTCAGCTGCGTGAGCTCGCGCGGGTCCTCGACCGTTCCGCGAACGACGAGCGAACGGTCGAACGCGCGCACGACGACGCCGTGGAACGGCACCGCCGATTGGATCATCGCCGCCAAGCGGTCGGCGGTGTCTTCGGTGACTTCGATCTGGTACTCGTCTCGTCGCCCCTTCGTCCATATCAGCACGGTCGTGTGACCGGGCGCAAGGCCGGTGACGAGGAGCTGCCGGTCACCGACCGCTCGTACGGAGACGATGTTGCTGTCGCCGACCGCGATGCGTGCGACCGCCGGTTCGTCGAGCACCGTGGTGTGCCCGGTTTGTACGCTGACGGTGCGCAGCACGCTCGTGCTTGCGCTCGCAGGCGAGAGGGTGCCGAGTACGGCCAGCAAGCCGGTAGCGATCAATATGCGGTGCATGGCACTCATCATCCGCACCCCGGTAACGGGCCGGTTTCCTCACGAGCAAGCAGCGGCGACACCGCGCCGTTACGCCGGCTCGGTAGTGTGGGCCTAAGCGACGCAACCCGGTCGGGTCAAGCGCCGCGACACTCCCTCCCGATTGGATGCACCCCACATATGTTCAACTCATTCGTTTCCATGTTGCGCAACGATGACGGCGCGACCATGGTCGAGTACTCGCTCATCGTTGCGCTCATCGCGATCGTCTGCATCGCCGGCGTCACCGCGCTCGGCGGCAAGATCAACACCAAGCTCAACACCGCCGCGAACGCGCTGTAATGATGACCGCGCCGTCCACCGCCCTGCTCGGGCTCGTGCTCGGCGCGTGCATCATCGCGGCCGCGTCGGACACCGTCACGCGCCGAATCCCCAACCTGATTCCGCTCGCGATCCTTGCCGGGATCGTCATCGAGCGGAGCCATCAGGGCTGGGGCTCGGTGGCGAACGGTCTCGGCGCGATGGCAATCGCGCTCGTCATCGGCACCTTCGTTCATGCCAAGGGCTGGTTCGGCGGCGGCGACGTCAAGCTCATCGCCGCGGTCTCGGCAGCGTTCGGAATGCCGACCTGCTTCGCGTTCCTGCTCCTCACCGGAGCCTGCGGCGGACTCGTCGCCCTCGTCACGCTCTTCTTCACCCGCCGCATGTCGGCGCGTGAAGCGCTGGTGGCGATCGACGTCCTCGTGCGGACGCGCGTCGTCACCCTCGCCCACAAGAAGGCCACCGTTCCCTATGCCATCGCGATCGCGCTCGGAACGATCCTCACCACCCTCTCACTCCGCTTCCCTGTGATGCAACTGCTATGAAGATGCCACCGCGCACCACCCTCGTCATCGCTGCCGTCATCGCTGCCGCGACCGGCTTCATTACGCTGAACTACGTCTCATCCGTGAGCCGCAGCGAAGCGGCCCAGGCCGAGCCGCAAGCGCGCATCCTCGTCGCCAAGGAAGACATCCCGGCGCGCGTCACCATCGACGTGTCGATGCTGAAGCGCGTCTCCCGCCCGATCTCGCAGGTCGAGCCGGGCGCGGTGGTCGAGGCGAACAGGGCGGTCGGACTCATCTCGCTCGTCTCGATGCCGGCCGGTTCGACCATCACCGCTTCGCGCATCGGCCGCCCGCAGAGCATCGCTTTGGCCGTCGTGCTCAAGCGCGGCATGCGCGCCGTCAGCATCGGCATCGACCGCGTCAAAGCGGTGGGCGGCTTGATCCAGCCGGGCGATCGCGTCGACGTGATCGCCGTTCCGCCGCGCGTCGCCGACGAAACGCCGCAAGGCCGTACGATCATCTACGGCGCGCTGGTGCTCGCCTCTGGGACGCAGATGGAGGTCACCTCGCAGCCGGCAGCACAACCCGCGCAACCCGCGCAGCAAGACGCCGCGAACCTTACCACCGTGACGCTCGCGGTTACGCCCGCGCAGGCCGACGTGCTTGCGAGCGCCGACGTCAACGCAACGCTTCGGCTCGCGCTGCGGTCGCCGCAGGATCCCGTCGGCTCCGTTGCGCCCGAACGATTCGTCCTCCCCGTCGCGGCAGCTCCACGCGTACCGGTAACGCCGGTTGCGCCGCCGATCACCCTCGTCGCACCACCGGCCGCCGCACCGCCGGCCGCCGCTCCGCCGCAACGGCCTGCGCCGGCCGCCGTTCGTTCGAAGCCCGCGCCGCGCAGCGGTCCGGAGATCATCGAAGAGCACGCTTCAACGCCGAAAGCCGGCTCATGAGCAACCGCGTCATCTCTTTCATCGGAGCGAAAGGCGGCTCGGGGACCACCACCGTCGCGCTCGAGGTGGCCCGCACGCTGCGGCGCTCGCAACAGGTGGCGATGGTCGACGCCGATCTGACGGGCCGCCGCAACCTCGCCGTCATGCTCGACGCCGTGCGCGCGCTCGACGAGAACCGCAACCCGGACGGCGTCTCCGTCGCCGAGGTCGAAGGCTTCCGCGCCGCGGAGCTCGTGCACGACTTGGTTTCGTCGTTCTCGCTGCGCGCCAAGGCCGTCGAGGAGCTGAACGCGGCGCTCGGCGGATGCGAGACGATCGTCGTCGACGTGCCGCAACCGTTCGCGGGCGCACTCCAGCCGCTGGTCTCGCGCACGTCGCGCTTCTTGATCGTCGCGGAGCCGACGCTGCTCGGCGTGACGAGCGCGCGCAGCTTCATCACCGATGCACTGCCGAACGTCGATCACACGCGCATCGCCGCGGTCGTCAACCATCGCGAAGCTCGCTCCGCCGAGCTCGGGCGCGGCGAGATCGAACGCCTGCTCGGCGTCGCCGTCGCAGCGGAGATCCCTCACCGGTCGGATCGGAACTTCCCCAAGGCGATCGCCGCGCTCGCGCACTATGTCGGAGCGATCCCCGTCACGGAAACCGGCGCCGGCCTGTTGATATCGAACACGCCTCTCGGCGAGCGGCGCTCGGACAAGCGCCGCGACGAGATGCGGCGCGAGGAGCGAACGCTCCAGGACACCATCGCGGCCAGCGGCGCGCGTTCGCGCAGCGCAACGATCAACACGATCAAAGCGGAGATCCACACCGCCCTCGGCGACGAGATCGATGCCGTGACCGCGGCGACGATGTCGGATGCCGACCGCGTCGGCCGGCTCCGCGACAAGGTCTCGACGACGGTCCGCCGGCTGGTGACGACACATTCCGACGACCTCTCGATCGAGGCGATCGCGCCGCTGTGCGAAGAGATCATCGCCGAAGCGCTCGGGCTCGGCCCGCTCGAAGACTTGATGGCACAGCCCGACGTGACCGAGATCATGGTCAACGGCCCGGACCGCATCTTCGTCGAGCGCCGCGGCAAGCTCGAGCTCACGACGAAACGCTTCGCCAGCGCGCAGCAACTCCGGCTGGTCATCGAGCGCATCATCGCACCGCTCGGCCGGCGCATCGACGAGTCGTCGCCGATGGTGGACGCGCGCCTGCCCGACGGCTCGCGCGTGAACGTCATCATCGAGCCGCTCGCGCTGAACGGCGCCACCGTGTCGATCCGCCGGTTCGGGACGCGCAAGCTCGAGATCGAAGACCTCGTGCGCCTGGGCGCCGTCTCCCCGCAGGTCGTCAGCCTGCTGCGCGCCGCGATCGAGGCGCGGCTCAACGTCGTCGTCAGCGGCGGAACGGGCTCCGGGAAAACCACGTTCCTCAACATCCTTTCGGGCTTCATCCCCGGCGGCGAGCGCATCGTCACCATCGAGGACGCCGCCGAGCTGCAGCTGCGCCAAGAGCACGTCGTTCGGCTGGAGTCGAGGCCGCCCAACATCGAAGGCAAAGGCGAGATCCGGATCCGCGACCTGGTGCGGAACTCGCTGCGCATGCGTCCCGACCGCATCATCATCGGCGAGTGCCGCGGCGGCGAGGCGCTCGACATGCTGCAAGCGATGAACACCGGGCACGACGGTTCGCTGACGACAGTCCACGCCAACGCACCGCGCGAAGCGCTCTCGCGCATCGAGACAATGGTGATGATGGCCGGCTTCGACCTGCCGATTCGCGCGATCCGCGAGCAGATTTCCGGTGCGGTTGACCTGATCGTGCAGACCGCTCGGCTGCGCGACGGCTCGCGCAAGATCATGAGCATGACGGAGGTTGTCGGGATGGAGGGTGACGTGATCACCATGCAGGAGATCGTCTCCTTCGAGCAGCGCGGGATGAACGAGGACGGCAAAGTGATCGGCGACTTCCGCTTCAGCGGCGTCCAGCCGCAGTGCTTCACGCGCTTCGACGAGCTCGGCATCACGTTCGACCGCGGCGAGCTCGCGACGATGGTATCGGCCGGCAACGGGTGGTAATCGCCGCGGCAGCCCCTTTCGCGATCGTCATCGGCTTCGCAGGAGCCGCGGCCCTACTTTGGATCGGCGTCGCCGAACGCGCGCAGCGCGGCGTGCGCACGATCCTCGCGCGCGTCGCCGCGCTGCCCGCCACCGCGCGCGGCAAATCGGCGAACGTCGCGACGATGCGCGGCAAGTGGGAACGAGGACGGCGCCTGAAGAGGTTCATGCCGCAGCTCGAGAGCGCGCTGCGCATGGCCGCGGGCTCGCTGCGGGTCGGACTCAGCTTGCGGCAGGCGCTGCTCGTCGTCGCCGAGGAGCTGGACGATCCCGCCAAGGCCGAGTTCATGCGCGTCGTCGGCGCCACCAATCTCGGGATGAGCATTCTGGACGCGCTCGACGAGATGGCGGATCGGATGCCGAGCAGCGAGCTGGCGCTGACGGTGCGCGCCATCCGCGTGCAGTCGCAGACCGGCGGTGACCTCGCGGACTTGCTCGACAGCGTCGGCGACACGATCAAAGCGCGCCGCACGCTGGCGCGCAAGGTCGCAGCGCTCACCGCCGAGGGACGGATGAGCGCCTATGTCATCTTGGCGCTGCCGATCGGCGTCGGGATCTTTCTCGCGCTGACGCAGCGGCATATGGGGCACGCGCTGCTCTTCACCACGATCGGCCAGATCTCGCTCGCGGTCGTCGTCGTGCTCGAGACGCTGGCGACGGTCATCATCATGAAGATGCTCAAGGTGGAGCTATGAACCCTTTGGTTGTGGCGCTGCCGGCGCTGGCGATGGCCAGCATCTTCGGGCTCGTGCTCGCGCTGCCGCGCCGTTCGCCGGCCCGGCGCATCGTCAACGACCTGGAACGCCGCGCGAGCGGCGGACAGGCGCTGACCGAGCGCGTCGTCGACGCGCGGGATCTCGGCCGGTTGCGCGCTCGTTTTCTCGAAGCGGGCTGGTCCGAAGCGATCCCGAGCACGTTTCTCGCGCGCTGCGTCGGCGGGGCCGGTCTCGGCTTGACGGCCGGGATCGCGTTGGCATGGCTGATGCATCCCGGCGTCATCATCGGATCCGGTTTGGTGCTCGGCTTCGCCGGCGCCGGCGGCTATCTGCCGTACTCGCGCCTGGGTAGCGCGATCAAGCGGCGCAACAGCGAGATCTCGCGCGCGCTGCCGGATCTGCTCGACACGCTGGCGAGCACGGTGCGCGCCGGTCTCGCGCTCAACGCCGCGCTCGCCCACGTCGCAAACGCGGTCAGCGGCCCGCTCTCCGAGGAGCTGCACGGTATGCTGGGCGAGATTCGGCACGGCCGCGCGCGCACCGACGCACTGCGCGCCCTCGTGGAGCGCCTGCACAACGAAGAGATCACCCAGTTCGTTCGCGCCTTGATCCAAGCCGAGCGGCTCGGTGCGAATCTCTCCACGGTCCTCACCGGCCTCTCGACGGAGTCTCGCGAGCGACGCGTCCTCAAAGCGGAAGAAAAAGCCGCCGCACTCCCGGTCAAGATGGTGTTGCCGATGGCTCTGTTCGTACTCCCCGCGCTTTTCGTGATGATCTTCGGCGCCGTCGCCGCGGACTATTACGCACGATGACGTCCGTCATGGCGACGTACCTATCCTATGCCGGATTGCTCGCGGCGCTCGCCTATCTGGGCACGTTCCTCGCGCGCCTCGTCACCGCGCACGCGCGCTCCTTTGCCGACGGACCGGCGCCGGGGCGCCCTGCGATCGGCATCATCGTGTGCGCCGCAGCATTGGCGGGCCTGTCGATGGCGGCACGCGGGATCGCGCTTCCGGAGCTGGCGCTGGCGTGCTTGGTGACGATCGCTCTGTCGGGAATCTGTTATGCCGACGTGCGCTACGGGCTGGTCCCGGACGCGTTTACGCTGGCGCCCCTCGGCGCGCTGCTCGCCGGCGATCTGCTGCTGCACCAATGGAGCGCGCCGCTCGCGGTCGCGCTCGTCGCGGCGCCGTTCGGCCTGGCCGCACTCGTCTCGCACGGACGCGGCATGGGCTGGGGCGACGTCAAGCTCGTCGCGCTCGGCGCCGCCGTCCTCGGAGCGCAGCCCGCGCTGCTGGCGTTCGCGCTCGCGTGCTTCGGCGCCGTCGCGGTCGCCACGGTTCGCGGACGGCGAACGACGCCGATTGCGTTCGCGCCGTATCTCGCCGCCGGCGTCGCCGTCGTGCTGGCAGTACACGGAGCCGCGTGACGTGCGTTCGAGACGACCCTCGCGCGTTACCGTCGGCAGCGAGCATACGGCAATGACGGCCAACGTGCTCCCGCTCTCGTTCGTGCACGAGCACGAGCTCCTCACGGAGCGCCGCCTCGCAGCCCTGCGGCCGCGTCCCGCGAGCGACTATGCGCTCGCGTAACGGCACGCGCGTGTTGCGCAATCTGCGCACCGGCGCGGTCTTGGCCCGTTACGTGCGGGTCGCGGAAACGCCGGGCGAACGCGAGCTGCGGCTTCTCTCATGGGACGTCGTGTGCAGCGACGCAGGTCTTTGGCTCGACCGCTGCACGGCGGTCGACACGTTCGGGATGCGCTCCACGATCGACATCGTTTTTCTCGACGCGTCGAACCGCGTCATCGCGCTGCATTTACGGCGAGCTCCGAATCAGCCCGAGATTTACTGCGCTCGCGCGCACAGCTCGGTACAGCTGGGCACGTCTTCGGAACGGGACGTACTCCGGGGCGATGTGCTTGTGCTCGACTAGCGCAATCGGGCGTTGGGCGATCCCGGGCGTCGTGCTGGCAGCGCTCGCAGGGGCGCACGTTACCGGCGCCGTCCTCGTTCCGCCGTCCGACGGGGACCTGGGCTGGCAGCACTGGCTGGGCGCGCGCATCCTGAGCGGCGGACTCCCTCACAGCCTCGGCGCGGAGTCCTTCGCAGCGGTCGGCGCGCCGTGGGTTCCGCAGGAATGGCTGTTCTCCACGCTGCTCGCGGCGATGTCGTCGCACGGCCTCGGCTGGATGTTCGCACTGCTGGTCGGTGCGTGCGCCGTGGTCGCGCTCGCACTCGTCGCGGTGCGCTGCGCGCGGTACGGCGCCCATCCGGTCGCGGTAGCGATCGTCTTGGTGTTCACCGATGCCGCAATGGCGCAGTCGTTCGGCGTCCGCGCGCAAGTCGTCGGCTGGGCTATGCTGGCGGCGTTCTTGCTCGCGCTCGAGCTGCCGCCGCGCTACCGCTGGGCCGCGGTCGTCATCGCGGCGGTTTGGGCGAACTTCCACGCCACCGCCGCGGTCGCGCCCGTGCTCGCCGCAGCGGCCGCGCTCGGATCCATGCTGCAAGGCGATCGTCCCGGCGCGCTGCGCGACGGCGCGCTCGCAGCGTGTTGTGCGCTCGCGATCTGCGCGACGCCGCTCGGCGTGCAGCTCCCGCTCTACGCGCTCGAGCTCGTGCACAGCCCCATCCGGCACTGGATCGGCGAGTGGCGGCCAACCGCGCTCACCGATGCGGCGTTCGTGCTCGGCGCGCTCCCGCTCTTCGCGCTTGCGGCTGCCGCGGCGCGGCGCGCGCCACGGCGCGCCGTCGTGCTCGCATTGCCGCTGTGTTATCTCGCGTTGTCCGCCGTGCGCAGCGTGCCGCTGGCGGCGATCGCCTGCGCGCCGCTCGCCGCGCTGGCGCTCACGCAGCTTCTCCCGTCGCTGGCGTCGCTGCGCCAATTTCCGAGCCGCGCCGTTGCGGCGGCGGCGGCGATCGTTTTCTGCGCGGCCACGAGCGTCACGGCGCTCGCTGCGCGTGGCGCGCACGACAATCGCCCGCTCGCGGCGATCGCGGAGCTGGCGCAGTTGCCCGGCCCGCACCGGTTGCTATGCGAGAACTTTGCCTGGTGCGGCCCCGCCGTCGACACCGGCCGTATCAGCGTGTTCGTGGACGGCCGCGCGGACCCGTATCCGCCTTCGGTGTGGAACCAGTACGACGCGATCGTCCACGTGCGCCCGGGTTGGGAACCGGCCGTGCGGCGCTACGGCATCGACGCGATGCTCGTGCACCGCGGCGGCGCCCTCGATCGAGCGGCGCAGCGCGCCGGCTGGCAGGTCGCGCGAAACGCGCCGATTCGGCTGCTCCTCTATGACGAGCTCGGTGCTCACCCACAGACGCGAGCTCATCTCAGACCCGCCGCGAGACCTTCGCCCGTTACCGCTCGCTGATACGGTGGACGTATGACGACCGGTAGACTTGCAAATGCTTTTTCCACGGTGGTGCGGACGCCGTTCACGCGGGCGACGTCCCATGCCGCCCGCGCCGACGTCTTCAATCGGCTCTACGTCGTGGTGATGTTCGCCGTGATCGTCGCGATCGGCAGCTTCGGCATCTTTGCGCTCGCGCGAAGTCAGCAGAGCGGCAGCATCGTCTCGAACAGCTTCGAGCACGCCGCCGACACGAGCGAGATGGGAACGGCGTTGGACCGGGAATACGCCGAGCTCCTCTTGCAGGTACGGCTGCAGCGCGCCACGCCGTCGGCCGCATTCGTTCAGGCGACCCGCACGTTCGAGGCCGTAGAGGGCGAGGTCACCGCTGACGGCTGGGCCGCGCGGGAGCCGGTGATCGAGACGCTGATGCCGCGCCATGCGGCGTTCGTCGCCGACAGCCGCTCCATCAGCGACGCCCTCGCCGCCGGTGATCCGACATGGGCGCAGAACGTCGCGACGGAGATGGTTCGGCCCAACGTCAGCGCGATCCAGCGCGGACTCGACATCCTCTCGGCAGTGTCGTTCAAAGCGGGCGTCGCCGAGGAGGCCAAAGCCCAACGGTTCTCGCGGCTGCTGCAGCAGCTTATTGCAGCGGTCACGGTCATCGGCCTCGCGCTGATGGCCGGGTTCGCCGTGCTGCTCCGGCGCTACAAACGCTGGGCGGACGCCGCGTCGGCCGCAACGCTGGCCGCGCTCGAGCAAGCGGCGCTGACCGACAACCTCACGAAACTCGGCAACAACCGGTCATTCTACGATGATTTCGAGCGCGAGATCGCGCGCGCCAAACGGCATGATCACTCTTTGGTGCTGGCGCTGATCGACGTCGACGACTTCAAGGCCGTGAACGACAAAGGCGGGCACTCGCACGGCGACGCCGTCTTGGCCCGAGTCGGCGACCGGCTCCGCCGCATGCGCCAAGAGGATCGCGGTTATCGCATCGGCGGTGACGAGTTCGCGCTGCTGCTGGTCGAAACCAATCCCGACGCGGCCGTCATCGCGCTGGGACGGCTGCAGGCCGAGATCCGCGATTCCGGACTCGGCGCCACCGTGAGCATCGGCTACGTGAACCTCGCCGGCGAACAGCTCGATGCGGAGTCCTACGAGCTCGCCGACACCGCACTGTACGAAGCGAAACGCTGCGGGCGCAACCAGACCGTGTGCTTCGAGAACATCAGCGGCACCGTGAACGTCTTCTCTCCGCGCAAAGCCGATGTCGTTCGCAAGATGATCGCGCAAGAGCTCGTGAGCACGGCGTTTCAGCCGATCTGGGACGTGCAAAGCACGCTGCCGCTCGGCTTCGAAGCGCTGGCGCGCCCAAGCGCCGAGCTCGGCTTGGCCGGCCCGCAAGAGGCGTTCGACGTCGCACAGCGCCTCCGGCAGCTTCCGGAGCTCGACGAGCTCTGCACGCGCAAGGCGCTCGAGGCGGCCGTGAACTTGCCGCAGGGCTCGGTGATCTTCATCAACTACTCGCCGGCCTCGTTGGCGCACGCCGAATTCGATCCGCGCGCGTTCGTCGACACGGTACGAGCGGCCGGTCTGCTTCCCGAGCAGATCGTGATCGAGCTGACCGAGCGCCGTATCGACGATCCCTCAATGGTCGCCAAGCGCGCCGCCGCGTTGCGCGCGCTCGGCATCCGCATCGCCCTCGACGATACCGGAAGCGGACACGCCGGGCTGGAGATCTTGAGCAAGGTGCGGTTCGATTTTGTGAAGATCGATCGTCTGCTGGTCGTCGAGGCGATGAAAAACCAGGAAGCGCGCGGAGTGCTCGCGGGGATCATTGCGATCGCGCGCGAGACCAGAAGCTACTTGATCGCCGAAGGGATCGAGACGACGGAGATGCTCGACTTCGTGCGCGATGCGCACACTCCAAAGGGTGCGGACTTCGGAACCGTGCGCGGGATACAAGGCTACCTGCTCGGCAGGCCCGAGCTCGGTCGCATCGACCACGAATTGCTGGATCCGCATCACGCGTTTCTCGCGGCGCGGCAGGTCGAAGGACAGAGCACGCCTCGCTCGCTCGACGTGTTGCGCGGCGAGGAGAGCGCTCGCCCCCGCCGCGCCGAAGTGGCCTCACAGGCACGGGGATAGAACCGCCGAGCCGGGTGCGTCTACGCGGCAGCGTCGTCCGCGGCAGCGTCTTTCTTCGAGCGCATCCGCCACCACACGATCGCGCCCACGATCAGCACCACGACCACGACCAGGATCGCGAGCCCGGCCTTGTGCAGCGCGGGGAGGATCGTGTCGAGGTTCTTCCCGGCGATCTCGCCGAGGTACGCGAGCCCGAAGCAGAAGATCAGCGAGCCGAGCGCGGTGAACGCGAGAAACAGCGCGAGCGGCATCCGCGCCAGACCGGCCGGCAGCGAGGCGACGCCGCGCACGAACGGAACGAAGCGTGCCAGCAAGACCGCCCAGTTTCCGAAGCGGCGGTAGAACGCCTGAACGTGTCCGAGCTCGCGCTCCTTGAAGCCGACGTACTTCCCGTACCGGTGTACGAACGGCAGCCCGCCGAAATGCCCGACCGCGTAGAGCGTCGTCGCGCCGCAGATCTCGCCGACCGTCCCGACGATGGCCACCAGCACCCACGCCGGAAGCCCCGCAAACGACGGGAAATGTCCTTGCGCGGCGAGCGCGCCGGCGGTCGGCATCACGACCTCGGTCCCGACCGGCGTCCCGATGTTGCCGAGGAACATCACGACGAATAGCCCCGGGTACCCAAGGTGAACGACGAGATCGTGAAAGATCTGACTCAGGTGTTCCATGCGCGCCTCAAGATGTCGGCTGCGAGCCCGCCGCCTTCGGCGCGAATCGCTTCGAACAGGTCGATCGGCTCGATCTCGCGGTCGCCGGCGAGCCGTTCGGCGATCTCTACTATCTTGCGGACGCGCGGTGTCACCAGGATCCCCTCCCAGGTGCGCCCTTCGCCGGTGCCGAGCGCGCGTTTCACCTCGGCGTGGACGTCCGCCGGCTCGACGCGGTCGGCCGCCAGCAGGGCATCGACGCTGCCGTCATGCTCTTCGAGCAGCGCGTACAGCATGTGCTCCGCCCCCACGTAGTAATGGTTGTGGTTGCGGCACTCTTGTTCGGCGGCGCGCAGCACGCGGCGAGCGGCTGGACTGAATCGTGAGAACAACGGCGGGCCGTTGGCCCCGCTCCGTGCCGGGACCTCCCGGATACGCTCGATCCCGACAGGCGCTCGTCCGCGGGGAGCCAAGCAGGCGGTCTATGCTCGTCTCAAGCAGGCGGTCTATGCTCGTCTAAGGAGGCATCGCATGCGAACGACCCTGCTCTCCGTGCTCGTGATCGTCGTCGGCGCGGCGGCGCTGGTGCAGGCCGCACCCGCGAAGAACCCCGCCGTCCTCATCAACCCCGGCTTCAGCGACGGCGTTCGCGCGCATCCGCCTGCCGCGCACTGCTGCCGCGAGAAAGTGTGGGACAAGAACGGCAAAGAGGTCGGCGACCTGATCTCGTACGACAACAGCTACGGCGGACAGCCGATGATCGGGTGGATCGCGTACCGCCTCAAGGGCGGTGACGCCGTCCTGCTCCATGCGACCCCGGACGCGCTCTACGGTCTCGTCCAGCCCGGCGGGAGCAACACGCTCTTCACGACGCCGGATTGCAGCGGGAACACGCTGTTCCAGTCGATCGCCTGGCCGCCGCTGGCGAAGCGCTACGCCGCGGTCACCCTCGAAGGCGGCGGCTCGTACCCGACGATCTCCGCGGTGCACGCCTGGCTCTGGGTCACCGACCCGCTGCCCGCGCGCGTGATCCCGGGACCCGGAACGGTCTTTCATTCGCAGTGGTACGACAACCAGACGTGCCAGGCGTATCCGGCTCCCGGCTTTACCGCGACCAGTCAGCCCGGCGGCTTCTGGATGCACCGCGTCGAGGACATGTACGCGAAATTCAAGCGGCCGTTCTACATCGACCACTGATCAGAAAGCCGGCCCGTCTAAGCGGGCCGGCTCTTTTCTGGTCGGGGCGGCAGGATTTGAACCTGTGACCTCTGCGTCCCGAACGCAGCGCTCTACCAAGCTGAGCTACGCCCCGTAGCGGGCTTGGACCGAATCCCCCGTGTTCGCAGAGCGGTACCCCGCTCCTCCCCGCGGGAACAACCCCAACAGCAACGAAGCAGCAGGACGCCCCATGAGATACCTGATCGTCGGCTGCGGGCGGGTGGGCTCGACCCTTGCGAAGCTCCTCGTCGCCGACAAGCACGACGTCGTCGTCGTCGATGAAAACCCGGCCGCCTTCAAGAGGCTCGGCAACCGCTTCGGCGGACAAGTCGAAGTCGGGACCGGGATCGACTACGACGTTCTCAAGCGGGCCGGCGCCGAGCGCGCCGACGGCTTCGTCGCGGTGACCGACGGCGACAACCGCAACGTGATGGCTGCGCTGATCGCGCAGAAGATGTTCCGCATCCCGAAGATCGTCTGCCGGATCTACGATCCGCCGCGCGGCCAGCTCTACCGCGAGCTCGGCGTCGAGACGTTCTCGCCGACGA
The DNA here is from genome assembly GCA_035939295.1 of Candidatus Elarobacter sp. Classification (GTDB taxonomy): domain Bacteria; phylum Vulcanimicrobiota; class Vulcanimicrobiia; order Vulcanimicrobiales; family Vulcanimicrobiaceae; genus Vulcanimicrobium. The sequence goes on along the minus strand of DASZGA010000184.1, from coordinate 1,309 downwards.
CGATCGGCGCGCAGATCATCCGCGACCGGCTGCAGGACGTCGCGTACGCCAGCCGCCCGTCGTTCGACTTCGGCAAATTGTCGTCGCTCGTGGCGACGGTCTCGCGCGGCCAGGCCGGCAAGAAGGTGAGCGAGGTCGAGGTCGACGGGAAGATTCGCATCGCCGCGATCCGGCGGATGGGAAGCGTGATGGTCGCTTCGCCGACCGAGGTGCTGAGCGAGGGCGACGAGATCAACGCGATCGTTTCGCCCGACGCGCTCTCACAGTTCGCCGCGGCGTTCGCTTCCGCGCGGCCCGAGACGCGGCTGACGGCGTAAGCGCGGAATGTTCATCCTTATCGTCGGCGGCGGAAAAGTCGGGACGTATCTCGCGCGCGGTCTGATCAAGCAGCAGCACGAGGTCGTGGTCATCGAGAAGGACGCGCGCAAGGCGCAGATGATGACGAACCTGCTGGAGACCGACGTAGCGGTCGTCGGCGACGGCTGCGATCCGAACGTGCTGATGCAGGCCGGCGTGCAGCGCGCCGACGTCGTCGTCGCCGACACCGGCGACGACGAGGACAACCTGGTGGTCTGCATCATCACCAAGAAGCACTCCCCGAAAGCGCGCTGCATCGCACGGGTGAACAACCCGAAGAACAAGCTTATCTTCGAGTCGCTCGACTCCGACCGCCCGGTGACCGTGATCTCTTCCACCGAGCTGATCCTCGGGATGATCGACGACCGCGTCAACGCGACCGATCTCGAGCCGCTGGCGAAAGTCGGCCGCGGCGATTTGGAGCTGGTGCAGCTGCGGATCGCCGACGACTCGCCGGCGCGAGGAAAGCGGATCGCCGACGTCGCTCTCCCGCGCGGGAGCGTGATCATCGCGGTCGACCGCGGCGGCGGCGACGTGGTGGTCGCCAACGGCGACACGACCCTGCAGCGCGGCGACGACGTCATCGCGATGATCAAGCGCACCACCCGCAACGACGTCTGTTCCGCCCTGGTCGGCTGAGCCGCACGCGTGCACGCCGTGGTCCTCGGGCTGCTCGCGCTGATCGCGCTCGAGCACGTGTACTTTCTGTACCTCGAGATGTTCGCGTGGACGAGCCCGAGGACGCTGAAGGCGTTCGGAACCACGGCGGAGTTCGCCGAGCAGTCGAAGACGCTCGCCGCCAACCAAGGCTTGTACAACGGGTTCCTCGCGGCCGGATTGATATGGGCGATTCTCGCTCCGCCGGAATTGCAGCGTCCCGTGGCGGTGTTCTTCGCGTCCTGCGTGCTCATCGCCGGAGTGTACGGCGGCCTCACGGTGACGCGGCGAATCT
>DASZGA010000183.1:0-8277 GCA_035939295.1 Candidatus Elarobacter sp. | reverse complement strand
CCTGCAGGACCGCCTCGGACACCGGCTGTTTTCCTTCCTGGGCGGGTGTGCGTGGAAAATCGTTGTATCGCCGCGTTCGAACGGCGGAAAGTTTTTCCATCTGGTCCATGCTTGGTAAGATTCCCAGCGTCCTCCGGAACTAAGCATGCCAAATGTCGAGCGCTCGCCTTCTTCTACGCGCGCCTCAGCGGGCGTCGTGGAGGATCAAGCCCAGGGTCACCCGCTCGCCTTGCCGCACCTCCCCGACGCCGTGCCGGAACGTCGTCCGGTACCATCCGCGGGCCCCGCGCGCCGGCCGGACGGCATTCGGGAAGACCACCGCGTCGCCGAGGCTCAGCGGAACGACGTGAGCGAGGCTCTGCTTGCGCGGCCGCTGCTCGACCAGCACGAACTCCCCGCCGGCGAACTCGCGACCCGGCTCGCTCAACAGCACGGTCGCCTGCAGCGGAAAGGCCAGGTCGCCGTAGACGTCCTGATGCAGGGCGTTGTGGTCGCCGGCGCGGTAGCGCAGCATTAGCGGCGTAGGCCGTGTCTGCCCGGCGGCGTGGCAGCGCGAGAGAAACTCCTCGAGCGTCGCGGGGTAGCGCTCCGTCTCGCCGAGCGCTTCGGCCCACGCGTTCGCCACCGGAGCGAGCAGCGTGTAGACGCGCTCGCGCAGTTCGGTGACAAGCGGTGGCAGCGGGTACGCGAAGTAGCGATAGACGCCGCGACCGTAGCCGTGCCGCTCCATCACCACGGTGCTGCGGAACGCAGAGTCGTCGTCGAACCGCGCGCGCAGCTTCGCGCATTGGGCCGCATCAAGGAACGCGGGGAGGATCGCGTAGCCTCGGCGTTCGAGCTCGTCGTGCATGAAGCTCAAGACAACGCGCGGATCAGCCCGTTTGCGCGCACGTTGCTCGGGCATCCGCGTATACCAAAAGGTGTGAGGTGTTATGATGCAGCGTCGGAACGGCGGACGCAGCAGCTCGTTTCAGAGCCTCCCTTGCACGTCGCCGACGTGCTCGAGCATCATGGCGGGCCACGTTGCGCGGCGCTTGCGGTCGACGGCTGCCCCGCGTGAGGGCCACAGGATCGCGAGCGAGCCGATCGCGTGGCCGTCCGGTGCGAGCAGCGGGACGGCGATCGAGTTCGTGCCGGGGACGCGCTCGCCGAAGCTCGTTGCGTAGCCGTCGCTACGCACTTGCTCGAGCGCGCGCTCCAGCGCTGCGCGCTCGACGATGCTGTTCTCCGTCACGCGCTCGAGCGGCTGCGAGAGCACGGCCTCGCGAACCGGCGGCGCGCTGAAGGCGAGCGTCGCGCGCGAACTCGCGCCGAGGTGGAGCGGCGCGGCGGCGCCGATGCGCGTGGTGAAGCGGACTTGGTGCGTGCTCGGGATCTCGTGGATCGTCACGCTGCTCAGGTCGTGGCGCTCGGCGAGGTTGATCGTCTCTTCGGTCGACGCGTGCAGAGCGCGCATGATTGCCAGCGTGCGGCGCACCAACCGGTTCGACTCGAACGCTGCGCGGCCGAGCGCGACGGCTGCGGCGCCGATCGCGTAGCGGCCGCGCTCGTCCTGCGTCACGTAGCCGTACTTCGCGAGCGAACGCAGCAGGCGGTGCGCCGTCGCCTTGTCGAGCTCGCTCGCGGCCGCGATGTCCTTGAGCGAGAGGCCGTGCCACTCACCCTCGGTGCGCTCGCTCAACGATCTCAGGAGCCGCAGCCCCTTCTCCAGCGACAGGCTCATTTCACATTCCAAAATGCAGTTTCGCGATAGGAAATGGATTCACTCTACGCGTACGCCCCCACCCTGTAAAGGGGTGTTTCCGCGACGAGGTCGTCAGATGAAGCGCAGCACGTTCTCGGGTCTTGTCTCCGCCGCCGCGTTCGGCGCGCCGGCGTTCCTGCGGTACGCGTGGGCCGACGAGCTGGTCACCGTCGGCACGGTGAACGCGAGCAGCGACGTGCCCTTCTTCATCGGCGACAAGAAAGGGTTCTTCCGCGAGCAGAACCTGGCCGTGAAGTGGACGCCGTTCGACTCCGCGGCGAAGATGGTCGTGCCGCTCGGCGCGAACCAGCTCGACGTCGCCGCCGGCGCGCCGTCGGCCGGGCTCTACAACGCGGTGCTGCAAGGGATCGACCTCAAGATCGTCGCCGACAAAGGCTCGACGCCGCACGGCTTCGGCTACATGCCGCTGCTGGTGCGCAGCGATCTCGCGCAGCGCTTCACCTACAAGAACCTCAAGGGGATGAAGGTCGCGGAGCCCGCGCAGGGCACCACGACGTCCTCGACGCTCAACGAAGCGCTCTCGCAAGCGCACCTAGCGTACGGCGACGTCACGCACGAGTATCTCGGCTTCCCCAACCACGTCGCGGCGTTCGCGGGCGGCAGCATCGACGCCAGCCTCACCACCGAGCCGTCGGCGACGCTCGCCGTGCGCAGCGGCCACGCCGTGCGATATGCCGGCGACGACGTGTTCTATCCGAAGCAACAGCTCGCGGTGCTGCTGTACGGCAACAACCTCGCAAAGAAGAACCACGAGATCGGCAAGAAGTTCATGGTCGCCTACATCAAGGCCGTGCGCTTCTACAACGACGGTCTCGCGCGCGACAAGCGCACCGGCCACGGCTCGCTCACCGGCAAGAACGGCCGCGAGATCATCGACATCCTGACCGAGTACACCGCCGTCAAGGACCGCACGATCTACGAGCAGGCGACGCCCAACGGCAACGACCCCGACGGCCGCGTCAACCTCGCCAGCCTGCGCAAAGACCTCGCGTTCTTCAAAGCGCAGGGGCTGGTGACCGGCAACGTCACCGCGGATGCGGTGCACGACGGCTCGTTCGTCGACGCCGCGGTGAAGGCGATCGGAAAATACAAACCGGCGTGAGCAACGCCGCGAAGATTCGCTTCGAGAACGTCGAGAAACGTTTCGCGCTGCGCGACGGCGAGCACGTCGCGCTCGGCGGTCTCACCTTCGAGGTGGGCGCGGGCGAGTTTTTCGTGATCGTCGGGCCGAGCGGCTGCGGCAAGACGACGCTGCTTCGGATCGCCGCAGGCCTCGACGAGCCGACGTCCGGCCGTGTCGCGATCGCGCGCAGCGAGGGCGACCGCCCGGCGAACGCGATGATCTTCCAAGGCGAGTCGATCTTCCCGTGGATGACGGTACGTCACAACGCCGAGTACGGCTTGCGGATGCGCGGCGCTTCGCAGTCGCACATCGACGAGGTCGTCGGGCACTATCTCGACCGCACGGGCTTGCGCCGCTTCGCCGAGGCGTACCCGCACCAGCTCTCGGGCGGGATGAAGCAGCGCGTTTCGATCGCGCGCGCCTTCGCCTGCGATCCCGAAGTGCTGCTGATGGACGAACCGTTCTCCGCGCTGGACGAGCAGAACCGCACGCTGCTCCAGGACGAGCTGCTGCGCATCTGGGACGAGACGAAGAAGACCGTCGTCTTCATCACGCACAGCGTCGACGAGGCCGTCACGCTCGGCGACCGGATCATGATCATGAGCGCCGACCGCGGCCGGCCGAAGGCCTTCGTCGACGTGCCGTTCGCCCGCCCGCGCTCGGTGCTCGATCTGCGCTCGACGCCCGAGTACGGCCGGCTCTTCCACGACATCTGGGCGCAGTTGCGTGACGAGATTCCCGCTGACGGGCTCGCCGGATCTCTCACCCTTCGACAGGCTCAGGGTGACACGACGGTGGGCAGCCCATGAGGGTCGACGCGGCGGCGCCCGTCACTACCGCGGCGTCGCCCGCGCGGAGGCGGCGCGGGCTGAGCGAAGCGACGCGCGACCGGATTCTCAGCGTCGCTTCGCCGATCGCGCTGTTCGTGCTGTGGCAGATTGCGGCGCAGGCGCACCTGATCGACGTGCGCTTCTTTCCCGCGCCCTCGTCGATCGCCGGAACGTTCGGCACGCTGATCGCGAACGGCACGCTGCTCTCGAACACGCTCACGACGCTCGAGCGCCTTGCGATCGGGATCGTCGTCGGCGGCGTGCCGGCGCTGCTGATCGGGCTCGCGATGGGACTCTACCGGCCGGTCTACGCCATCGTCGACCCACTCATCTCCGCGACGTACCCCGTGCCGAAGAGCGCGATTTTGCCGCTGATCCTGCTGGTGTTCGGCTTGGGCGAGCCCTCGAAGATCGCGATGGTCGCGATCGGCATGTTCTACCCCGTCGTCATCAACACCGCGGCCGGCGTGCGCGAGATCAACCGCATCTACTTCGACGTCGGGCACAACTTCGGCGCGCGCGGCTGGGCCGTGTTCCGCACGATCGCGTTTCCGGGCGCGCTGCCGGTGATCATGACCGGCGTGAAGCTGGGCGCGGGGCTCGGGCTGATCCTCATCGCGATCGCCGAGATGGTGGGCGCGCAGAGCGGCCTCGGCTTCATGATTTGGAACGCTTGGCAGATTCTGCAGGTCAACGTGATGTACGTCGGGCTCATCACGATCGCGATCATCGGCTTCGTGATGACCGTGCTGCTCAACGAGCTCGAACGCTTCCTGATCCCGTCCCGAACGCGACGCTGAGGAGAACCGGACCGTCATGGCGCTCACCGCCGAACAGCAGCAAACCCTCGTGTCGACGAACGCCGGCACGCCGATGGGCGCGCTGTTCCGCCGCTATTGGATCCCCGCGCTGCTCGCCGAGGAGCTGCCCGAGCCCGACTGCCCGCCGGTGCGGGTGCGGCTGCTTGGTGAAGATCTGATCGCGTTCCGCGACACCGAAGGTCGCCTGGGTCTGGTCGAAGGCTTTTGCCCGCACCGCGGCGTCTCGCTGTTCTTCGCGCGCAACGAAGAGTGCGGGCTGCGCTGCTCGTACCACGGCTGGAAGTTCGACGTCGAAGGCCGCTGCGTCGACATGCCTTCGGAGCCGGAAGAGAGCAACTTCAAGCACAAGGTGCGCATCGCCGCGTATCCGCTCGTGCAGCTCGGCGACGTGCTGTGGGCCTACATGGGTCCGCCCGACGCGCGGCCCGCCGAACCGGAGATCGAGTGGGCGACGCTCCCCGAATCGCAGGTGTACGTCACCAAACGCCTACAGCGCACGAACTACTTGCAAGCGCTCGAAGGCGGGATCGACTCGAGCCACGTGTCGTTCACGCACCGCTTCAACCTCGACAATGACCCGCTGCACCGCGGCTCGCTCGGCAACGCGTACTTGAAGAAGGACGGGCGGCCGCGCTTCGAGGTCGTCGATTCGGACGGCGGGCTGCTGATCGGCGCGCGGCGCAACGCCGACGAGGAACGGTACTATTGGCGCATCACGCAGTACTTGATGCCCTGGTACACGATCATCCCGCCGTTCGGCGAGAACCTGATCGGCGCGCACGCCTGGGTGCCGATCGACGACCAGACGTGCTGGGCGTGGAGCATCAACTACCACCCGCTGCGCGACCTTCACGCGAGCGAGCTCGCGGACATGCGCGCCGGCGGCGGGATCCACTGCGTCTACAAGCCGGGGACGTACGAGCCCGTCGCCGACGCGAGCAACGACTACTTGATCGACCGCCGCGCCCAGCGCGCGAAAGAGTCGTTCAGCGGCGTCGCCGGGATCGCGATGCAGGACGCCTCGTTGCAAGAGAGCATGGGCCCGATCCAAAACCGGCTCAAAGAACGGCTCGGCACCAGCGACAGCGGGATCATCATGGCGCGGCAGCGCCTCTTGCGCGCCGCGAAAGAGACGGAGAACGGCGGCACGCCGCCGGGACTCGACCCGCACGCGCAGCGCGTACGCTCCGCGTCGCTGCTGCTCCCGAAGGACGTCCCGTTCCAGGAAGGCGCAGCCGACGCGCTGCGGCTGCGGCCGCACACCGCGTTCGTCTCGCTCTGATGACGATCGCGGCGGCCGTCGCGACCGCGGCGGGGACCACCGAGCTGCGCGCGTTCGAGGAGCCCGCGATCCCGGCCGACGGCGGGCTGTTGCGCATCGAGGCTGCCGGCGTGTGCGGCAGCGACGTTCCGGCGTACCGCCGCATCCGCGAGCCGACGATCCTCGGGCACGAGAACGTCGGGCGCATCGAAGCGCTCGGCGCGCGAGCGCGCGAGCGCTGGGGTCTCGGCATCGGCGACCGGGTGGTGATGGAAGAGTATCTGCCGTGCGGCCACTGCGCGTACTGCCGCAGCGACGACTTCCGGCTGTGCGACGCGACCGACATCTGGCTCGGCGGGATGCGTTACGGCTCGACGCCGGTGAGCGTCGCACCGGCGCTGTGGGGCGGCTTCAGCCGGTTTCAGTACCTGCACCCGCGCTCGGTGCTGCATCGCGTCGCCGACGACGTGCCCGCGGAGCTCGCGGCGCTCGCGATCCCGCTGAGCAACGGCTTCGAATGGGCGCAGCGCGAAGCGCACGTCGCGTACGGCAGCACGGTCGTCGTTCAAGGTCCCGGTCAGCAAGGTCTGGCGTGCGTCGTCGCCGCGAAGCTCGCCGGCGCGGCGCGCATCATCGTCTCCGGGCTCGCGAGCGACGCGAAGCGGCTCGAGGTGGCGCGTCTGCTCGGCGCGGACGACACGGTCGTCGTCGACGGGGACGACGGCACGTTGGAGGCGCATGTGCGGGAAGTCACCGGCGGGCGCATGGCGGATGTCGTCATCGAAGCGTCGTCGGGTGGGCCGGAGACCGTTTCCGGCGCGGTCCGGCTGGCGCGCAAGCGCGGTACGATCGTGCTCGGCGGCGAAAAGCACAAGCCCGTCTCCGAGTTCGACGCCGACAAGATCGTGTCGCGCGTCCTGCGCGTCATCGGTGTGCGCGGGCACAGCTACGCTGCCGTCGAGAATGCGCTCGCGCTGATCGCGTCGAGAAGATTCCCGCTCGATGCGATGTGTACCGACTCGTTCGGCCTCGACGACGTCGACCGCGCGATCCGCCGGCTAGCGGGCGAATCCGGCTCGGACGCGATCCACGTCACGGTGCTGCCGTGGAGCTGACCGTCACCCGCCGTGTCGACGCGCGGATCGCGATCGCCGGGACGGCGCCGGCGAGCACGATGGCGCACTCGTTCTTGCGCGCCGAGCTGGACGGCGTCCGCGTCGTGGACCTCGCTCCCGCAAGCGACGAGCTCGACGACGCGCTGCGCGACTGCGACATGCTGGTGTTCGTGGCGAATGCCGGCGACGCCGCGGACGAGACGTTGACGGCGGCCCTCGGCGACGCCGCTCGAACGCGCGGGATCCTGATCGCTGCCGTGGTGGTCGCGCCCGAAACGTCGTTCGGGCATTCGTCGCTGCTCGGCTCGTTGCGCGACACGGCCGACATGGTGATGATCGTGCGCGACGTCGCCGAAGTCCACGCCGTCGTCGCGGCGCTCCGCTAACGGTCCGGACGACGGATTTTCGGGAACGCGATTGGGTGAGTTCGGCAAATTTCTTCTTACGCTCTAGCGGGGTGGCGCGATCCGATGGGAACGTGGCGCAATTTGATTCGTGAAATGATTTCGACCACATTACTCCGATAGGACTGCAGAATCCGGATAGGCGGCGGCCGTTTGACTCTCCCCCTTCCGGGGGAGAGCCAAATTGTCGTGAACGCGGCCCTGTCGATCAGCGACTTCTTCCGGGCATGAGATTTATGAACTCGACGCTGTCCATCGGTGATTTCTCCCGCGCCACGCACCTGAGCGCGAAAATGCTCCGTCACTACCACGAGATTGGGCTATTGAAGCCGGCCGACGTGGACCTGAACAGCGGGTACCGGCGCTACGCCGCAGAGCAGATCGTCAAGGCGCAGATTATCCGCCGCTTCCGCGACTTGGAGATGCCACTTGAGGACATCCACATTGTCCTTCAGGCTCCCGACGTCGACACCCGCAACCGGGTGATCGCTAACCATCTGGCTCGCCTGGAGTCCGTCCTGGCTCGGACCCAAGAGACAGTTGCATCGGTGCGGGGGCTGCTGGATCGCCCCCAGGACAGCGCCGTCGCGATCGATCACCGCCATGTCGCAGCCACGCCCGCCGCTGTCATCACGGACATTGTTGAAAAGTCCGACGTTGTCGCCTGGTATCGGGGAGCCATGGGCGAAGTTGCTGCCACGCTGACCGCCCAGGGCATCTCCCCAGCCGGCCCCCTCGGGGGCATCTTTGACACAGATCTCTTCACCGAGGACCGGGGACGGGCCACGATCTTTCTTCCGTGCGATCCGCTGCCGCTGCCGGTTGGACGAGTCAGCACCACCGTGATCCCACCAGCGGAGCTCGCAACGATCATCCACCTCGGTTCCAACACCGAAGTCGACCGAACGTACGGTGCCCTCGCCGCTTATGTTACACAGCACGCGCTTGCGGTCGACGG
>DASZGA010000182.1:0-15385 GCA_035939295.1 Candidatus Elarobacter sp. | reverse complement strand
CGCACGTTACGCCAGCTCTTTCGCGAAGCCCGGCGCGTTCTCGATGAACACGCGGATGTCGTTGATGTCGTGGCGCTTCATCGCGATCCGTTCCAAGCCGCAGCCGAACGCCCAGCCCGTCACCTCGTCGGGATCGTAGCCAACCGCGCGCAGCACGTTCGGATGGACCATCCCGCTCCCGCCGATCTCGATCCACCCGCTTCCGCCGCACGTGCGGCATTCACCACCGCGGCCTTCGCATGCGGGGCACTTCACGTCGATCTCCGCCGACGGTTCGGTGAACGGGAAGAACGACGGCCGGAACCGCACGTCGGCCGACGGCCCGAACAGCTCGCGGCACATTCCCACGAGCATCCCTTTCAAATGGCCGAAGTGAATTCCGCGCCCAACCATCAGCCCTTCGACCTGATGGAACATGAACAGATGCCGCGCGTCGTTCGCGTCGCGGCGGTACGCTTTGCCGGGGACGATGATCGCGATCGGCGGACCGTGCGCGCGCATCGCGCGGACTTGCATCGGCGAAGTGTGCGTGCGCAGCACCAAGTCGGGCCGCAGGTAGAACGAATCGAGCCCTTCGCGCGCGGGATGATCCGGCGGGATGTTCAGCGCGTCGAAGTTGTTCGCGTCGGTCTCGATCTCGGGGCCGAGGACGACCGCGAAGCCGTGCCGGGTGAAATAGCGCGCGACGTCCTGCGCGACGTGGCGTACCGGATGGATCGCGCCGATGTTCGCCGGCGGACCCGGCAGCGTTACGTCGATCGAGTCCTCGAGCGAACGGTCCAGCGCGGCACGCTCGACGCGCGCCTGGGCCTCGGCGAGCTTCGCCTCCATCGCCTCGACCGCGGCGTTGATGACCTTCCCGGCTATGGGCCGTTCGGCGGGCGGGAGGGCCCCGATCCCGCGCCGGACCGTCGTGACCTCGCCGCTGCGGCCCAGATACGCGACGCGGACCTCGTCGAGGGCGCGGGCGTCCGGCGCGTTCGCGACCGCCTCGTCGAAACGGGCGGTCAAGGACGCGAGGGTCGGTTCGAGTTGACTCATGCCGGTCGTCGTCATACTACAAATGCGAACGCCCGATCCTGGAGGACCGGGCGTGTCACGAACATCTTTCCGGAGTCTCGCGCCCTTTGGAAGGGGCGCCGCCCGCGTTTAGTTCGCGGGCGAGGGATGCAAGTGCCGGTACATCAGGTACGCGCTGATCGAGCCCGTGGTGCTAAACAGTTTCCAGAATACGTCGGAGGTGCGCATGTGCTTCGGCGGTTCCCTCTCCTGTCTTCGGTGCGCGCGTATTTCGCGTCGGCACGGGTGAGTATAACACCACGCTACTATGCCGCCAAGTCTTGACAGATCAGGCTTTTTCGGCGACTTGACAAGGGTCTTGACAGCGTCGTGCCTCGTACAAGACGATGCTCCCCGCGACGGCCGCATTCAGACTCTCGGTTGCTTCCCGCTGGGGGATCCGGACCGCCCGGTCCCAGGCAGGCAGCCAGTCCCGAACTCCCCGCCGCTCGTTGCCGACGGCGAGCACGGCGTTCGCCGGAATCCGCACGACGGCGACGTCCTCGCCGTCCACGTCGGTCGCCACCACGGGCCGTCCGGCCGCCGCGGCGAGCGCCCCGACTTGCTCCGGCGCGACCGACGCCACCGGAAGCCGGAACAGCGAGCCCATCGCAGCCCGGACGACCTTCGGGCCGTACGGATCGGCGCCGCCCCGGCCGAACAGAACCCCGCCCGCGCCGAACGCCTCGGCGGAGCGCACGAGCGTCCCCGCGTTCCCGGGATCGCCGACCCCCGCCAGCAGCAAGACGGGTCCCGGCCGCGCCATCACCTCCTCGGCGCTGCGAGGCGGGATCGCGAAGATGCCGAGGAGTCCCCATGCGGTCGTCACGTCGGAGATCCGCGAGAACGCTTGGTCGGTGACCTGAAAGACCGGGATTCCGGCGGCCTCGTAGCGCTCGACGAAGGTGCGGCCGTCCTGGACGCCCTTGCCGGTCGCATAGACTTCGAGCGGCTGGATCCCGCTGCGGTCTGCCTCGTCGAGCAGGGTGGGGCCCTCGGCGATGAAGCGGTGCTGCTCGCGGCGCCCCGCCGGAGCGAGCAGCTCGCGGACCAGGACCAGCCGGTGGTTGTGCGGGCTCAGCTCGGTGGGCACGGCGGCGGCTTCCACGGCGGAGTCCGGCCCGCCCCGTGGAACCGTCGAAGGCCGTGAAAGACACCCGCATCGCGGAGATCGCCTGGCTGACCGTGATCGCGATCCTGGTCGCCGCCGGCGGAAACATCGTCCTCGGATCGCTGGCGCGGAACCGCTGGTTCGCCGTGGCCGTCCTCGGGGTCGTCGTCGTCCTGGCGTTCCTGAACCTCCGCCGCGCGTTCGTCGCCAACCGCGAGACCGCGCGGATCGACGTCACCAAGGCCGCGACGTATTTTGCTGCGGCGATCCTTGCCTTCGTCGCGATCGGCTTGCACGTGCACTGGGCGATCGGTGCAACCATAGCTGCCGCGGAAGCCGCTATAGTCTTCGACATCATCAGCATCGCAGCGCGCCCGAAGCACCAGAACGGCGACGGAGCGGCCGCGGAACCATTGACGCGATCTTAGGGAATACAACATCATGCCGGTCTTCATCACGGGGGGTACGGGTTACATCGGGGCGAGCGTCGTGCGCGAATTGCGGAAGCGGACGCACGTCGTGCGCGCGCTGGCTCGCAGCGACGCAGCTGAGGCGAAGCTGCGGAAGCTCGGCGCCGAGCCGGTGCGGGGCGATCTGCGCGATCTCGCGGTGCTGCGGACCGAAGCGGCGCAAGCCGACGCGGTCGTGCACTGCGCGTTCGACTACTCGCCCGATACCGTTGCGATCGAACGCGCCGCGCTCGAAGCGATGCTCGACGCGACGCGCGATGGGCGGCCGTTCATCTATACCAGCGGCATCTGGGTGTACGGTTCGCGCGGCGACGCGCTGATCGACGAAACCTCGCCGTTGAATCCGTTGGCCATCGTCGCATGGCGGCCCGCGCACGAAGAGCTCGTCCTCGCGCAGGACGGGCGGTTGCGCGCGATCGTCATCCGGCCTGGAATGGTCTACGGCGACGGCGGCGGGATCCCGGGGATGATGGTCGAGGACGCGCGCAAGAACGCGCTGCGCGTCGTTGGCGACGGCGCGAACCGCTGGCCGACCGTCCGTCACGACGCCCTGGCGGAATTGTACGGCGCGGCGGTCGATCACCGCGTCGCGCACGGCGCCTACAATGCGAGCCGCGGAGCATCGGTTCCGTACGACGAGATCGCGCATGCAGCATCGCGCGCTGCCGGCGGCGACGGCACCGTCGGCTATGTCGACCTCGACGAAGCGCGCGCGCAGATGGGGCCGTTCGCCGACGCGCTCGCGTGCGATCTCAACCTCGACAGCAGCAAGGCGGCGCGCGAGCTCGGGTGGGAGCCGCATCGCCCGATCCTGCTCGAAGAGCTCGCGAACACGACGGTGGTGTAGGTGGAGCTGCTCGGGACGCGGCGAATCTACGACGGCAAGGTAGTCAGCCTGCGCGTCGACACGCTGCGCGGAAACAGCAAGTCGCACGACGTCGAGGTCGTCGAGCACGCCGAAGCAGTGGTGGTCATCGTGCGGCCGCGCCCCGGCGAGATGCTGCTGGTGAAGCAGTACCGGCATCCGCTCGGGCGCGACAACTGGGAAGTCGTCGCCGGCGGGATGGAAGCGGGCGAGTCGCCGGAAGAGGCGGCGCGGCGCGAGCTGCGCGAGGAAACGGGCTACGTCGCGCACCGCGTCGAGCGGTTGTGGTCGGCGTTCTCGGCGCCCGGGTTCTGCACCGAGCTGCTGCACTTTTGCGTGGTCGACGGCTACGACGTCGGCGAGCGCACCGGTTTCGACGAGGGTGAAGAAGAGATGGAGCTCGGGATCTTCTCGGTCGACGAGCTGTGGCGAAAGATTCGCGCCGACGAGCTGCCCGACTCGAAGACGCAGATCGCGGTGCTGTGGGCGCGCAGCGGCCACGGCTAGTCGTCGACCTGCAGGCCGCGCTGCTGCGCGCCGCCGGCGAGTTCGGTGACGAGGATGCGTTCGCACCACATCACGCGCGCGTGCTCGCGACGGCGGCGGCGCTCGACTACGTGCTGATGCTCGCGACCGGAACGGCCGGCGTGCGCATCCCCGAGCGCGACGCCGAGCGCGCGATCCACGAAGGATTCGTCCGCGCCGTCGACGATCTGATCGCCGTCGCGACGACCATCGCCGAGCTCGGAACGCCGGCGGCGCGCGCGTTCGCCCGCGACTCGGCAAAAGCGCTGCGCGAGATCGTGCGCGAGGAGAAGCTGGAGAACGACGAGCGCAGCTTCGCCGTGATCGCGCTCGCGAACGCATGAGACTCCACCTCGACGCGATGCTGCGCTCGCTCGACGGGGACGAGGCGCACCTGCTCGGCGAGGAGATGCACTCGGTCGTTCTCGATCACGGCGAGCGCGCGGCGCGCGTCGTCGTGCTGCTGCACGGGCTGAGCGCGAGCCCGCGAACCTGGCGCGAGTTCGCGCGCGTCCGCTACGCAGCCGGCGAGAACGTCCTCGTGCCCAGATTACCGCGGCACGGCCACGCCGACCGGATGTCTGAGGCGCTTGCGGGGCTGAGCAGCGACGAGCTGATCGATCACGCCGAGCGGATCATCGGCGCGGCGGCGGAGCTCGGCGACGAGATCGTGCTGGTGGGGCACTCGCTCGGCGGCGCGCTCGCGTTGCATCTCGCGCATCGCGAAGCGCGTGTCACGCGGGCGATCGCCGTCGCGCCGTTCTTGGGGATCAACCGGCTTCCACGCGACTGGCACGCGATTGCGCGTTCGTTGCTGGAGCGCGCGCCGAACCGGTTCTTGTACTGGAACCCGATCGAGAAAGGCCGCGGCGTCCCCGAGCACGGCTACCACCGCTACACGACGCGCGCGCTCGCCGCGGGGCTCGCCCTCGCCGACGCGCTGCGCGACGACGCGCGGAGCGGTCCGCCGCGCGCCGCGCACGTCGAGATCGTGCGCAACGCGAGCGAGACGGCGGTGAACAACAAGGCGATCGACGATCTCGTCCGTCTGTGGCGCGCCGCGGGCGGCGCCAACGTGCGCGTCCACCGGCTCGTCGGCCTCGGTCCTTCGCACGACGTCGTCGAGCCGGAACGCCGCCGCGCGCCCGCGGCGCGCTTTCTTCCGCGGCTGCACGCGCTAATCGACGCGCCGCCGGCAACCGAAGATCGCGTTATCGACGCGGGGGCCGAACCGGAGTAGCGTTCAGCCGACGGCGTCGATCACGACGTTCAGCGTGACGTTGTCGCCGACGATTCCGCGCGCGTACGTGATCCCGTACGAGGAGCGGCGAAAGCTCCCGACCGCAACGTACCGCACGTGCTGCTTGCCGTTCGCATCGGTGCGCGTCCCCGCGACGTGCGTGTCGAACGTAATCGGGCGGCTGATCCCGCGGATCGTCAGGTTCCCGTGAACCTGAAACTTCGCCGGATTCGTGCCGACGATCTGACCGCTGTTGAACGTGATGGTCGGATAGTGTTCCGCGTCGAAGAACTTGCCGCTGCGAAGGTCGGCGTTGCGCTGCGGGTCGCCGGTCGATGTCGATGTGGCGTCGAGCGTCACGTCGACCTGTCGCGGAACGTTGGTAGCCGCCGGCGTGACGATCGAGGCCGACGTGATCGTAATCGTCCCGCGAACTTTCGCGAACACCAGCTCGGAGACGGACATCGACACGCTGGAGGTCGCGAGATCCGCCGACCGCGTGACGTCCGCGGCGGTGGACTTGGGTGCGACGGAGACCGCTGCTGCAGCCACGGCCGGTGCCGAGACGACGGCCGCGGAGACCACCGTCGTGCAAAGACTGGTGGCGGCGAGCGCGAGGATCGTCGCAGCGAGACGGATGGCGCGGAGCTTGGGCATTGGCTGACCGTACCCCGCGAGTCTGAAAAGAGTCTGATCGCGGTCGGCTCGGTTTATGAGGTTACCGCGGACGACGTGCGCAGCCGTGCGCCGGCGGCGGCGCCCGGCGGGAACAGCGCCTCGATGCGAGCGAGCATGGCCTCGTCGAGACGGACGTCGGCGGCGCGGGCGTTCTCCTCGGCGTGCGCGACGCGCTCGCAACCGGGCAGCGCGATGACGTCGTCGCCGCGCGCCAGCAGCCACGCCAGCGCCAGCTGCGCCGGCGTGCAGCCCACTTCGCGTGCGAGTGCCGACAGCGCATCGACGAGCGCGAGGTTGTGTTCGAGGTTACCGTCGTCGAAACGCGGGACGCGCCGCCGCAGGTCGCCTTCGGTTAGGCCGTCGGTCGAGCGCACGGCGCCGGTCAGCATTCCGCGGCCGAGCGGCGCGTACGCGACCAAGCCGATTCCGAGCTCGCGCGCGGCGTTCAGGACGCCGTTCGACTCCACGTCGCGCGTGAAGAGCGAGTACTCGCTTTGCAGCGCTGCGATCGGTGCGGTGTTCCCTGCGCGGCGCAGCGCCGACGCGCTCAATTCTGAAACGCCGAGGTATCGGACTTTTCCGGCGGCGGCGAGCTCCGCCATCGCGCCGATCGTCTCTTCGATCGGGACGTTCGGATCGGAGCGGTGCAAGTAGTACACGTCGATGCGGTCGACGCCGAGCCGCGCGAGCGATGCTTCGCAGGCGGTGCGAATATACTCCGGCGTTCCGTTCACACCGCGGTACGACGGGTCGTCGGTGCGCACGATCCCGGCCTTCGTCGCGACGACCGCGCGGCCGCGGCGATCGCGGAGCGCGCGCCCGACGAGGCGCTCGTTCTCGCCGCGGCCGTACATGTCCGAGGTGTCGATCAGCGTCATTCCGAGCTCGAGCGCACGGTGGATGGTCCGGATAGCCTCGCGTTCTTCGACCGGCTCGTAGAACTCCGACATCCCCATGCAGCCTAGCGCGATCGCGCCGACATCGGGGCCGTGCGTGCCGAGGCTGCGCGCGTTCACTTCCGCTTCTTGCGCGCGGCGCGATCGGCGGCGAGCGCGTCGAGCGCCTTGAAGTACGAGCCGAATCCCTCGCCGGTGAAGCGGTGGACGCACACGTCGCGCACGACGGAGATCTTGCGGAAGTCGCCTTCGCGGTTGTCGACGTCGGACAGGTGCACCTCGGCGGCCGGGAGCGCGACCGCGAGCAGCGCGTCGCGGATCGAGTACGAGTAGTGCGTGAACGCGGCCGGATTGATGACGATCGCGTCGGCCCACTTGCGCCGGCTGTGGAGCTCGTCGACGATAGCTCCTTCGTGGTTAGACTGGAAGAACCGAACCCGCTGGCGCAGCTTGCGCGCGTGCTTGCTGACCTCGCGCTCGAGGTCGCGAAGCGTCTTGCGGCCGTAGATCTCGGGCTCTCGCTCGCCGAGCAGGTTGAGGTTCGGCCCGTTGATGATCAGGACGTTCACGAGATTCCGATTCCCTTCAAGGCGGCGCGGACGTCGTCGTCGCGCACGCCGTCGTGCAGGTGCGCGCTTCCGATCGCGTCGATGAGGACGTACTGCGTTCCGCCGGCGTGGCGCTTCTTGTCGCTGTGGGTTGCTTCAACGATTGCGTTCGCGTCGAGATCGCGCCAGGAATCCGGAACGGGAAGCGCGGCGAGGTGCGCGTCGGCGTCGGCGCGCGTCGCTTCGTCGAGCGTTCCGCAAGCGGCGGAGATGGCGAGCGCGGCTCGCATTCCGACGATCACCGCTTCGCCGTGCCGCAGCGCTCCGTAGCCGGCGACCTTCTCGATCGCGTGGCCGACGGTGTGGCCGAAGTTGAGAACGGCGCGCGTGCCCGCGCGATCTTCCTCGTCCGCCGCGACGATCTGGGCTTTCAGCTCGACACAGCGCGCGATCTCGCCGAGCGCGTTCGCCGGGTCGGCGATGATCGCGCGTTCGTTCTCGCGCAGGTTCCGGTAGAGCGCGGCATCGAGCGCGAGCCCGTATTTCAGCATCTCGCCGTAGCCGGAGAGGCGGTCGCGCTCGTCGAGCCCGTCGAGCGCACTGGGAGCGATTGCGACGTGCGCCGGCTGCGTCACGGTCCCGACGAGATTCTTCCCGCTCGGCAAGTTGATCGCGGTCTTGCCGCCGATCGCCGCGTCGACCGCCGCGAGCAGCGTCGTCGGCACCGCCACGTACGGAACCCCACGCTGAAACGTCGCAGCCGCAAAACCGAGCGCATCGCTGATGGTCCCGCCGCCGACGCCGACGATCAACCCGCGCCGGTCGACTCGTGCCTCGACGAGCGCACGATAGAGCATCTCCAGACCGTCAAGCGACTTGAGCGCTTCGTCGGCGCGCACCGGAGTCGTCGTCACCGTGAACCCGGCTGACTGATACGCGGCCTCCACGATCCGGACGATGGAAGAGAGTCGCTCGTCGGCGATCACCGCGATCCGCCCGCCCTCGCCAGGCCGAACGTGCCGTGGAAGATCGCGCACGGCGTTGGCGCCGATGACCACGTCGTACGGCTTCCTGGTGTTCACGTGAACGAGGCGCACGTCGTCGCGAGAATCCCATTCTTGCAAGCGGGCTTCAATCGCGCGCGCAACGCCGGCAGGTTGCTCGACGTCTGCGACGACGCGGATCGCCGCATCTAGATAATGTGGCCGTCGTGCTGCGTGCAGCCGCGCCAGCGCGCCCGGCCGGCGCAAGAGCGGCCGCGCGCCGTTCTGCTTCGCCGTGCGCTCCTCGCACGTCTCGAGCGACGCGTCCAAGAAGACGGCGATGCCACTCGCATCGACAGCGCGCCGGTTCTCCTCGAACTCGAGCGCGCCGGCGCCGAGCGCGACGACGAGATTCGTTCGCTGCGCGAGCGCGGCGATCGTCGCGCGCTCGCGCTCGCGGAACGCGGGTTCACCGTCCTCGTCGACGATCCGTGCGATCGGGCGGCCGTCCTCGGATTCGATCAGCGCGTCGACGTCGACCGCTTCTCCGGCGCGCAGCGCTGCGAGGAGTGGCGCGACCGACGTCTTTCCCGCGCCGGGCGGGCCGCACAAGTAGACGTTACCGCGCACGGACGGTGCGCTCCCACGCTTCGACGCGCTCGCGGAGCTCCTCCATCGAGTCGCCGCCGAACTTGTCGAGGATCGCATCGGCGAGGACGAGCGCGAGCAGCGATTCGCCGATCACGGCGGCGGCCGGAACCGCGCAGGTGTCGCTGCGTTCGATGTGGGCGCGCGTCGCTTCGCCGGTGCGCAGGTCGACGGAGTCGAGCGGCTGCATCAGCGTCGCGATCGGCTTCATCGCGGCGCGCACGACGATCGGCTGACCCGTCGTCATCCCGCCCTCGATCCCGCCGGCGCGGTTGCTGCGATACTGCGTCCGCGCGTCGCCGCCGGGCTCATACTCGTCGTGCGCCTGCGAGCCGTGGATCGCGGCGGCACCGAACCCGAGCCCGATCTCGACGCCTTTGATCGCGTTCAGCGACATGAAGGCCTTCGCGACGTCGCCTTCCAGCCGCCGGTCCCAGTGCGCGTACGATCCGAGCGCGACCGGAACGTTGCGCGCGACGACTTCGAACACACCCCCGAGCGAGTCGCCTGCCGCCTTCGCCTGCTCGATCTCGCGAACCATTGCCGCCGCGGCGACCGAATCGAGCGCCCGCACCGGCGAAGCGTCGACGACCTCCGGCTCGACGTCGCGCCACGGCGTCTCGTCGACGACACGCCCGATCCGCACGACGCGGCTGCTCACCGTGACACCGAGTTCCGCGAGCAAGGCGCGCGCGACCGTGCCGAGCGCGACGCGCATCGCCGTTTCTCGCGCACTCGCGCGTTCCAACACGTCGCGCAGATCCTCACGTGCGTATTTGATACCGCCGATTCGATCTGCATGCCCGGGCCGCGGAACGTGAACTTGGCGCGCCGCCGGCGCATCGTCGTCCGGCGGGTCGACCCGCATGATCTCCGCCCAGCGCGCGTGATCCTTGTTCTCCAGCATCAGCGCGATCGGACTGCCGATCGTCACCCCGCGCCGAACGCCCCCGACGATCCGCACTTCGTCGGTCTCGATCGCCTGCCGGTTCCCGCGCCCGAACCCAAGCTTCCGCCGGCGCGCTTGCCCCAGCAGCATCGCCGCGTCAAGCGCGAGCCCACTCGGAATCCCCTCGATGATCCCGACCAACGCCGGCCCATGTGACTCGCCCGCCGTCAGAAACCGCACCCGACTCACGCCGTGACTCCCGAAGCCGAATCGAGTTCGTCAATTGGCGGCGCAAACCCGAACCATCGTTCGAACGTCGCAGCGGCCTGCTCCAAGAACATCGCAGTGCCTGTCACGGCGCGGAGTCCGCGAGCACGCGCGTCGATCAAGAACGCCGTCTCTTCGGGGACGTAGACCAGATCGAATGCTGCCGCACCGCCCGGCGCGTCCGACGGAAGAAGCGAACGGTGTTCCTGCCCCTGCATGCCGACCGGTGTCGCGTTGACGTATACATCGGAAACGGGTACCGCGTCGAGCGAGCACGCCGTCGCGCCGAAGTCTGCCGCGACTGCTCGTGCACGCGAAACGTCTCGCGCAGCGACGACGATCTGCAGCGCTCCGCTGCGGCGGGCCGCTTCGGCGACTGCGCGTGCTGCACCGCCCGCACCTAGGATCGCGACGCGCGCGCCGTGCAGCGCGACGCCGTGCCGCGAGAGCGCCGCTTCAACCCCCGCGACATCGGTGTTGCCGGCGACCAACGTATCGCCCTCGCGCGTTAGCACGTTCGCAGCACCGCACGCGCGCGCGGCCGGCTCGACGCGGTCCGCAAGCGCAAGCGCGCGTTCCTTATGAGGCAACGTCACGTTGCATCCGACAAACGATTCGTCCGCCCGCCAGCGTGCGAGTGTCGCCGCAAGCTCTTCCGGTGCGATGTCAACCGCTTCGTACGCCAGCGCGATCCGGCTCGCCGCCGCGAACCGCGCGAACAGCGCCGGCGAGCGGCTGTGCGCAACCGGGTGCCCGATCACCGCGGCGCGGCGCTGCGTCCTCATGCGACGAGTTCCAGTGCGCGCGCGAAGCCGGGGAAGGACACCGCGACGCAGTCGGGATCGTCGAGGCTTACCGAGACGCCGGCGGCGCGGGCCGCGACGGCGAACGCCATCGCGATCCGATGGTCGCCGGCCGTGATGATCGTGCCGCTTCGCCACGGCGCCGGACCACGCACCGCGAACCCGTCGGAGAACGTCTCGACTTCGGCGCCGAGCGTGCGCGCGGCGCGCGCGAACGTCTCGATCCGATCCGACTCTTTCACCCGCAATTCCGCGGCGCCCGAGACGACGGTCGTGCCGCGCGCGAACGCGCCCAGCACGCCGACCAGCGGCAGCTCGTCGATCAGCCCCGGTACTTCGTCGGGCTCTACCACGATCGCGTGCAGTGCCGCGCCGCGGACCGCGACGCGCCCGCGCGGCTCGGCCGCGAAGTGCGTCGTCTGCACGTCGATCTCCGCACCGAAGCGGCGCAGCACCTCGAGAAACGCCGTCCGCGTCGGATTCAAACCGACGTTTTCAACGACGGCGCGCGCGCCCGGCACCGCCGCCGCGGCTGCGAGCAGAAACGCCGCGCTCGACATGTCGCCCGGCACGTCGACGTCGCACGCGGTCGGCACCTGCGGTCCGTCGACGATCAGCGCGCCGTTCTCGCGCCTGCACGACACGCCGAACGCGCCGAACAGCCGTTCCGTGTGATCGCGCGTCGCCAGCTCCCCGGTCAGCCGCGTGGGACCGTGCGCGCCGAGCGCCGCGAACAGCACCGCCGACTTCACCTGCGCGCTCGGCACGACGATCTCGACCTCAGTGCCGCGCGCCTCACCGTTGCCGTGCAGCACGAACGGCGCCGTTCCGTACGGCGTCAACTCGAGCCGCGTGCCGAACGCCGCGAGCGGCTTCGCGATCCGCCGCATCGGCCGCGCCCGCAGCGACGCGTCGCCGTCGAGCGTTACGACGATCGCGCGCGTCGCGAGCACGCCCGCCAGAAGCCGAATCGTCGTCCCGCTGTTGCCGCAATCGATGGGTTCCGGCGGCGCGACGAGCTCGCCGCCGCTCCCCGTCACAACGACGGCGCCACCTTCCTCGCGCATCGCGACGCCGAGCGCGCGCAAGGCGCGTTGCGTCGAGCGCACGTCGAGCCCCGCCGGCAGATTGCGCAGCCGCGACTCACCGCGCGCGAGCGCAGCCAGGATCAGCGCGCGGTGCGCGATCGACTTGTCGCCGGGGACCGTAATCGGGGGGATCGTCGCGGTCATCTGCCTTCTTCGTGATTCGCGGAAAACGAACGAACCTCTCGCCGTGTCGGCGAGAGGTTCGCGCTGCAGTCGTGGTTCTGTGCTTGCTGCTTACGCGACGCCGTACTCGACCGACACGGGAACCGTGTAGCCGTAATACCAGCGGTACGAAAACGTGCGAGCGGACATGTGGGCTGAGTAAAGCAGAGGGCTCCGCCCTTTGTCAACCGCACCTGCCACTATAGGAAGGCAAGCGGCCTGCGCGGCGCTGCGCCCGTCGGCTCGGCCAGAAACTCCACCAGGCCGCTGACCAAGTGGTAGTACGCGGGCACGATGGCCAGCGAGCCGCCGTCGCCGAGCTGCGGCTTCAAAACCGGGCTCATCCGCAGCGTCCGCGCGACCGCGATCGCGTTGGCCTTGACGGCTTCGTCAAGCGCCATCCCCTTGCGCACGTTCGGCAGAATCTCGCGGACCAGCGGCCCGACGCTGCTTCCCGGCAGCACGCCGGTGTTCAGCGTGTCGAGCGCCGCCTTCACCGCGCCGCACCCTTCGTGGCCGAGCACGACGACGATCCCCGGTGCCGGCTTGAACGCCCCACCGGAGGCGTACTCGATCGAGCCCGTGACCGGCGTATCGGCGACCGTTCCGGCGACGCGGCAGGTGAACAGCTCGCCCAAGTCCTGATCGAAGACCGTCTCCGGCGGGACCCGCGAGTCCGAGCATGCGACCACGGTCGCGAACGGACACTGGCCTGGAAGCTCCGCACGGCGCCGGATCGGATTGCGGTTGCGGATCATCTCGTTCTTCATGAAGCGAACGTTGCCGTCGACGAGACGCTGCCGCGCCACCGCCGGCGAAACCGGCGCCAGCCGGCACTCCGGCGGCGGCGTCGGCGTCGCGCTCGGTCCCGGCGCCGCAACCGCCGGAGCCGCGAGAAATACCGCGGTAGCGCCCGTCAGAAAAGCAAAACGGCTGTGCTGCATCGTCATACCCCCTGACGCTTGCTTTCGCGCAGCTCGCGAGCGTCCCGCTTCGGCTATCGCGCCGCCGGCGCAGCGTCGCCTGTCGAAAATGAATGAAACGAAGGGCGCCGTGAAAGCGCCCTTCGCCGATTTCAGGAAACGAACGCTGAAGCTTAGGCCGGGCTCGATGCCGGAACGAGCGTCGGCTCTTGCACGGTCGCGGTCGCCGCGGCTTTTCCGCGTTGTCCGTACGTGAGATAGAGCGCCGCGCCGGTGAAGAGGTAGCCGCCGACGAGGTTGCCGAGCGTCACCGGAATCTGGTTCCAGATCCACCACTGCGCGAACGACACCTTCGCACCGAGCAGCATCCCGGTCGGGATCGCGTACATGTTCACGACCGCGTGCTCGAAGCCGAGCGCGTAGAACACCGTGATCGGGAGCCAGCACGCGGCGATCTTGCCGAACGTCGAACGCGACGACGCGCCGAGGATCACGCCCAGACACACCAGCCAGTTGCAGAGCATGCCCTTGATGAACACCGTCAGCATTCCGGCGCTGCCGGCGTGCTCGTAACCGGCGGTTTTCGCGGTCGCGACGAGAACGATCTTTTGCGCCAGACCGGTCTTGTCTTCGGCGTGGAACGACATCGTCAGCGCGAGCGCGAGCAGCGCGCCGAACGCGACCGAACCCGCGAGGTTGCCGAGGAAGATCCAGCCCCAGTTCGCGAGCATCTGGCCGCCCGACACGCGCCGCGCGTGGATTCCGAGCGGGATGATGCCGAACGCGCCGGTCACCAGGTCGAGTCCGAGCAGAACGATCATCGCGAGGCCGACCGGGAAGATCAGCGCTCCGACGATGGGCATTCCGGTCTGTACCGCAGCGTACGTCGCGAATGCGCTCGACACTGCGAGCAGCGCGCCTGCGAGCGCGCCGCGAATAATGAGGTCGATTGGCCGCAGAGCCGTCTTCTGCGTCGCGCTCTCAACGAGCGCACTGATCAGTTCACCCGGCTTCATCTGATCCATACAGGGACAGTATCGGCTCGGCCGGTTGCTACTTGAGCAATAGGCGAAAACGCTCGTGCAGGAGTGTCCTTCCGAGGCGAGCGCTACTGCGCGCGCGAGGTGTCGATCACGACGATCGCGCGCCTGTCCGTGTTCTGCAGCTTCTTGACCTCGGCGATGATCGCGCCGATCGGGCTCTTCGCGTCGAGCATCTCCGTCACGCTGTATCCGAACTGTTGTTTCGACTGCTGATCGATCGGCCCGCGCACCATCTCCGGCACCGCGGTGTAGCTGTCGATCAGCGCGAACGCAGGACCGATCCCCTCGCGAATCCGCTTCGGATCCGCCGCGACGAGAAACACCGAACGGTCGCCGTTCGCGGTCGCGAACTGCACGCCGATACCGCCGTCGCTCTCGGGCGACGAAGTTGCGCGCGGCGTGGTGTCACCCTTCTCCTCATGAAGGCCGCGCGGCGGAACTTTCTTCAGCGTTGAGATCCACGCGCCGAGCTGCTTGAGCGTCGCGGGCGTCTCGGCGATGACCTCGTGACCGCGGAAGTTCGGCGGCAGCGATGCCTTTGGATCGGCGGCTCGGATCGCAGCGAAGAGCTGTGCCGTGTCGACCGGCACGACCGTCGTGACGACGCTCTGCGGGTAGAGCGGAAAGCCGCTGGGGTTCGTGACGTGGCCGCGCGGCTGGTCGGAGGCGGCTTGGTGCTGAACGCTGCGGCCGCCGCAGGCACACAACAGCGCGCCCGCCGCGATGGCGGCAGCGAGCACGGCGGACGTTCGAATCCTGCGCATGAGCAAGCATTCGGCCGAACGCGAAAGGCGCCCCTTGCGGAGCGCCCTTCAAGCCGGTTGGGGACCGCCGGCGGTCAGGCCGCGGTGGAGCTTGCGCCGGCCGCGCTCTTCGCGAGCGAGGTGAGCCGCGCGAAGGCGGCCGCGTCGTGGACCGCGAGGTCGGCGAGCGCCTTGCGGTTCACGATGACGCCCGACTTCTTCAGGCCGGACATCAGCTTCGAGTACGTCAGCCCTTCGCGCCGGGCCGCCGCGTTGATGCGGGCGATCCAGAGCGAGCGGAAATCGCGCTTGCGGACGCGGCGGTCGCGGAACGCGTACGCCAGCGAGTGCAGCAGCGCTTCGTTCGCGACGCGATAGTTGCGGCGGCGCGCGGCGCGGAAGCCCTTGACGAGCTTCATCACCTTGCGGCGGTGCTTGATCTTG
>DASZGA010000181.1:0-36031 GCA_035939295.1 Candidatus Elarobacter sp. | reverse complement strand
GGTCATCACCTCGTCGAAGATCAACAGGATTCCGTGCGCGTCGCAGAGCGCGCGCAAGCCGGCGAGATAGCCGGGCGGGAAGACGATCACGCCGTTCGAGCCGATCACCGGCTCGATCAGGATCGCGGCGACCTGATCCGGATTCTCGGCCGCGACGACGTCGGCGACGTGCTGCAGCGCGCGCTGCGTCTCCTCGGCCGGATCGCGCGCGAAGAACGGGCTGCGATACGGATACGACGCGAAGAAATGCACCACGCCCGGCATCACGTTGACCGGCTCGTTGAACCAGCGGCGGTTCTCGCCCGTCAGCGTCGCCGAGCCGGCGCCCGAGCCGTGGAACGAGCGGTATCCCGCCAGCACCTTGCTGCGGCCGGTGACCGCGCGCGCGAACTTCACCGCGTCCTCGTTCGCCGACGCGCCGCCGACGGTGAAGAAGACGCGCCCGCCCTCCTCGCCCCACGGTGCCAGACGCACCAGCTCCTCGCCGAGCTCAGCGCGCACGTCGTTGAACCAGCTGGGCGGGCTGAAGCACAGGCGGTCGACTTGCTCGTGCATCGCCGCGCGCACGGCCGGATGGCCGTGGCCGAGGTTCACCGCGATCAGCCCGGAGGTCAGGTCGGCGTAGCGGTTTCCCTCATCGTCGTAGAGGTAGATTCCCTCGCCGCGCACGATGACCGGCGGAGCCAGGTTTGCCTGCGCCATCCAGGGCGTCAGCACGTAGCGCGCGTGCTTGGTCTTGAGCGAGTCGCCGGCAACGATCATGGGGACCTCCTCCCAACGCCGTACGCCGCCCGCGCGCGATGGCCCTCGCGCCGGGCGGCGACGGCGACTAGCGAGGCGGCTTGGGCGGCCGGTCGAGCACGGCGAACAACGTCGGCAACGGCAGCGAAAAGCCGGGCATCGCGGGATGCTCGATCACGTCGCCGGCGCGCAGGACGCGCACGCCCTGCGCGTCGTGAAGCCGCACCGATCGATCGCGCGGATCGACGACGATGACCAACGACGAGCCCGTCGCGAGGTAGATGCCGATCTTGTGCTCGACGCGGCGCTTGCTATCACCAGGCGAGAGGATCTCAACGGCGACGTCGGGCGCGAACGGCGGGACCTCGAGGTCCAGCCCTTCTTCCAAATCGGCGAGCCGCTCGTGCGAGACGAACGATATGTCAGGCACGAGCGGCCGGCGAATCTCGTTCGGCGGCGCAGGGCGAAAGCGCCACTCGGTGCCTACCTCCCCGCGGCCTTCCGACCACGGACCCAGCGCCAGCACGAACGCGGTCTGCAGACGGGCGTGCTTCCGCTGCGGGCTCACTTTCTGCACCGCGCGGCCGAGGATCCACTCGGTCTCGGGCTTCGTTTCGGGGAGGACGATCTCGTGTATCGACATTGGTTCACGCATGTCTATCACGCCCCGCCGCGAGATGACAATACCCTAGCCTAATGCGGCATGAAGCCGGCGACGAGCGACTGTACGCCGTGCCAGGCGTGCATCACCAGGCTCGGCACGAACTCGTAAAACGTGATGAGCGAGCGCATCGTGCCGCCGAACCCGATCAGCACGATCGGGATCCCGCATGTGACGAGCACCAAGAACCAGCCCAGTAGCGGTGCGTACGCGCGCATCGGGCTGCGCGCGACGACCGTCGCCGCGGCGAGATCGCCGAGCCGCCGGTGCGAGGGCAGCAGCGCGAGAATCCCGCCGATGACGAGCAGGTCGATCGGCCGCAGCAAGCTCCGCACAAACGCGTCCGCGAGACCGACTCGCCGCTCGCGCAGCGGGAAGACGTGCAAGCCGAAGACGAGCTTCCCGATCGTCGTGCCGAGCAGCGCTTCGCTCACCCACACGTACACAAGCGCGACCGCGGCGCCGAGCGCGAGCGTCGCATCGAACGCGGTCTCGCTGTTGTTCGGCAAGCCGGTGATCGGGTTGATCGCGATCAGCGAGTACATCAGCGTCGTCGCGAACACGGTGATCAGCGCGAAGTCGAGCGCGAACGCGAAGAACCGTGCGAGCACGTACGCGACCGGGTTCCCGAAGTCGAAGCGCGGCCGTGCCGCGACGACGGTGACCGCCGGGGTCGGGATCGGTCCCTTGACGGGCTCGACGATCGCCGGCTCGATCACGCGGCGCTGCGGCGGAGGCGGCGGGCTCACCCGCGGCATCGCGACGGTCGCTTCGAGGTCGTCGCCTGACGGTGGCGGAGGGGTCGACATCGCTCGTATCTACCGCCCCGGCCCGCCCATCGTTTCGCCCCCCGGCCGGACCGGTCTCCGCTGCTAGACGAAGCCGCTCGCCGCCGTCGCGCCCTTCTTGCGCAGTTCCGCCTGCCGCAGCTCGACGCGCCGGATTTTGCCGGAGCGCGTCTTCGGGAGCTCGGGGACGAACTCGATCGCGCGCGGGTATTTGTACGGCGCGGTGACCCGCTTGCAATGCTCTTGCAGCTCTTTCACCAGCGCGTCGCTCGGCGTATAGCCGGAGCGCAGCACTACGAACGCCTTCACGATGTTGCCGCGATCGGGATCGGGCGAGCCGACGACCGCCGACTCCTGCACCGCCGGATGCTCGAGGAGCGCGCTCTCCACCTCGAACGGGCCGATGCGGTACGCGCCCGACGAGATCACGTCGTCGGCGCGACCGACGAACCAGAAGTAGCCGTCGTCGTCGACCTGCGCCCGGTCGCCGGTGAGATACCACTCGCCCCGGCGCGAGTTTTGCGTCTCTTCGTCGTTCTTGTAGTAACCGCGGAAGAGCGAGGGCGGATCGCCGCGCAGTGCGATGTCGCCGACGTCGCCGGGCTCGCAGACGTTTCCGTTCTCGTCGACGACCGCGACGTCGTGGCCCGGCGTCGGCTTCCCCATCGAACCCGGCCGCACTTCGGTCCCGGGGCGGTTCGCGACCAGCAGCGTGTTCTCGGTCTGGCCGTAGCCGTCCAAGATCGTCAGACCGAACGCTTCTTTCCAGCGCTCGATCACTTCCGGGTTGAGCGGCTCGCCGGCGCTCACGCAATGGCGCAGCTGCGGCAGCTTCCAGCGCGCGCCCAGATCCGGAAGCTTCGCTTCCAAACGGTATTCGGTCGGCGCTTGGCAGAGCACCGTCACGCCGAGATCGCGAATCAAGTCCATCCGCTCTTCCGGCACGAACGCGCCTTCGTGCAGCACGATCGGCGCACCGCACGACCACGGCCCGAGCAGCACGTTCCACAACGACTTCGCCCAGCCCGTACCGGCCGTGCACCACACCAAGTCGTTCGGCTTCACGTCGAACCACACCGCGGCTTGCATCCGCTTCGCGTACGTGTAGGCGACCGTGTGCACGACGCCTTTCGGATCTTTGGTCGTGCCGCTGGTGTAGACGATGTACGACATGTCGTCCGCGCGCGTCGGCTCGCCGTCCCACGGCTGCGCGCGCTCGAGGAGCGGGTCGACGGCGGTCCATCCGTCGCGTTCGCCGCCGACCAGGAGCCATGTCTTGAGCGACGGCGCATCGGCGCGCATCGCGTCGAACTCCGCCGCGTTGCTGTCGTGAGCGACGACGGCGACCGCGCCGCTGTGGTTCGCGCGGTAGAGCAGATCCTTCGCGCGCAGCTGCTCGGCGCTCGGCACCGCGACGGCGCCGATCCGCAGCACCGCGGTCATGCAGAACAGCCACTCCGGGATCTTCGGCAGCACGACGACGACCCGGTCGCCTTTGCGCACGCCGGCGTCGCGCAGCACCGCCGCCCAGCGCTTCGAGGCTTCGGCAATCTGCGCGAAGGTGTACTCGCGCCGGTTGCCCGCCGTGTCCACGAACAGTAGCCCGCGGCGGTCCTCGCGCGCCAAGCGGTCGATCACGTCACGGGCGAAGTTGAACTCGGCGGGGACGTTCCATGCAAACGGTGCCTCGGTCATGCCCGAGGATTCGCAGCACGCTCCGGCGCACCCGCTGGTATGGCTGTTCCCGACTTTGCCCGCATCCTGCGCGCCTCGCAGATTCGCGTCGGGAAGATCCGCGTCCGCGGCGTCCCGGCGATCCTCCTCGGCGTCTCCGCGATCGTCGCGGTCGCCGGAACCGCCCGCGCGCTCGCGATCGCCGCGCCGTCGCTCGGCGAAGCGCTCCGCGAGGCGACGAAGCTGGTCGACGCGGTGCGAACCGACCGCGGCGACCAGCGCCGTCTCAACGCCTAGACATTCGCGCTACCAAGGAGCGGTGAGCCGGAGCACGATCCGCCGCGGCGCGTTCCACTGCGTCGTGTTGAAGCCGTTGTTCACCTTGATCAGATACCGCTTGTCGAACAGGTTCTCGACCGAGAGCGTGTAGCCGATCCCGTGCGTGGCGCGGTCGGCGCTGCGGCCCAGCGACGCGTCGAGGAGCCAGTGTGCCGGCAGCCGTCCCTGACCGTTCTCGAACTGTGTCGGGAACCCGGTCCCGTACTCGGCCTGCAGCGTCGCGAACGAGCGCAGCCCGCCGCCGAAACGGCTGGTGTAGAACGCGTTTCCGGCCCAGCGCGCGTCGTGATCTTCCGGCTGCAGCGTGACGTCGGCCGCAGCGTCCGGTGCGAACAAGAACGTGCTGCCCGAAACGCCGCCCGCCTCGGCGCGCTGGTACGTGAGCGAGAGCCCCGCGTCGACGCGCGCCGACGAGCCGTCGAGCCGCAGCTCGAGCCCGCGGTCGCGGCCGACCGCGTTGTTGAAGACCGCGAACAGCGGCGTGTTCGCGAGCTGCGTCGTGTCGAGCACGTTCACCGCGGTGCGGTCGAACGCGTTGAGGTAACCGCGCAGCCCCGGCTTGAACGTGCGCGCGATCCCGATCTCGACGTACGTGTCGCGTTCCGGCTTGAGATCGTAGACCGGCGCCGCGCTCGACGACGTTTGCGTAACGACCGCGTCGCGGCGCACGTCTTCGAGCGCCGGCGCCGAGTAGAGCCGGCCGTAGTACGCGTGCAGCACGGTGCCGCGCCCGATCTGATCGTTGATCTCGAGCCGCGGGCTGAGCTGCGACCCGCCGACGTAGCCGGTGCTGTGGTCGTAACGCAGCCCGGCGTTGATCGCGAGCCGCGGCGTCGCGCTCCACTTGTCTTCGACGTACATCCCCGTCTGCGTCCCGCGCTGCGCCGAAAGGTCGGTGAAGTCGGGCGAACCTTCGATGCGAATCAGCGAGTCGGAGCGAAAGTTCTCTTGCTGCAGATCGATCCCGGCCTTGAACGCGTGGCGGTCGCTCGCGCGGAACACCGATGCGCGCAAACCGGCGTACGCCGCGGCGCGGTCCTCGCGCAAACCGTTCTGCGGCGAGAACGAGCCGTCGGCGTTGACGAGGTTCGCCTGCACGTCGCGCGCGAGATCGCCGGCGTACACGACGCGGTTCGAACGGACCCACGGAACGACGCGCACGTAGCCGTTCCCGTCTTTCGAGGTGTGCGTGAACGAGAGGCTGGCGAAGCGGTCGTACTCGCGCTGCACGTCGTCGGTCCCCGCCACCCCGACCACCGGCGACTGCGGCGAGAACGCGGTGTTGATCGGGATCTGGAACGACGCGTACTGGTTCGAGAAGTCCGCCGCGAGCAGATCGCGCTCGCTCATCGGCAGCGCGATCCGCAGGAACTGGTCGGCGTTCGAGGCGCCGTCGTGCTGCGCGCCCTTCGAGGGCGCGTCGAGCCCGCGGCTCGTCCGCGAACCGTTGAGCGCGAGCGAGAACTGCGCGCGCCCGGCGCTGAAGTGCTCGACCAGCCGCGCGTCGGACGAGCCCAGCTCGCCGGCTCCGAACGTGAGCGCGCCGCCTGCGCCGGTCTGTTCCGTTCCGCCGCTGATCACGTTGACGACCGCGCCTTGGCGCGAGCCGCCGAACTCCGCGGGAAACGCGCCGGTGAAGATCTCGATGGCCTGCGCGTTGCGCGGGTCGACGAGCTGCGCGAAGTTCGAGCTGGTCGACTGCGGAAGCGGCGCGCCGTCGAGCTCGTAGCTCAGGCCGTGGAAACCGTGCGCGACCGGCTCGTCGTACGAGAAGCGCACGACCCCGGGGACTTGCTCGACGATCGCGTCGAGCCGGTCGTTGCGCGGGAGCGCCGCGAGACGTCGCGCGCCGTAGGCGTTTTCCGAGACCGGCGTCCCGCGAACGCCGGTCGAGGTCGCCGAAGCGCGGCCGATAACCGGCGTCGTGACGAGCGCGACGTCGACGATCGAATCGGTCGCGACGTCGACGAGCGCGACAGCCAGGCCGTCGGGCGTGCTCGCGCGCAGCGTGTAGTGGCCGAACGGGACGCGCGCGAAGGCGAAGCGGCCGTCGTCACCGCTGGTCGCGGTCTGCGTGGTGCGGTCGCCGGCGAGCGTCACGACGACGTGCGCGAGCGGCCGGTGGTCGGCGCGGGTGACGGTCCCGCGAACGATCCCGACGACGTCGGCGCGCGCCGGCGCGCTCGGGGCGAGCACGACCGATGCGAAGGTCAGCGCGGCGAGCGCCGCGCGAAGGGGATTCATTGCTGTAAACTCCGGTAGCTTGCGAAGCATCGACGCGCTCAGCCTACGGCCGCGGCGTCTAGGATGCGTCTAGCGCGTGAAGAGCGCCTGAAAGGCGCGGGCCGGCTAGTGCCGGACCGGAGGTGCGCGGGAGGGGCGGCGGCGCGCGAGACGGGCGCCCGCGGCGACGAGGACGGATTCCGGAACGAGCGCCCAGGGAGCGTCGGCGCCCGGGGCCAGCAGCCGCAGGACCGCCGCCAGCGCGACGACGAGCCGCTCGGTGAGCGCGACGACCGTGCGCGCCGCGCCGGCGAGCCCGAGCGCGGTTAGCAAAGCGCCGGCGATCAGCGCGGCTAGGGCGGCGAGCGCGGGCAGGCCGCTCAGTGCGGTCAGCCCGCCGTCGAGGGCGAGGATCGCGGTCAGCGGGAGCGCCCCGGCGAGGCCGACGGCTGCGGTCAGCGGGGCGAGCCGCTGCGCGGCGACCAGCCGTGCGAGCGTGGCCAGGATCGCCGGGTTCTTCGCGCGGGCGCGGGCAAGGGCGAGCAGCGAGAGCAGGCAGAGCCCGGCCGCCAGCGCGGCGGCATAGATGAGGACGGGGCAGAGCCCTTCGGCGGCCTCGGCGTCGGCCGCCGGCATCGGCATCCCCGTCATCAGCGCGGGCGCGTGGGCGAGGACGTGGTGGTGGCAGACGTGCGCCCCGGCGGCAGCGAGCACGGCGACGCCCAGCGCGGCCGTTCCGGCGACCGCGGCGAGGAGCCCGAGCGCGAGCGGTCGCGCCCCGTCCGTCATCCGCATGCCTATGCTTACGTTATCGGAGACCGTTCGGATCACCTAGAGTCCCGGCGGGTCCCGGGCGGGCCGAGGTCGTAGACCGGCCGCTCGTGATCGACACAGTGATAGCCGCGATGCTCCGCGAGACGATGCCGGACGCACAGGTCCAGGTTTACGACTTGACCGGCACCAGAGACCATTTGGAAGTGTTCGTGATATCGAAGGCGTTCGCGGGCGTCTCGCCGATCGACCGGCACCGGATGGTCGAGCGGGCACTCGCTCCCGCGCGCGCCGACGGGCGCATCCACGCCCTTCAGATCCGCACCGCCACCCCCGAGGACTCACATGGCTGACTTGCAAGACGAGATCAAGGCCGAGATCGCCGACAACACGATTCTCGTCTACGGCAAAGGGACGAAAGACGCGCCGCGCTGCGGCTTCACGCTCGAGACGATCCAGTTCTTCAACGCGTTCGGCTACCCGTTCGAGGTGGTCGACGTATTGGAGAACATGCCCAAGCGCGAAGCGCTTTCGAAGATGACCGATTGGAACACGCTGCCGAAGGTCTTCATCGGCGGCGAGTTCTACGGCGACACCGACATCCTCGGCCCGATGGCGCAGAGCGGCGAACTCGCGAAGCTCCTCGAGAAGGCGTTCGAGGGCAAGGGCGTCACGCCGACGATCCAGCTCCGCTAGCACCGCGTGCTGGAGCTGTACGAACCCGGGAGCGAAGCCGCGTGGCTTCGCTCCTTTCGTTTTGCGCTCGAGCTGCGGCCGCGGTTCTGCGAGACGGACGCGCTCGGGCACGTCAGCAACACCGTGTACACCACGTACTGGGAGCTGGCGCGGCTGCGCTACTTCGAAGCGATCGGCGAAGCGGGCGACGCGCCGAAGCGGATCCTGGCCTTCAACCACATGGCGGTCGAGATCGCGTTTCGCATGCTGAAACCGTGCTTCTACGACGAGCAGCTGCTCGTGCACGCGCGGGTCGTCGCGCTGGGCCGGTCGAGCGCGACCTTCGAGCACGCGCTGAGCTCCGCGGAAACCGGACAGGTCCGCGCGATCGCCCGGATCGCGGTCGTCTGCTCGGCCGACGACGAGCACGCCACACCGTGGACGGCGGGACAGCGCGCGAAGCTGGAAGCGTTTGAGGGCCGTTCCCTGTCAGCGTTGGGCCAAAGCGCCCGGGCCGACATTTGACGCATAATTGAGGCTTAACGCCAGGAGGCTACGCTGGCGGCCGCCCAATTAGGACCCGAACCCCACCCCGAAAGGAACACCTCCGTGCGCACACTCCTTCGTGTCAGTGCGGCGGCCGCTTTGGCATACCTGAGCCTCGTCGGACCCGTGAGCGCGGCGACGAAGCCCGAGGCCATCGCCCAGGCATCGGCCGCTACGACGGTAGCCATCACCGGACGAGTAGTCGACTCGCGCGGCGCACCGCTTTCCGGCGCGTCCGTTCTCGTGGAGGGCGGCGGCCAAACGTATCGCGCGACGTCCGCAAACGACGGCAGCTTCTCGGTGAACCTGCCGCCCGGCGTGTACACGATCACCGTCAACCACGGCGGCTTCCAGACGCAGCAGAACGACTTGGCCGTCGTCGCCGGCCAGCCGGCGAGCATCGGCGTAACGATGCAAGAGCTGAACCTCTCTAGCTTGCGCGTCATCGGCCGCACAGGCGTCAGCGTGAACCGCACGCCGTTCAACGTCTCGGAGTCGTCGATCTCGACGCTTCCGCCGATCGAGATCCAGCTGCGCCAAAACAACAACCTGACCGACACGCTCGCGACGATCCCCGGCGTCTTCGCCTCGCGCACGTTCTCCGCGACGCCGAACACAAGCTTCGTCGTTCGTGGCGGCGCGGTGCAGACGCGCGTAACCATCGACGGACACCCGGTCAGCTCCGGGATCTCCGGCCAATGGAACACGAACTATGCCGTCTCCGGGATCTTCCAGGACGCCGAAGTCGTGAAGGGCACCGGCCTCAACGGCGCGCTCGCCGGTGAGTCGGCGGTCGGCACGGTGAACATCCGCACGCGCGATTTCACCCGCAATAACTCTGCGGGGCTGCAAATCGGCACCGATAGCTTCGCGGGTGGAATCTACAACGCGTACGCCGACGTGAACTTCCTCAAGGACAACAAGGCGAGTCTGATCGTCGCGAAGTCGTTCATCGGCTTCAACGGGCCCTGGGACAACTATTTCGGGAACCGCAACGGCATCACATCCGCGATCACGCCCGGCACGGGAAACGTGCCGGCAATCATAGGGCTCGACCAGTTCCGCGGCGACTTCTCGAACCGCTACTCGCTCCAGGGTGAGCTCGCGAAGCTGCGCTACCGCTTCAACGAGACGTCCTCGGTGACCCTGGAATATCTTGGCCTGCAGGGCCAGTATCAGCCGCAGGGCGGCGCCTACTCGACGTACCTCGGCCAGATGACGTTGCAGGCGTGCCGCAACGGCACGACCTTCCAGGCTGCGCTCGCCACCTGCACGTCGCAGTCCAACTACACGGCGCCGTACACATTCAACGACATCGGCAACACCCTGCCGGCGTACACGTGGTTCCCGAACTCGTTCATCCAGAACAACGAGCCGCAGTTCGCCGCAGAGTTCCGGACCGCGTACAAGGGCGACACGATCTTGTTCCGGCCCTACACCCACCTCATCAACCGCTTCATCAGCGGCGTGAACGAGAACAAATACCCCGGCAACGGAGGCAACAACAACCCCGGCGCGTGGTTCGCGGTGACCAACGTCGCGAACTGTCAGGTGAAGTTCCTCGCGCCCGGCGCGACCGGCGGGCCGGCGACGGGCGCCGCAGGTCCGTGCTTCCCCTCGAACATGCAGCCGAACTCGCCCTCGTACATCGGCGGCGATCCGACGCAGCACGTCTTCGCGACGACGGGCACCGCTCCGGTATGCTCGCCGACTCCGCCGTTCACGTGCTTCACCACCAACACGGCGATCGAGAACGACGGTGCGTTCGGCTACGGGACGCCGTTCAGCCAGCCCGAGCTCGACCGGCTCAACGGCTACACCTTTAGCTGGGTGCATCCGGCAGGCGCGAACATCTACAACTTCAGCTACGACTACCGCAAGGACTTCACGCAATCGGCCAGCACGGACCAGACGCAGGCTGCGGCCGGCTGCTCGTTCGTGATCGGCGGCGTGACCGGGACGAGCGTGTTCGTGCGGAACGCGACGCCGGGCGGGTTGCCCGTCGGATCGCCCTACCAGCCGACTTGCTCGACCGCACACTTCGGCGCCGCCGTCACCGCGGCGACCCCGTACGCGAACTACAACATCCTGCCGCGCTCGTCGATCGGCACGCCGCCGACGGTCTCGCAGTTCCAGGACTTCGCGCTGACCGGGACGTGGCAGCTCGGCGACAAGCTGCGCGTCGCGCTAGGCAACTACTACGAGATCTTCCGGCTCAACGCGCAGATCGAGAACCCGACCGTCCTCGACCTCTACGCGCGGATGGGCAACTCGAACGCGGCGCCGGTCGCGCTGGTGACGCGCTCGGCGCAGTACAGCCACTACGATCCGCATTTCGGGTTCGAGTGGCGCGCCTCGCCGAACCTGAGCTTCCGCGGTAACGCCGGCTCGTCGATCACGCAGCCCTACGCGGGCCTCGTCTCGGGCTTCGGCTCGATCTCGATCCCGAACGCCGCCGCGCACAACTACACGAACACGATCCCGAACTTCGGGCTGAAGCCGGAGACGACGGTTTCCTACAGCCTCGGCTTCGACAACCGGTTCCACGACGGTTCCGTCTTCTCGATGGACCTCTATAACCTGACCGTGCACGACGTGTTCCTCTCGAACTCGACCGTGATCGGCACCGCGGCGAACCCGCCGCCGGGTCTGGGCGGGATCACGACGTTCAGCGATACGCTGTTCATCAACTCGAACCAGATCAACGGCCCGATTCAGCGCAGCTACGGCCTCGAAGCGCAGATGTCGCACATCCCCGCGTTCGGGCTCGGGTACTACCTCTCGATGACGCTGCAGCGCGCGTACTACGATCAGTTGCCGCTGAGCATCTACCTCGCCAACAACTCGAACACGTTCGGCAACTTCAACGTGAGCGGCGCGCAGATCTTCGGCTACCCGTTCGCCAAGGGCTACGGACAGCTGATCTGGCAGGGCACCCGAGGAACGGCGTTCGAACTCGGTGCCGACTGGGAAGGCCAGGACAACTCGACGCTCGGACCGCCGTATGTCATCTGGGATGCGTCGGCGCGGATCCCACTGCATCCCAAGGTCGCGCTGCAGATCTCGGTTCAAAACTTGTTCAACCTCGACCGCGGAACGCTGCTCGGGCGCAACCTCAGCGGTCAAGGCAACATCGAGCCGACGCTCTACCTTCCGACCGGAACGAAGACGTTGCTCCCAAGCGGCGCCGCCACCTCGCTGCAGGCGCTCCCGCCCCGCACGTTCCGCTTCACGCTGAACTTCAACACCGGCACCTAAGCGCGCCGCGCGAGCGATCCACGAGGCCCGTCACGAAAGTGGCGGGCCTCTTTCCGTGTGCGGAGAAGTGCGGGCGCGTGCCGCGATATTGGCTCTTCAAGACCGAGCCGGACGCCTTCTCGATCGACGACCTGCGGCGCGTCGGTCGCGAGGAGTGGTCGGGCGTGCGCAGCTTTCAGGCCCGCAACATCATGCGCGAGATGAAGGTCGGCGACCTCGGGTTCTTCTACCACTCCAGCGTGCAGCCGCCGGGGATCGTCGGGATCTGCGAAGTGGTCGCGGAGGCGCATCCCGACTCGACGCAGTTCGACAAGAAGAGCGAGTACTACGACCGCACCTCGAAGCGCGGCGATCCGAAGTGGTGGTGCGTCGACGTCGGTTTCGTGCGCAAGCTGCCGCGGATGATCCCGATCGACGAGTTGCGCGCGATCCCGGAGCTTGCGTTCATGCCGCTGCTGCGCCGCGGGCAACGGCTCTCGGTGCAGCCGGTCACCGAGCAGGAGTGGGAGCTGATCGGGCGGCTTACACCGTCTGATAGCGCTTGAGCAGGATCTGCTGCGCGTCGACGCGCTGCTCGCCGGGGAGGACGCCGCGGCGCTCGTAGGTTCCGTCGGGGCGCAAGATGCGCGACTTGACGTTGTCGGCTAGGTAGACGTCGAGGATGTCGTCGCAGATCACGTCGCGCAGCATCGGGTCGAGGACCGGGACGACGCTCTCGACACGGCGGTCGAGGTTGCGGCCCATCCAGTCGGCGCTCCCGACGTAGAGCTCGCGCTCGCCGCCGTTGGCGAAGACGAACGCGCGCGAGTGCTCGAGGAACCGGCCGACGATGCTGCGCACGCGGATCGTCTCGCTGACGCCTGGGATCCCCGGCCGCAGCACGCACATCCCGCGCACGATCAAGTCGATGGGGACGCCGGCGCGCGAGGCGCGGTAGAGGCGCTGCACGATCCCCGCGTCGCTGATCGCGTTCAGCTTGGCGACGATCCCCGCCGGCCGTCCGGCTTCGGCGTGCGCGGTCTCGCGGTCGATCAGCTCTTCGAACCCCGAGCGCAGCCCGACCGGCGCGACCATCAGCTGCTCGTAGCGGTCGGCCTTCGAAAACCCCGTCAGCGCGTTGAAGAGCTGCGAAGCGTCGGCGCCGAGATCGGCGCGGCACGTGAACAGCGAGACGTCGGTGTAAGTGCGCGCCGTCTTGTCGTTGTAGTTGCCGGTCCCGAAGTGCATGTAGCGCCGGATCCCGTCGGGCTCGTTGCGGACGACCAGCGTTACCTTCGCGTGCGTCTTCAAACCGGCGAGGCCGTAGACGACGTGGACGCCGACGCGCTCCAGCGTGCGCGCCCAATGGATGTTGTTCTCTTCGTCGAAGCGCGCTTTGAGCTCGATCAGCGCGGCGACTTGCTTCCCGTTTTCGGCGGCGTCGGCGAGCGCCGCGACGACCGGCGAGTTTCCGGAGGTGCGGTACAGCGTCTGCTTGATCGCGAGGACGTTCGGATCGCTCGCCGCCTGCTGCACGAACTGCACGACCGGATCGAACGACTCAAACGGATGGTGCAGCATCAGGTCGCCTTCGCGAATCGCCGCGAAGATGTCGGTCTCCCCGATCAGCCGCTTCGGGAACGCCGGCGTGAACGGCGGATCGTGCAGCTCGGGGAAGTCGAGGTTGACCAGCGTCCACAGGTCGGCGGTCCCCATCATCCCGTCGACTTCGTAGCAGTCGTTGCGGTCGAGCTCGAGCGCCTTGAGGACCAGCTCGCGCAGGTAGTCGGGCATCGCCGGCTCGACCTCGAGCCGCACCGGCTCGCCGAAGCGGCGCTTGCGCAGTTCCGACTCGATCGCGCGCAGCAGATCGTCGGCTTCGTCTTCCTGCAGGTCGAGGTCCGCGTCGCGCGTGACGCGGAACAGGTACGAGTCGGTGACGCGCAACCCCGGGAAGAGCGCTTCGAGGTTGTGCGCGATGATGTCCTCGAGCATCACGAACCAGCGCTGCCCGCGCGGCGCCGACTCGACGGGGACGAAGCGCGGCAGCGAGCCCGGCACCTTCACCCGCGCGAAGTAGCGGATCGGCCCGTCGGGGGTCGTCTCTTCGAGCTCGACCGCGAGCGAGATCGACAGGTTCGAGATGTACGGGAACGGATGGCCCTTGTCGATCGCGAGCGGCGTGAGCACCGGGAAGACGCGCTCTTCGAAGTAGCGGCGCATCGCGCGCGTCGTGTCGACGTCGAGCTGGTCGACTGCGAGGATCCGGATCCCGTGCCGCTCGAGCGCCGGGAAGAGGTCGTTCTGCAGACAGCCGGTCATCCGCGCGAGCGAGCTGCGCAGCCGCGTGCTGACCATCTCGAGCTGCTCTTCGGGGGTGTGGCCGTCGTCGGAGCGCTTGTGCACTTCCGCGGCCAATTGCTGCATGAGCCCGGCGATACGGATCATGAAGAACTCGTCGAGGTTGGTCCCGTAGATCGCGATGAACTTCAGCCGTTCGAGCAGCGGGTTGCGATCGTCGAGCGCCTCTTCGAGGACGCGGTCGTTGAACTCGAGCCACGACGTCTCGCGGTTGATGTAGAGCGAGGGGTCGTCGAGGGCGATCGGCGCGGCGAGGGAAGGTGGGCGGAGCTCGGCGCCGACCTGCGAACCGGAGAGCATGGCTTCGGACGGGTTCGGCGCGTGAGCGCGGACTTCATCGCCCACCTCGGCACGCACGTCACCCTGGCCGGGGCGGCCCTGGCCCTCGCCGCCGCGATCGGGATCCCGCTGGCGGGCGTGACCGCCGACCGTACGTTCGCGCGCGGGGTGCTGCTGGCGCTCGCCGGCGGGTTCCGCGTCGTCCCCTCGCTCGCGATTCTCACGCTTGCGCTGCCGCTGCTCGGGCTGGGATTCAAGCCTGCGCTGCTCGCCTTGGTCGTCCTCGCGCTGCCGCCGATTTTGGTGAACACCGACGTCGGGCTGCGCGCGGTCCCGCGGGCGACGCTCGAAGCCGCGCGCGGCACGGGGATGACGGAGCGGCAGATCGGGCTGCGCGTCCGCTGGCCGCTGGCGCTTCCGGTCGTCGCCGTCGGCGTGCGCACCGCGACCGTCGAGGTGATCGCCTCCGCGACGCTCGCGGCATTTATCGGCGGCGGCGGGCTCGGCGACTACATCGTCGGCGGCCTGCAAACCTCGAACATGAACGAGCTGCTCCTCGGCGCCGTCTCCGTCGCCGCCCTCGCCATCCTCGCCGACGCCGCGCTCGGTTACGCGCAGCGGCGTCTCGCCGTCTGAAAATTGAGGTCGATGCAAAACACGCTTACGCGCGGACGCGCGCTCATGCTGCTCGGCGCGGTGCCGTTCGTCGCTTCGTGCGGCGGCGGTGATGCGATCAAGGTCGGCTCGAAGAATTTTACCGAAGAGCTGATCCTCGGTGAGCTCTACGCGCAGTCGCTCGAGCACGCGGGGCTCAAGGTCACGCGGAAGCTGAATCTCGGCACGACCGACATCGCGATGGCGGCGCTCAAGCGCGCCGAGATCGACCTCTATCCGGAATACACGGGCACCGCGCTGCTCAACGTCTTGCACTTGGCGCCGACGAGCGATCCGAGGCGCGCGTACGACACCGTGAAGACGGCGTACGCGAAGCAGTTCGATCTGGTGTGGCTCGACCCGGCTCCGTTCAACGACACGCAAGCGATGGCGACGACGCAGAAGGTCGCCGGAGCCTACGCGCTCGGCCGGCTCAGCGATCTGGCGGCGAAGGCGAACGAGCTGCGTCTCGGCGCGGTCCCGGAGTTTCTCACCCGTGCCGACGGGCTCCCGGGGCTGCAGAAGAAATACGGCGGCGTCAAGTTCAAGCAGGTGAAGATCGTCGACAACGGCTTGAAGTACCAGGCGCTCGAGCACGGCGACGTCGACGTCATCATCGCCTTCTCGACCGAAGGACAGCTCAAAGCGGATTCGCTCGTCATCCTGGAGGACGACAAGCATTTCTTCCCCGTGTACAACGCGGCGCCGGTCGTCCGCAAAGCGGCGCTCGACGCGAAGCCGTCGCTCGCGGCGCCGCTGAACAAGCTCGCGCCGCTGCTGACGAACGACGTGATGCAGAACATGAACCTGCAGGTCGACGGGCCGCAGAAGCGCGAGCCCGCCGACGTGGCGCGTGACTTCCTCAAGCAGAACGGTCTCGCCTAACGGCGAGGGCGACGGCGGCGCGCGCGTCGAGCTGCGCGGCGTCGCCGTCCGCTATCCGAACGCGACCATCGCCGCCGTCCACGACGTCGACCTGACGATCGAGGGCGGCGAGTTTACCGTGCTGCTGGGACCGTCGGGCTGCGGGAAAAGCACGCTGCTGCGCACGATCAACCGGCTCGTCGAGCCGACCTCGGGGACGGTGGTGATCGACGGCGTCGGCGTGCGCGAGCGGGATCCGGTCGAGCTGCGGCGCGGGATCGGCTACGTGATCCAAGCCGTCGGCCTCTTCCCGCACTACACCGTCGCCGAGAACGTCGCCGTCGTCCCGAAGCTGCTCGGCTGGGACAAGGCCCGGATCGACGCGCGCGTCGACGAGCTGCTGAAGCTGATCCGGCTCGATCCCGCGACGTACCGCAATCGGAAGCCGCGCGAGCTCTCCGGCGGCGAAGCGCAGCGCGTCGGCGTCGCGCGCGCCCTCGCGGCACGGCCGCGTGTCCTGCTGATGGACGAACCGTTCGCGGCCGTCGACGCGATCGTGCGCGCTTCGCTGCAGGACGAGATCGCGCGCGTCCACCGCGAGCTGCGCACCACGATCGTCTTCGTCACCCACGACGTCGACGAAGCGCTCCGCCTTGCCGACCGGATCGTGGTGATGAACAGCGGTCACGTCGTGCAGGCCGGTTCGCCGGACGAGATCCTCGAGCACCCGGCCGACGAGTTCGTGCGCGATCTTGTCGGCGTCGATCCGGAGACACGCCGGCTCGTCCTCGAACGGCCGCTGATCGAGCGATGACGTATCTCGCGACACATCCCGGCCGCGTCGCCGCACTGCTCGGCGAGCACGTCGTGCTGGTCGCCGTCTCGCTCGCGATCGCGCTCGCGATCGCGCTCCCGCTCGGCGTTCTGGCGGCGCGCAATCCGCGCGCCGGCTCGGTGATCCTCGGGCTCGCCGGCGTGCTGTACACGGTCCCGTCGCTCGCGCTGCTGGCGATCCTGGTCGCCGTCCTCGGGCTCGGCAAGGTTACCGCGATCGTCGCCCTGGTCGTGTACGCGCAGATGATCCTGATCCGCGCGATCGTCGCCGCGCTGCGCGGGATCGATCCGGCGCTGATCGACTCGGCGCGTGGCCTCGGCTTCACCGCGCGGCAGACGCTGCTGCGGGTCGAGTTTCCGGCCGGGTTGCCGGTGATGCTCGGCGGCGTGCGCGTCGCGGCGGTCTCGCTGGTCGCGCTCGCGACCGTCGCGGCGTGGATCAACGCCGGCGGCTTGGGCGTGCTGCTCTTCGAAGGGATCAGCACGAACAACCCGCAGAAGATCTTCGCCGGCGCGCTCGCCGCCGCGGTGTTGGCGATCGCCGCCGACGTCGCCCTGCGCGGCGCGGAGCGCACGGTGCGCACGTGAACGGCGTGCGATAACATGCCGCACCTTTTCGGCTATGGAACGTTTCGCAAGACCGCGTGGCGCAGCGCGATCTTGGGCGCCGACTATCCCGCGCAACCCGCGACGCTGCGCGGTTACCGGCGGATCGCGTGCGCGTCGGGCTATCTCTCGCTGCGCGAGACGCTGTTCGACGTCGGCTTGATCCACGGCGTGCTGATCGAGCTCGACGAGATCGGGTGGACGATCGCCGACCGCTGGGAAGAGGTCCCGAAGTACGTGCGCACGCCGGTCGTCGTGAACTCGATGAACGGCCCGGCCGACGCGCTCATGTACGTGTGTGCCGACGACCGCGACGCGATCCCGGTCGACGACGACCGCTTCGCGCTGATCGACGACGCGGAGGTCGAGAGCGCGATCGAAACCTTCGCGCCGCGGATGCGCGCGATGCGGCGCCGGAACGCGCCGGGCTAGACGACGGTCAGCAGCGAGAGCGCGTA
Source organism: Candidatus Elarobacter sp. (assembly GCA_035939295.1). Lineage (GTDB taxonomy): Bacteria > Vulcanimicrobiota > Vulcanimicrobiia > Vulcanimicrobiales > Vulcanimicrobiaceae > Vulcanimicrobium. The sequence continues at coordinate 18,320 of DASZGA010000181.1, read as the reverse complement.
GCGCCCAGCGGCGTCGGTGTACGTCTTCTTCTCGGCGTAGCCGCACTGGTTGCCGAGCGCGACGATCTCTTCGCGGGTGAACTTGTACGACGACTCGGTGTGGATCGTCTCGCCGGCCGCGAACTCCACGATCAGTCCCGAAGCGGGGATCTGCACGCGCTGCTCGCGCTCGCTGACGAGGAACGACTGCACCGCGCCGCGCTCCTCGTTCCAGCGCGCGCTGAACCTGAACGCGCCGAGGTCGAAGTCCGCACCGAGCTCGCGGTTCATTCGCGCCAACAAGTTCTTGTTGAAGGCCGCGGTGACGCCGGTCGGATCGTCGTACGCGAGCTCCAGGATCGACGGGTCTTTCTTGAGGTCGTAGCCGACCAGCAGACCGTCGCCGGGATGTCGCGCGGCGGCAAGCAGCCGCAGCAGCTCGCGCGCTTCGGCCGGCTCGAAGTTGCCGATGTTCGAGCCGAGGAACAGCGCGAGGACGCGGCCGTGCGTCACCAAGCGTTTATCGCGCAGCAGCGGAAAGTAGTCGCTGGCGTACGCGATGATCTTGAGCCGTTCGTACGACGCCGCGAGCGCGAGCGAAGACTCGCTCACCGCGTCGGCGGAGATGTCGATCGGGTGATACGTCAGCGCGGGCTGGCGTTCCAGGATCGCGTCGATCAGCAGCCGCGTCTTCACCGCGCTGCCGCTCCCGAGCTCGACCAGCTCTAGCGGGGCGTCCATTGCCGCGACGATCTCGCGACGGTACGTCAGGAGCAGATCGCGCTCGACCCGGGTGAGGTAGTACTCGGGGAGCCGGGTGATCGCTTCGAACAGCGCCGAGCCGAGGTCGTCGTAGAAATACTTCGGCGATAGGCTGTACGGACGCGTCCCGAGCCCGGTGCGGACGTCCTCGGCGAACGTTGCCACGCGTGCCGGATGCGGATCGCGGTACAAGACGAAACGGTCGGAAAATCCCGGCGAGGTCGCCGAAGTCATCGTAACGCGCCTAACCCCGGCCCGGGCGGCCGGTTTGCATTGGAGACGCCGGACCGCCTAAGGGCGGCCCCGGGGGGACCCGCCCCAGGATTTCGCCTAGTTGGCTCACATTCAAACCCCGGGAGCACCGCACCATGATCATCGAGCAGGTCACGATCGACGCACCGAAAGGGCCGATGCAGGGCTATCTCAGCCGGCTCGACACGAAGCCGCGGCCCGCGGTCATCGTCCTCGAGGGCGTCTACGGTTTCGACGACGAGATCAAGCGGATCACCGATCAGGTCGGCAGCTCGGGGTACGTCGGGCTCGCGATCGACTACCTGCGCGGCGGCGAGGCGGCGAAAACGTTCAACACCAAGGACGTCTGCGAAGACGTGGCCGCCGCGCGCGACTGGCTCAACCACCAGCCGTACGTCGAGCACGGGAAAATTGCGACGTGGGGATTCGGCTACGGCGGAACCGCCGCATTCCTCGCCTCCTCGCTGGCGGGACTCGCCGCCTCGATCGCGTTCTACGGGCAGAGCATCGCGCGACCGATCCCGGGGACGGACGGAAAGCCCGCGCTCGACGAGATCGAGGACGTGCGCGCGCCGCTGCTCCTCGTCTTCGGCGGTCACGACGAGCAGATCGGCCCGAACGAGATCGCGACGATTCGCGAGCGCCTCACCGCGCGACACGAGCCGTTCGAGATCGAAGTCTATCCCGAAGTCGGCCACTCGTTCTTCCGCGAAGATCTCGGCACGATCGCAACGCGCCAAATCGCCGACGCCTGGGGCCGCACGCAAGCCTTCCTCAAACGCTCTTTCGCATAACCGAATCCGGTTGGCCAAGTTGGCCAACTTGCTTCAGTTTGTAACTTCTGATATCGTTGCCGGGTGACGAATCCGCGCGGCAACGGATCGCAATCTGCCAAAGGAGCTCGCTCGGCCGAGCGGGCCTTCATGGCGTCATGCCGTGCGCTTCCGGTTCGGCACCGCACGGCGTTTCAGGACTACGTCGAGCTGGTCCGAAATCGGAAGCCGAATGAAGTCGTCGTTCTGGCCGACCTTGCACCGACCGGCGAGCCGCTCGCCGTCGCCTACGATCCCTCGCGGCGCATTCTCCCCGACCACGTCGTTGGAGCGCTAGCTTCGTTGCAGCCGAAAACGCCCGGCGAAGAGATGCGCGAGCAGTTCGAAGCGATACGAAACCGCATCCTCGACGAAGCCCTCCCGACGCGCGATGTATCGCGCCGCCTGCGAATCACCGGCGAAGCGATTCGGAAACGCTTGGAGCGAAAAGAGCTCTTCGGGCTGAAGGTCGGGCGCGACTATCGTTTTCCTGAATGGCAGTTCGACGCCCGGTCGAGCAGTGGTGTACTACCGGGATTGTGCGACGTCTTGAAAGCCATCGGGTTGGCTCCGATCGAGATCGCCGGCTGGTTTGAGCGCCGCATGACGGAGCTTGACGATCGAAGTCCCATCGAGGCGCTGCGTGCCGGCGATATCGATGCTGTCGTCGACGCCGCGAAGGCCGCCGGCGTAACGTAGGTCGTTGGCGACGACGTCTCAACCACCGCCAAACCGGGACGTCCGTCCACTCCACACCGAGATTCCGCAAAACACAATCATTAATCGCATATACGATCCAGATTCGTATGGCGCAACAGCGACCGGTTTTCGCGGGTCCGGCCCGTTCGCGCGATTCGACCATCACGCAGTCGGCGCGAGCGAGCGCGGAATTCTCTACGCTTCGTTCGATTTCAAGGGGTGTCTGGCAGAAATCTATGGCGATATCGGATACGGGACCGCGCGCCGGCGACGGCACTGCGGAATCCGCCTTAGCCGCACGCTTCGACTGCTCGACCTGCGCGGTGACGGCGCGCTGCGAGCCGGGACGATCGCCCAAGTGACCTGCTGTCCGCATGCCCTTGCGCAGAGCTGGTCACGGTATTTCTATGAAAACCCCGCGATCTATGGTGCCGTCGACGGAATCGCGTACAGCAACGCGCATAACGAAGGGACCGCCTTTGCGTTGTACGAGCGCGCTGCCGACGCGCTCGTGTCGACCGTCTGGGACAATCGGCTTGACGATTCTAACCGGCGCGCCGAATACGAGGGCGCGGCACGCGAGGCGAACTTGATCGTCGCCTTCTACATGTGATAAGGCAAATTTAACGTCCGACGATGCGTGACCAGCGGTCGTTTATGTCGATGATATAGTCGTGCGTCTCGCGATACGGAGGAACTCCGCCGTATTTCGCAACCGCGCCGGGGCCCGCGTTGTATGCCGCGAGCGCCAGTGTGTACGGGTCGTCGTTTCGTCCGCGGTAGTCGTCGACGTATCCCGAGATGACGCGGGCGGCGCCGGCGATCGCGGAGTGCGGTTCCCACGGGTCGACGCCGTATTCGGCCGCCGTCGGGCCGGTGAACTGCGCGATTCCGACGGCGCCGGCCGACGAGATCGCGCCCGGGTCGAACGCGGATTCTTGCAGCAGCGTTGCCGCCAGAAACGGCGGCGGAAGTCCGTGAGCGCGCGCTTGCTCCAAGACCTCGGTCGAAAGCGAGAGTGCGTCCGCTGCACCGATCCGCGGGTTGGTCCGCATCACCTCGCGAGCGACCCGCACGTTCAGCGGAGCCTTCCGGCCGGCGTCCATGACGAGTCGCAGCCCTCGAATAACGGGAGCAGGCGAGGGTATATGCCACGACAGCGCGGCGTCCCGCAACCCGCCGATCCGCACGCCGGTAACGGAGAACGTCAGGGCCGTTGCCATGACCACGGTCGCGAGAGGGTTTCCAGGAGTCGGGACCAATCCGCCGTTAGCCCTCTTCACTCTCAAGGATTAGCGTGAACACGTTCTTGTCGGGCTCGCCGGTGCTCTCCGCGGCCGTGGCGATGCTCGTCGTCCTGATCGTCGGAGATTTCGCATCGACGTTTTTCTATCACGTGCCGCAGCACGTGTGGGGAAAGCTGCACCTGCGAACGCATCACGACCGGCGCCGGTCGTATTGGGATCACGCCGTGCTCTCAAAGGACCTCGGTGTCCTGCTCGACGGCTTCCTCGGCGCCGTTCCGTACATGATCATCGCCGCGGCGTGCTTCCGGATTTCGGTCTACGGAGCGGTCGCCGGCTTGGTTCTCGGGCAGCTCCACGTCTGGTGGCGGCACACGACCGAGCTCGGCTGGCGCACCCCCGCCTGGGGGATTCGCCTGGGCCGGGTCCTCCAGGTCGTGCTCCCCGAGGACCATGACGGTCATCACCGGAATCCCGAGATCGAGTTCGGCGACATCTTCCGCTTCTACGACGCTCCGGCGCGCGCGACCATCGCGTTCTGCCGGAACCTCGATCCGAAGCGCAGAGCCGCCGCCCTTCGGCGCGCCGCCATGGCACGCCGTCGCGAGACCGCGGCCGCGCTGAAGCGGCGGAAGATGGTCAAGCAGACCGGCTGAGGTGGGATGACCAAACGCGTCCTCTTTTTGATCTCCGACACGGGCGGCGGACACCGCGCCGGGGCGCAAGCCGTTGGTGCGGCGCTCGACGAGATCGACGGACCGACGCGGTTCGAGTGGCGGATCGACGACATCGCCACCCATTGCACGTTTCCGCTCTCCAAACTGGGGCCGGCGTATAGCGCGGCCCTTCGCTATGCTCCGCCGATCTACGGCGCGCTCTATCATGCTACGAACGGCAGGCGGCGCTACAAGACGATCGTGCGGTTCTGCGAGCCGCTCTACCGCGAGCGGCTGCGCGAGGTCTTCCAGCAGTACCAGCCCGACGTAATCGTCTCGGTCCATCCGCTGCTCAACCACGCCGCGCTGCGGGCCCGCGCCGACGCCGGGATGCAGCACGTCCCGATCGTCACGGTCATCACCGACCTCGGCCGCGTGCACGAAGGCTGGCTCCTCCCCGAAGCCGATCTTACCGTCGTCCCCGCGCGCGAGGTCTACCAGCGCGCGATCGACCGCGGCGTCCCGCCCGAGCGGCTCCGGCTGCTCGGCCATCCGATCCACCCGCGCTTCGAGGACGTCTCCGGAACCAAAGCAGAGATCCGCAAGAAGCTCGGGCTCCCCGAGCGCGCGACGATCGCGTTGCTGATGGCCGGCGGCGAGGGCGGCGGAAAACTGCTTCCGACGACGCTCGCGCTCGCGAAGGCGGGGCTCGACTACCATCTGGTCGTCGTCACCGGCCGCAACCAGGCGCTCAGGACGAAGCTCGAAGAGCTTGCGCCCTCGCTGCCGACGCCGATGACGGTGCTCGGCTTCCGCAACGACGTTCCCGAGCTGATGCGCGCGGCGGACCTGCTCGTCACCAAAGCCGGACCGGGAACGATCGCCGAAGCGTCGGTCGCCGAAGTCCCGGTCGTCGTCTACGACTACGTCCCGGGCCAGGAGCGCGGCAACCTCGACTACGTGCGGACGAACGGGATCGGCGTCGTCGCGCTGACGACCGCCGAAGTCGTTTCGTCGGTCGCGCGAATCGTGCACAACCAAGAACGGTTGGCGAAGATGCGCTCGCAGCAAACGGCGATCGCGCCGCGCGGAAGCTCGCGCCGGATCGCCGAGCTGATCGCGCAGATCGCGGTCACCGGCCGCCGCCCCACCATCCCCGCCGCCGGGTAACGAACATGTCCGCAACGCTCACGATCGACGTTCCTGCGGACGTCGTGGCCGAAGTCGTCGCGACGCGCCGCGACCTGCACGAGCATCCCGAGCTCGGTTTCGAAGAGGTTCGCACGTCCGGGATCGTCGCCGAACGCCTGCGCGCGCTCGGCTTCGAAGTGCACACCGGGATCGGACAGACCGGCGTCGTCGGCGTCCTGCACGGCACGCGGCCCGGCAAGACGATCATGCTGCGCGCCGACATGGACGCGCTCCCGATCGACGAGGAGAACACGGTTCCGTACCGCTCGCGCACGCCGGTGCACATGCACGCGTGCGGGCACGACGGACACGTCGCGATGCTGCTCGGCGCGGCGCGGATCGTGATGAGCCGGCGCGACGAGATCGCCGGAACCGTCTGCTTCTTGTTCCAGCCCGCCGAAGAAGGCAAAGGCGGCGCGAAAGCGATGGTCGAGGACCGCGTCCTCGAGCGGTTCGAGATCGAGCGCGCGTACGGCTTGCACCTCGCGTCGTCGCATCCTGCGGGTCAAGTCGGTTTTCACGAAGGCGCGTTCTACGCCTCGAGCGACTCGATCGAGATCACGATCGAAGGGAAAGGCGGGCATGGTGCGGCGCCGCATCTTTCGATCGATCCGGTCTACGTCGCGGCACAGTTCGTCGTCGCGGTGCAGCAGATCGTCTCGCGCAACATCGATCCGATCGAACCGGCGGTCGTGACGATCGGCGCGATCAACGGCGGAACGACGCACAACGTGATTCCGAGCCGGGTGAAGCTGCTCGGCACCGTCCGCGCGTTCGACGCCGGCGTGCGCGAGAAGATGGCAGAGCGGATCGAGCGCGTGCTGCGCGGCGTCTGCGAAAGCTCCGGCGCGACGTACGCGTTCGAGTATCTGTGGCGCTATCCGGTGACGTCGAACGACGTCGAGCAGACGCGCTACGTGCGCGCGCTGGCGGAAGACGTCGCGGGCGCCGAGCGCGTCGCCGACGTTCCGCGCTTGATGGGCGCCGAGGACTTCTCGTTCTTTGCCGAGCGCGTGCCGGCGTGTTTCTTCACCATCGGGAGCAACGGCGGTGAGAACAGCGCGTTCCCGCACCACCATGCGCGCTTCGACATCGACGAGTCGGCGCTCGAGACCGGCGTGCGGATGATGACCGCGCTCGCGCTCGACGCGCCCGAACGCGCGCCGTAGTCAAACGGCGCGCGACGGGCGGCGACGAGGCCCGGCCGGTTTGGGGAAGCCGGCCGGGACACCCGGTAGTGGACGGTTTTAGTTGAGCGAGGCGTGCGCCCGGCGTTCCAGTAACTCGGCGGGCGGTCGGGGATAGCGCGCGCCGAGGATATCGCGCAGCGTCGTCGTGCAGCCGCACGTCCGCGAAGGGGCGCCGCGTCCCAGCAACAGGGCCCGGCAGCCGTCCATATGGTGCAGTGAGGCCCGGTGCCCGCAGTCGTCGCAAATCGGCGGCAGCACCGGGAATTCGCGCTCAGTCACACGGCGAGTATCGCCGCGTGCCCTTTCGCCGCGCTTACGAGCTCTTACGAAACTCTTACGAGATCGGGCTGGGCCGGGAGCTGGGCGATCAAACCGCCGCGGATCGCCGCCGTCGCGGCGCCGACGGCGCCGGCATCGTTGCCGAGCGTCGCCCGCACGATCCGGGTCGTCCCGCGCGGGACCATCGTCGTTCGCACCTCGACCAGCGGGCGCACCCGCTCGAGCATGAACTCGCCGGCGCTCGAGACCCCGCCGCCGAGCGCGATCACTTCGGGGTTCACGAACGCGATCACGTTGGCCAAGCCGAGCGCGAGGTCGTCGCAGTAGGCGTTGAACGCGGCCAGTGCGTGCGCGTCGCCGGCCTGGGCCGCCTTGCGGATCGCCTTCGACCCGAGCTTCTCGCGCGGGACGTCGAGGAGCGCCGAGCGCGGAAACGACTCCGCCAGCCGGATCGCGTGCCGAATCAGCCCCGTCCCGGAGGCCTGCGCCTCGAAGCAGCCGACCTTCCCGCAGCCGCAGATGAAGCCGCCGTCGGGGCGGATCTGGTGGTGGCCGATCTCGCCGGCGCCCATCTGGTAGCCGAGCGCGAGCTGGCCGCCCGAGACGATCCCGCCGCCGATCCCGGTGCCGAGCGTGAGCAGGACGAAGTCGCGGGTCCCCTGACCGATCCCGTGCACGTACTCGCCGAGGGTCGCACAGCGCGCATCGTTGGCGACGAAGACTCGGTGCTTCGGAAACGCGTCGCGGACCATCTGGCCGAGCGGGACGTTCTCCCAGCCGAAGTTGGGCGAGTAGCGGATCGTCCCGGTAACCGGGTCGATGTTGCCGGGCGAGCCGATCCCGATCCCGACGACGTCGTCCTTGGTCCCGGCGATCGCGCTCTTCACCACCTCGGTGAGCGCGGCGACGACCGCGACCGGCTCGCGGTCCTCGATGTCGCGCTCGAACTTGCCCTGGAACTCGCCGGCCTCGTCGACGGCGCCGGCCATGACGTGCGAGCCGCCGAGGTCGACGCCGATCGCCACCCGCGCCATCAGTGCGGCGCCCCGGGGACGGTCGAGCCGGGAGGGCGCGAGGGCGCCGGCGCAGGTGCGGGCGTTGGCGGGGGGATCCCCGGCGGCGGCTCGACCGCGTTCGTCGGGTCGTCCCAGCGGTCGTAGCTCACCCGCACCGGGGTACTCAGGCCGTTGACCGAGATCGTGCAGGTCCGCGGGCGGAAGGTCGTCTTGTCGTAGCTGCAGTCCATCGTCCCGGTCACGCTGGGGTTCACGGCCGCCGGCGAGCGGAACGCGCCGACGGTCACGCCGTCCTCGGTCCGGTCGTCGAGCGGCGAGAGGACGGTGTCTGGCGCGCCCATGTAGAGCCGGTTCTTGCGGACGTGCTTGATCAGCGGGACCGCGGCGGTCTTCCAGTCCGAGCCGGAGGCGCGGTAGTACATCGCACCGCCGATCACGATCGACTCCGACGAGACGTTCGCGATCGACGAGGCGACGTGGACGCGGTCCGGGCCGAAACTGCGGATCTCGATCGTCAGCCCGTCCGGGCCGGCGACGAGGACACGGTACGAGGTTGCGCTCGCGAGCGCGCCGTCGATCTTCGAAGAGAGGGCGACCCCGGGATCGGCCGGCGCGTCGGCGGCGAGCACGGGAGCCGCGGAGGCGATGAGCGTCGCGGCGGTCAGCGCGCAGAGCGCGCGGGTCGGAAGCGCCACGTCGTCAGTGCGCCGCCGGCGACGGGGTGGCGAGGTTGGTGGGGACCGCGACCACGTTGGCAGGATCGTCGTAGCGTGAGAACACCAGGGTGAAGCCTTCGTTCGAGCAGTCGTTCACGCGGTAGGTCTTCTTGTCGTAGGTGCAGATCAGGTGCTGGTCCTTCTCCGGACCGGCCGCGGTGGTCGCGAACCGGCCCCACGTCTTTCCGCCGGAAACCGCGTCCGGAAGGACCTGGTCGACCGGGACGTCGCGAAGCTGCGACTGCGCCGCGACGACCGACGGCGGCGTATCGGTCTTGCGGTACGACTTGCCGCCGTCGGCGCTGACGTACGCGACCGGCCCGACGAGGACGATGTCGCGCGTCCCGCCGCCGTACGCCAGCGCGCTGTGGTAGCGGTCGGGGGCGACGAACGTGAGCGTGACGGTGAAGCCGGTCGTGGCGGTCGTCGTGACGACGAACGACTTTGTGGCCATCATCGCAGCCGCGACCTTGGCGCGGACCGTTGCGAGATCGTCGGCCCGTGCGGGCGCGGTTGCAGCCGCCAGCAAGGCGGCCAGAGCGAGCGGGAGCAGACGTCGGAACATGGCCCGAGGACGTTCTCCGAATCGCCGGGTTCGCCCGCCGTCCATCCCGAATCACCCCCAACCATGCAAGAGACGATCGATCTCATCGCGCACCGCGAGCTGCGCAACCTCCAACGCTACTCGCGCGAGACCGGTCAGCCGACGACGCTCGCCAACCTCGACCTCGAGCCGATGACGAACGTGCAGTCGATCGAGATCGACGAAGAGCACATCACGATCGAGTACAACACCAAGACGCAGCGGCGCTACAACGCCAACGAGATCACCAAGCGGGAGTGGGTCTACAAGTACAACGACGACGTGGAGTTCGTCGCCGCGATCCGCACCGTCATCGAGCTGGCCCGCAAGCACCAGTACGACTTGCCGGAGAACGTCACGTGCCCGCCCGGCTGCGCCGAGTGCTGCAGCGGCTACGAGCCGTTCGTGAACAAGGACGACGTGCAGCGGATCGCCGACCACCTCAAGATGACGTACGACGAGGTGATGGAGCAGTACGTCGTCAAGCGCGAGTCCGCCGACGGCTACACCGTCGGGTGGCTGCGCAAGGTCGACGAGAAGGGCGCGCTCAGCGACGACGTGACGCACAAGTGCGTCTTCCTGATGGGGAACCGATCGGGCCGCCACTACTGCGGGATCTACGAAGCGCGGCCGCACGACTGCGGCGCGTTCACGCCGGTCGGCTGCGACGACGTCGACTGGTCGCTCCCGCGGCACGGCCAGTACAAAGTCGGAAAACCGTACGAGCACAAGCCCAAACGCGCCGCGAGCTCGAACGGGCGGACCAACGGTTCGCGGAACGGGCGCACCACGAAGTGAGCTACGACGCGATCATCATCGGCGGCGGGCACAACGGGCTCGTGACCGCCTGTTATCTCGCGCGCGCGAAGTGGAAGGTGCTGGTCCTCGAGCGCCGTTATGTCGTCGGCGGGGCGTGCGTCACCGAAGAGACGTTTCCCGGATATAAAGTCTCGACGGCGGCGTACGTCAACAGCCTGTTCCGCCCCGAGATCATCCGCGACCTGAAGCTGCGCGAGTACGGATTCGAATTGCTCGAGCGCAACCCGTCTTCGTTCTCGCCGTTCCCCGACGGGCGCTACCTGATGCTCGGCGCCGACGAAGGGTTCAACGCGCGCGAGATCGCGAAGTTCAGCGAGACCGACGCGGTCAGCTATCCGCAATATGTCGCGATGCTCGAGCGCGTGGCGGCGGTGATCGAGCCGACGCTGATCCAGACGCCGCCGAACCCGGTCCATCCCGGAATCGGCGATCTGCTCTCGCTCGGCCGGCTCGGGCTGAGCGTGAAGGCGCTGAACGGATCGATGGGTGAAGCGGTCGAGATCCTGACCGGCGCGGCGCGACCGATCCTCGACCGCTGGTTCGAGTCGGAAGAGCTCAAGGCGACGCTCGCGACCGACGCGATCATTGGCGCGTTCGCGGCGCCCTCGATGCCGGGAACGGCGTACGTCCTCTTCCACCACGTGATGGGCGAGACGAACGGCGCGCGCGGCGTGTGGAGCTACGTCAAAGGCGGGATGGGCGGGCTCACGCAGGCGCTCGCGAAAGCGGCGACTGACCTTGGTGTGGAGATCCGCACCGAAGCGGAAGTCAGCCGCATCCTGGTGGAGAACGGCAGCGCCGTCGGCGTCGTGCTCGCGAACGGCGACGAGCTGCGCGCGCGGCGCATCGCCAGCAACGTCGACTGCCGGCTGACGTTCGAGACGTTCATGGACCCGCAGCAGCTTCCGCCGGAGTTCGTCTCGGAGCTGAAGCGGATCGACTACAGCAGCGCGTCGGCGAAGATCAACGTCGCGCTCGAAGCGCTCCCGAACTTCACCGCCGCGCCGGGGAACAGCGAGCCGGGGCCGCAGCACCGCGGGACCGTCCACCTCTGCCCCGATCAGGACTACATCGAGCGCAGCTTCGACGAGGCGAAGTACGGCCGCGCCTCGACGAAGCCGGTCGTGGAGTGTACGATTCCGTCCGCCGTCGACCCGACGGTCGCGCCGCCCGGAAAGCACCTGATGTCGATGTTCTGCCAGTACGCGCCGTACCACGTCGCCGGCGGCTGGACGGAGGCGGCGAAGAACGCCTTCGCCGACAGCTGCTTCGACGTCGTCGAGCAGTACGCGCCGGGGTTCAAGGCGTCGGTGATCGACCGGCAGGTGCTCAGCCCGGTCGACATCGAGGAGAAGTTCAATCTGACCGGCGGCAACATCTTCCAGGGCGCGATGTCGCTGAACAAACTGTTCATGTTCCGCCCCGCGCCGGGCTATGCCAACTACCGGACGCCGATCAAGCACCTGTTTTTGTGCGGTTCGGCGGCCCATCCGGGCGGCGGCGTGATGGGCGCACCGGGCTGGAACGCGGCGCGCGAGATGCTGCGCGCTCGCTGATCCTCAGCGCCGCGGCGTCGAAAGGTGAAGAAAGTCTGAAGGCCTGCCGGAAAGGCCGTCGCCCCGGCGGTGCGGAAGGCGGTTTTCTCGATAGCTTTAGGAGGCATCATACGATGAAGTTCCAGCTTTCCACGTTCGCGCTCGGCGCGGCGCTCGTGTTCGCGGCGACCGTCACCGCCGGCGCGCAAGGCACGGGCGGCTCACCCGGCAAGATGGGCAAAATGGGCGGATCCATGATGATGGCCAAGACGCCCGTCGCGGTTTCGATGAAGGCGCTGAACGGTTCCGGCGAGGACGGGAACGCGACGCTTCGGGACACGCCGAAGGGGCTGGTCGTGACGATCCACATCAAGAACGCGAAGGGACCGCAGCCGGCACACATCCACAAAGGCACCTGCGCGAAGCTCGATCCGAAGCCGGAAGAGGCGTTGCACAACGTCGTCAACGGGATGTCGATCACGACGGTCGCGGGAGTCACGATCGCGCAGCTGCGCAAGACCCCGCACGCGATCAACGTCCACAAGTCGCTGACGGACATACCGACGTACGTTTCCTGCGGCGACATCAAGTAACGGAGGTTGTACCGATGAAAGCGATCCTCGTTGCGGCTGCGGCCGCCGTCACGGTCGGCCTCGTCGGCATCTCGGCGCAGGCCGCGATGGCGCCGATGCAGTTCCGGCTCGCCGATCAGAACAACTCCGGCGAGCACGGCACCGCGACCGTGCTGCAAGGCGTGAACGGCGTCATCGTCAAGCTGCGGTTGAGCGGCTACACCGACGGCGTCGATCAGCCCGCGCACATTCACAAGGGAACGTGCGCGAAGCTCGACCCGAAGCCGACGTACGGCCTCACGATGGTGAAAGACGGTCAGTCACAGACGACCGTTCCGAACACGACGCTCGCGGACTTGCAAAAAGGCGACTACGCGATCAACGTCCACAAGTCCGCGAAGGAAGCCGCGATCTATGTCGCCTGCGGGAACATCCCCAAAAAGTAGCCACCCTCCGTTCAACGAGGGCGCCGTGCACAACACGGCGCCCTCACGTTTCGGTGCACCGTCGCTCGACGAGATGCCCGACGACATTCGCGCCATCTGCGAAGAGACGCGCGCGAAGATCGGCTTCGTGCCGAACGTGTTCCTCGCGTACGCGAAGCGCCCGGAGCACTTCCGCGCGTTCATGCACTATCACGACCTGCTGATGAAGGGCCCGAGCGGGCTCTCGCGCGCAGAGCGCGAGTCGGTCGTCGTCGCGGTCTCGGCGGAGAACGACTGCCTGTACTGCGTCGTCTCGCACGGCGCCGCGCTGCGAATCCTCGGCAAGGACCCGGTCGTCGCCGACCAGATTGCGACGAACTGGCGCACCGCCGACATCACGCCGCGCTTGCGCGCCATTCTGACGTTCGCCTCGCGCGTGAACGAGCCGGGTTTCGCCGCGAGCGACAAAGAGCTCGCGGAACTGAAAGCGGTCGGCTTGAGCGACGAGGACGCGTGGGACATCGCGTCGGTCGCGGCGTTCTTCGGATTTTCCAACCGCATGGCGGGCTTCATGGACATGCGCCCGAACCCGCAATTCTACGAGATGGGGCGCGCGCCGCGCTGAACGGCTAGCGCTCACATTGAGCGGGTGGCCGAAGGGACCACCCGCCCGCCCGCAAAAAACGCGGGATGGCACGCTTGGTTCGGGCCCTTTCGGCCTCCTTGGTCGCCGCGAGTGTGGTGCTCGCGGCACTCTCGCCCGTCGCGGTGCGCGCGGGAACGACCGGCACGATCGTCGGCCGCATCGTCGATCAGAACAGCGGCGCGGCGGTCGCCGGCGCGAACGTGAACGCCGCTTCGCCCTCGCAGAGCGCGACCTCGACGACCGATGCGAACGGCAGCTTCCGCTTCCTCTCGCTCGCGCCGGACACGTACACGGTGACGGTCGAGCGCACCGGCTACGAGACGCTGAGCCTCGCCGGCGTCACGGTGCAGGCGGACCAGACGCAGACGCTCGACCGCGCGCTCGCGCCGCGGCTGCAGCGGATCGGCGGGACGACGGCGCGGCGCGCAACCGATCTGATCAAGCCGGGCACGACGAGCGACGTCTACTCGGTGAGCGGCGCGCTAAGCGATGCGACGCAAGGGCTCAACGGACCGGGTGGGCTCACGAACGCGTACAGCGCGATTCAGTCGGTTCCCGGCGCGGTCGTGCAGCAAGGGCAACAGGGCTGGTACCAGCAGCTCTCGATTCGCGGCGGCGACATCGACCAAGTCGGCTACGAGCTCGACGGGATCCCGGTGAACCGGGTCTACGACAACGCGCCGCAGACGATGCTCTCGACGCTCGGGCAGCAAGAGCTGCAAGTCTACACCGGCGGGACGCCGGCCGGTTCCGACGGTCAGGGCCTTTCCGGTTATGTCAATCAGGTGATCAAGACCGGGACGTTTCCGGGATTCACCACGCTCGCCGCGGGGATCGGGACGCCGGCGTTCTTCCACCGCTTCTCGTTCGAGACCGGCGCGTCGACGAAGAACCGCAGCTTCACGTACTACGTCGGGCTCGCCGGAGCGAACCAAGACTATCGCTACGTCGACGCCAACAACGGCGCGAGCGATCCGCAGCTGTTCTACCCGCTGGGATATCCGCTCGGCGACAACTTCAGCCGCTTCAACATCTGGGACGGCTCGCCGGACCCGAACACGGGTCTGCCGGCGACCGTCGGCCACGGCGTGTTCTTCTCGCCGCCGCAGACGTACGCGATCGCGACCACCGCGCAGCGCGACAACGTGGTGAACCTGCACTGGGGGATCCCGCACGGAAAGAACGGCTTGCGCGACGACGTGCAGTTCCTGTACCTGACCAGCGAGATCTACACCTCGTACTACGGCTCGGTGAACGATCAAGGCGGCCCGGCGTACGTCGGCGCGGGACTCACGGTGCTGAACGGCGGCGCGACGCCGGGGCAGGCGCAGTGGCACGACGGTTACGTCTACAACGGCGCGCTGTTCGCGCCGCCCGATCCGACGAAGATCGTGCCGTACTTCTTCATGAGCAGCCCGTTCGGCCGGCCGTTCAACGGGCTCGCTTCGAACGCGCTGCGCGACAGCAACGACAACGGCGTCGGGATCGTGAAGCTGCAGTACCAGCGGAACATCAACGACCGCTCGTTCCTGCGGCTGTTCGGGTACTCCGTGTACTCGAACTGGTTCATCACCGGCGATGCGAACCAGAACTTCACCTGCTGCTTCGGCGCTGAGCTGAACGACTACGAGATCCCGAGCCACACCTACGGCCTGAGCTTCAACTACTCGAACCAGCTCAACGACAAGCACCTGCTCACGATCACCGGTACCAGCGCGCAAACGAAGATCCAGCGCCGCTACTTCTACCAGTTCCCCGGCAACCAGAACGACGGCAACCCGTTCACGAACCTGATCGATCCGCGCACCGCGCCGCAAACCGGAAACTGCTACGATCCGGGTGCCGGGCACGCGTTCGTGAGCTGCTTCTCCGCCGGCACGCGCGGCGCGTTCTCGATTCCGACACCGGGCCTCGCGGCTGCGGCCGGATCGGGAACGCAGCCGATTGCGCCCGATCCGTTTCCCGCCGGCGTGAACGCGCAGTGGATCGCCACCGAAAACGGACCGCTCGGGCGGGTCAACAACGTCTCGCCGGTGTTTTCGGCGGTGTCGATCAGCGACAACTGGCATCCCAGCGACAAGATCACCGTCAGCGCCGGGCTGCGAGTGGAGAATTACACGAACCGGCTCAGCAACACGGCAACGAGCCCGATCGGTGGGAGCGCGGCGAATCGCGCCTTCTGGGTCGCGGCGTACAACAACGAGTACTGCTATAAGCCCGGAGTCTTCGGCACGATCAACGTCGCGCAGAGCGGCGCGACGCCGACCGCCACCGGCGTCTTCAATACGGCGGCCAACTGCGCTGCGGTCGCGGGACCCGGCTATCTGCCGGCGCACTTCGTGAACAACGGCGGCGGCACGTTGTCGAACACGATGTTCCAGCCGCGCGTGGCGTTCACGTACACGGTGAACCCCGACACGGTGGTGCGCGGGTCGTACGGCGTCTACGCGCGCCCGGTCAACACGTCGTGGCTGCAGTACAACAACCTCAACGACCGCGACTACCTCCGCTACGCGGCTTCGAACTTCTTAGGCTACGGTTTCAACACGCCGGATCACGCGCTGCGACCCGACACCTCGTACAACTACGACCTCTCGCTCGAGCAGCATCTGCGCGGAACGGACATCTCCTACAAGCTCTCGCCGTTCTACCGCAGCACGCGCGACCAGCTGCAGGCGTTCCCGATCGGCGTCGGCGGGATCGTCAGCGGCTTCAACGTCGGCCACCAAACGTCGTACGGCCTGGAGTTCGCCGCGCGCAAGGGCGACTTCAGCCGCAACGGCTTCGCCGGCCAGCTCGCCTACACGTACACGCACAGCCGGATCAAGTACACGAAGTTCCCGTCGGGCACGAACGTGATCGACAGCATGAACCTGTACGTGAAGGACTACAACGCGTACACCTCGTTCTGCGCAACGCACGCCGGCGATGCGCGCTGCGGTGCGACGGTCGGCGGAGCGCCCGCGGCCCCGTGCTACGACACCACCGGCGCACCGCTCGCAGCCTGTCCCACCGGTACCGTCGCGAACCCGTACTACAACCAGCCGGTGCAGAACCTGTTCCCGGTCAACGCGGAGTACACGACGTACGACCAGATTCCGCAGCCCTTTGTCGGCGAGAACGGCTACGAAACGCCCAGCGTGCTCACAGCGCTCGTGCAATACAAACACGACAAGCTGACGATCACGCCGAGCCTGACGTATAGCTCGGGCGCGTCGTACGGTTCGCCGCTGAGCTACCCAGGCTACGTCCCCGACGGTCCATGCACGGACCCAACGAAACCGTACACCTGCACCGGCTTCACGAGCGCCAGCGGCAAGAACCTCGACTTCCTGTTCATCCCCGACGCGTTCACCGGCCGCTTCGACAACCTCGGCGCGTTCAAAGAACCGTCACGCCTAACGCTCAACCTGCAAGGCGCCTACGATCTAAGCTCGCGCGTGCGCCTAACGGTCACGCTTACCGGCCTCATCGACAAATGCTTCCAACGCGGCTACGCCTGGGACGACAAAAACATCTGCGTCTACTCAGAGCTCCCGTCGGGCGGCGCCGGCCTCGGCCCCTCCGGCAACTTCATCCCGATCGCCCAAACGCCGGTCCAACTCCGCTACCCCTACGGCATGTTCAGCAACAACCTGAACACCGGCTTCATCGGCACGACGATCCCGTTTCAGGCAGCGATCGATTTGCGCATTCGGATCTAACGGTCGGACGCGGCGCATGACGGTACGCGGCGTCGCCAAGCGGGCGGCGCGGATTATTGTCTATGCGCTGCTGGGCGCGGCCGTCGGCGTTCTTCTCGGCGCAGTAGCGATGTGGCGCAGCTGGCGCTGGCTGCACGGTGACCCTCATCGCTGGTATATGATCGTTCTCTTTGCGCTCGTGTGCTGCGTTTCCGGGGCATGGTACGGTTTCCGCAAACCGGCTCAGGAGCTCGCCTTCACCGACACCGGAGATCCCGTCTGAGCTGCCACGGCAAACGCGCTCGCACGGTGAACGGCAAGACGGCGCCTAGGGATGCGTTCGGCGAACGATTTAGGCTGAGAGGGCGGTGGCGAACGTGACGGGGTCGACGTTCCCGCCGCTCAGGACGACGCCCACGCGCGCAGAACGTGCGTCGACCTTCTCGTGGAGTAGAGCGGCGAGCGCGGAGGCGCCGCTAGGTTCGATGACGAGCTTCAACCGCTCGAACGCGAACCGCATCGCGGCGCGGATCTCGCCGTCGGTCACGGTCACCACGCCGGTTGCGAGACTGCGAACGATCGGCCACGTCAGCTCGCCCGGCGCCTGCGTTTGCTGGCCGTCCGCGATTGTCTTCGGTACCGCGATCGACACGATGCGATTCTCGCGCCACGAGCGGACCCAGTCGTCGCCGGCTTCTGGTTCGACTCCGTAGACACGCACGCCGGGCGACAGCGCCGTCGCCGCCAACGCGCTTCCCGCTAAGAGGCCGCCGCCGCCGAGCGGGACCAGTAACATGTCCAGATTACCGGCGTCTTCGATCAGTTCCATGACCGCTGTGCCTTGGCCGGCGATGATGTGCGGGTCGTCGTAGGGCGGGACTAGGGTTGCGCCGCGTTCCGCCGCGATCTTTGCGGCGATTTCGGCGCGGTTCATGGTGTGGCGGTCGTATTGGATGATCTCCGCGCCGTAGCCGCGTGTTGCCGCTAGCTTCGCGGCGGGGGCGTCGGTGGGCATCACGATGACGGCTGGGACGCCGAGCAGCTTCGCCGCGAGTGCTACACCCTGCGCGTGGTTGCCGCTCGAAAACGCTACGACGCCGCGGCGCTTTTGATCGGAATCGAGTTGGGCGATCTTGTTGTAGGCGCCGCGGAACTTGAAGGCGCCGATGCGCTGGAGGTTTTCCGCTTTCAGGAAGACGTGCGCGCCGGCTTGGGCGTCGAGAGTGGACGACGTGATCACCGGCGTGCGGTGCGCGACGCC
>DASZGA010000180.1:0-4180 GCA_035939295.1 Candidatus Elarobacter sp. | reverse complement strand
CGGTGTACTGGCTCGGCGTCACGGTT
This sequence comes from Candidatus Elarobacter sp., assembly GCA_035939295.1. Classification (GTDB taxonomy): domain Bacteria; phylum Vulcanimicrobiota; class Vulcanimicrobiia; order Vulcanimicrobiales; family Vulcanimicrobiaceae; genus Vulcanimicrobium. The sequence goes on along the minus strand of DASZGA010000180.1, from coordinate 4,154 downwards.
CGATCCAGAAGAGCTCTTGGCCGAGCGAGACGAGCGCGCCGTTCTCGACCAGGATGTTGCTCACGACCCCGCCGTGATCGGTGGTGATCTCGTTCATCAGCTTCATCGCTTCGAGGATGCACAGGGTGTCGCCGGCGCCGACGCGGCTGCCGACTTCGACGAACGGATCGGACCCGGGCGACGCCGAGCGGTAGAAAACGCCGACCAGTGGCGCGGTCACGACGCGCACGTTCGGCCCGGGCCCGCGTGCCGGTGCGGGGATCTCGCCGCCGCCGGCCGGCGCAGCGCCCGGTGCCGCAACCGGAAGCCCGGGGGCAGGGGCGGCATAGGCGATCGGCGCGGGAGCGTGAACGGCCGGGTCGCGGCGCACGATCTCGATCTCGGTCTCGCCTGTCCGGACGCGGATCGCGTCCAGGTCGAACTCCGCGGCAATTTCCCCGAGCGCGCGGACTCTCGACGCTTCGTCCTGCTCCATCATCCGGTGGCTTCGACGAGGAGCCGCGCGACCTCCGCCGGGGGGCCGACCATCGGCAGCTTCCTGTCGCTGCGGGCGACCAGGTCCCGCAGCACGATCTCGCCGCTCGCCAGCTCGTCGTCGCCGAGGATGAGCGCCCAGCGGGCGTGGTTCCGGTCGGCCGTTTTGAAGTGCGCCGTCAGCTTGCGGTTCTGCCAGTCGGCGAACGCCGGCTCGGCCGACGCCTCCCGCAGCGCGCCGACGATCGGAACCAAGCGCTCGCGCGCCGCGTCGCCCAGCGCGATCGCCTGAACGCCGCGCCGCGGCGGGACGTGATCGCCGGCCAGCTTTTCGACCACCATCAAGAACCGCTCGATCCCGAGCCCGAACCCGACCCCCGGCGTCGGCGGGCCGCCGAGCTCTTCGACGAGGCCGTCGTACCGGCCGCCACCGCACACCGTGCTCTGCGAGCCGATCACCGACGAGACGAACTCGAACACCGTGCGCGTGTAGTAATCGAGCCCGCGCACGATCCGCGGGTTCACGACGTACCGCAGCCCGAGCGCGTCGAGGTACGCGCGCAGAGAATCAAAGTGCGCCCGGCACTCCGGACACAGGTACTCGATCATCGTCGGCGCCGACTCGACGAACGGCCGGTCTTTCGGATCTTTCGAATCGAGGATCCGCAGCGGGTTGCGTTCCAACCGCCGCTGCGAGTCGGCGCTCAGCTCGTCGAAATGCGGACGAAAATGATCGAGCAGCGCTTGACGATAGATCGGACGGCACACGTTGTCGCCGACGCTGTTGATGTTCAGCACCGCGTCGGTGATTCCGTAGCGCGCCAGCAGCATCGCCGCGATCTGGATCACCTCGACGTCGGCTTCCGGCCCCGCGACGCCGAAGCACTCGACGCCGAACTGGTTGGCCTGACGGTAGCGCCCCGCTTGCGGCCGCTCGTACCGGAAGAACGGTCCGATGTAGTACAAACGCTGCGGACCCTGCGAAAGCAATTTGTGCTCGAGCAGCGCGCGCACGACGCCCGCGGTCAATTCCGGCCGCAGCGTCATGCTGCGCCCGCCCTTGTCGAGAAAGGTGTACATCTCTTTCTCGACGATGTCGGTCGTCTCGCCGACGCCGCGCGCGAACAGCTCGGTCGCCTCGAACATCGGCGTGCGGATCTCGCCGTAGCCGAAGCGATGCGCGATGTCGCGCGCGTCCGCTTCGAGCTTGTTCCACGCCGCGGACTTGGGCGGATAGACGTCTTGGGTGCCGCGGGGGGCGGAGAGCGGGTTCACGGTCGACCCGCCCGGTTCGGGGCGGCGCCGCGCGCGCCCCCCAACCAGGTCCGCCGTCAGCGCTGCGGGGTCGCGGCCATCGTCGCGGCGACGTCGAGCGTCTGCAGCGAGGCGGCGTCGTCGTACATCAGGTTCTCGGTGCTCGGCGTGAACGAGGGCGCGGCCGAGCCGGATTTCCACTCGAGCTGCCAGACGACGTCGAACGAGGTCCCCGGCACCTTCGGGGCGTCGTCGTAGCCGAGCGCCGCGGCTACCGCCGGCATTGTGCCGTGGTGCCAGCAGATCAGCACCGTCTGCCCCGCGTACGCGCCGCTCAGCACGTCGGCGGCGAGCGCGTCGATCCCGCTCTGGTCGTTGCCGTAGTTGTGGTGAATCTTCTTGCCGAGCGCGGCCGCGAGCTGGGTCACGGTGAGCACGGGGCGATTGCTCTTGTGGCTGGCCGCGGTCGCGAAGATGTAGTCGACCGGCGGGTAGAGCCCTCCGTTTTTCTCGGCGTCGAAGTACGCCGCGTACGCGCCTGCTCGGTAGTACCCAAGCGGCGAGAGGTTCGGATCGGTCGTCTCGTCGTCGGTGATCGCGTGCCCCTTCGACTCGCCTGGTTTCTCGGCGTGGCGGATCAGAATGACGAGCGACGGCGGCTCGCTCTTGTGCTTGCTCAACAGTTCCACGGTGTGCACTCACCCTTCGGAAAACGGCGGCCGATCGTCTTCTCCGCTAGGCGACCGGCGCCTCGCGCGGCTCGAGCAGCTCGACCGGAATCCCATTCGGGTCCTCGACGAACGCGATCGCGCGCGTCCCGCCCGGCGACTTCTTCGGCTCCTTGACGATCTTCACGCCCTGCGCGCGCAGTTGCTCGATCACGCCGGGCAGATCGCCGTCGACTTCGAGCGCAAGGTGCTCGTAGCGGTTGCCGATCTGGTACGGCGGGTGCTCTTCCAAGTCGTAGACGAGCTCGACGTACGCATCCCAGCTCGCGCCGACGAACGCCATGTCGGCGTTGCCCGGATAGTGGTGCGGGCCGCCAAGCAGCTTGAGCCCGAGCTTGTTGGTGTAGAAGTCGATCGACTCGGCCATGTCGTTGACGAAGATCGACGTGTGCAGGTAGCGCGGCATGACAAAGCCTACGCGGAAACCGCGCCGCCTTCCCGCGGGCGCGGCGCGAGCCCCGGGATCGGCACGAACGTCACGGCGAGCGCGCAGCACAGGATCAAGCCGGCGATCACGGTGAGCACGGTCCACGCCTCGTGCGCCGCCAGCGAGGCGGCGATCCCGACTGCGAGCGCGCAGTACTCCGCCCCGATCGTCGCGAGCGCGACGCCGAGCCGCCGCACCGCTGCGGCGAACGCGGTCTGGGCGATCATCGTCGAGCCGAGGACGACCTCGCCGAAGAACCACCAAGCAATCGCCGGCGAGTCGCCCACGTGCGCGATCGCGCCGCCGTAGCCGAGCGCGAGCCCGGGGACCAGGAGCGTCGCCATCGCGATCGCGCCGACCAGCGCGATCAGGATCGTCGGGTTGATGCGGACGCCGACGAAGCGCACGAAGCACGCGTACGCCGCGAACGCGACCAGCCAGAACACCATCAAGACGTCGCCGAGGAACGCCGAGCGGTCGCTGCTGTGCGTCGCCGCAAGCAGCGCGACGCCGGCGACGCCGAGGACCAGCGCGGCGATCCCGCGCCGGTCGAGCCCGGTGCGAAAGACCACAGCCGCGACGGCGGTGTTCGTCACCGGCGAGAGCCCGATCAGGAACGAGATGTGCGCCACCGACGTGTGCTGCGCCGCGACCGAGAACATCACGGTGATGAACGGCCCGAAGATGATCCCGGCGCCGATCACGGCGAGCCAGCGCCGCGCATCGAGCCGCGGCGGGTCGATCCGCCACGCCACCCCGAGCACGATCAGAAACAGCGGCAGCGCCCACGCCGCGCGACCAACCGCGACCGTGAACCCGTCGAACACCCCCGGTTCTGCGGCGAACAGCACCTTGCTGGCAGGCCCGAGCAGCCCCCACCCGAGCCCGACCAAAAGGATGAAAACAAGGTTCTGCGCAGAGCGGGGCACGGTAGCGAGACCCCTCCCAGCCGCGAGCGGATGCGGCTGCGATCAGTCCTGGGTGCCGGGGATGAGCTCCGTTGCGGCCAGCATCGTCGGTGCCGTTGCTCTGATGAACGTCGACACCCCGCTCGGTACGATCATCGTCTGTTTCGGCACCATGCGGATGATGAGGGGGCCTCGCCTCGAGATCGCCGAGCCGGTGACGACGGTGTAGTAGCCGCGCGCCGGCGATGCGGGGATGGTGTAGACGGCGCCGGGCGCGAGCTGCAGCACTTGGTTTGCGATCGTGAACGGGCCGCGGACGCTGGGCTGATCGGTGAACGTGTTCTTGAAGATCGAGACGGGCGC
>DASZGA010000179.1:0-9471 GCA_035939295.1 Candidatus Elarobacter sp. | reverse complement strand
TGCTGGCCGGGGGTCCACTCGGCCGGGCAGAGCCCGCCGGTCTGGAGCGCCTGGAGGACCCGGAGGGTCTCCTCGACCGAGCGGCCGACGTTGTCGTTCGTCACGACCGCGTAGCGCAGGACGCCTTCCGGATCGATGATGAACAGGCCGCGCTGCGCCGCGCCGGTGGCCTCGTCGAGGACGCCGTATGCGCGGGCGACTTCTTTGGTGAAGTCGGCGACGAGCGGATACTTCGTGCCGGCGATCCCGTTCTTCTCGCGGGGCGTGTTCAGCCACGCGAAGTGCGAGTGGACGGAGTCGGTGGAAGCGCCGAGCACCTCGGCGTCGAGCTCGGCGAACTCGTCGAGACGGTCCGAAAGCGCCAGGATCTCGGTCGGGCAGACGAACGTGAAGTCGAGCGGATAGAAGAAAAAGATCAGCCACTTGCCGCGGTAATCCGACAAGCCGACCTCTTTGCCCAGGTTCTTCGGGCTGGTCGCGTCCTTGGTGGACGGGAGCGTGAACGAGGGGGCAGGCTGCCCGACCTTCGCAAGCACAGGGATAATCCTCCGTTAAATCTCTTGATTCGAAAGTGGTTCTCGGCTATAACTGAGACTGAGAACCGATATCACTCACGAAAGAGTACCCAAGCCCGAACATCGTGTCTACGTCAAATGTCATCACCGATCAGCCGCTGCCGCCGAACTACCGGACGGTCCTCGACGTCGTCGAAGAAGCCGGGCCGGGCAGCCACCTGACGGCTCAGGAGATCTGGGTCCGCGCCCGCGCGCGCCAGCCGCGGATCGGGTTCGCGACGGTTCACCGCGGGCTGATTCGGCTCCACGAGCTCGGCGCGGTGATGAAGATCGACGTCCCCGGCGAAGCCTCGGCGGTCTACGAGCCGGCCGCCTCGCCGCACGCGCACTTCCGCTGCACGAGCTGCGGGATGCTCGCCGACTTCGACTTCGCCGTCCCCGCCTCGACGCTGCAGCAGCTCGCCGCGCGCAACGGCGTGACGATCGAGCACGAGACCGTCACCTTCACCGGCCGCTGCTCGAACTGCCGGTAACCGCCCGCGCCGCGCGCGCGGTCTTATAGTACGTGAACAAGATCGAGAAGACCGACGCCGAGTGGCGGGCGGAGCTGGACCCCGAGCGCTACGCCGTGTTGCGCCAGGGCGCGACGGAGCGGCCGTTCAGCGGCGCGCTCTACCACAACCATGACGAGGGGACGTACACGTGCGCGGCCTGCGGGAACACGCTGTTCTCCTCGGCGACGAAGTACGAGAGCGGGAGCGGCTGGCCCAGCTTCTGGGCGCCCGAGGACCGCGCCAACGTCGAGCTGATCCAGGACCGCACGCACGGAATGGTCCGGACCGAGGTTCGCTGCGCGCACTGCGGCTCGCACCTCGGCCACGTTTTCGACGACGGCCCGGCGCCGAGCGGCGAGCGTTACTGCATGAACTCGCTCGCGCTGGAGTTCGCTCCGAAAAGCGAAGGCTGAACCTCTGCGCCCCTTTCCTCGACGGATCGGTGTGGAAGGGCAATGAGCGACGCCGACGACCGCCGCCTGCTGGAACGAATCGCACGACGCGATCGCGTCGCGTTCGAGACGTTCTTCCGCGCGCACGGTTCGTCGGTCCACCGGTTCGTCCGCGATCTCGTGCGCGACGACGGTCTTGCTGAGGAATTGACGAGCGACGTGATGGTCGAGGTTTGGCGGAGCGCCGGGAAATTCGGCGGCCGCTCGCGCGCACGAACCTGGGTGTTCGGGATCGCGCATCACAAGGCGATCGACGCGCTGCGCAAGCGGCGCACGACGCTCGTTTCGCTCGACGAGATGCTCGGCGCGGCGAGCGAGGGCGAGTCGCCCGAAGCCGCCGCGCTGCGCGCCGACGAGCGCCGCCGGCTCGACGAAGCGCTGGCCTCGCTCAGCGCCGAGCACCGCGCCGTCCTCGAGCTGACCTATGTCGAAGGGTTCTCGCAAAAGGAGATCGCCGACATCGTCGACTGCCCGCTCGCGACCGTGAAAACGCGCGCGTTCTATGCCAAACAGCGGCTGCGCGACGCGCTCGCCACCGCGGAGCACCCGCGATGACGAAGCACGAGATCGCCGAGCTGCTTCCGTTCTACGCGAACGGGACGCTCGACCCGGACGACCGCGCGCGCGTCGAAGCCGAGCTGACGACGTGCGGCGACTGCGCGGCGGAGCTGCGCGAGCTCGAAGCGCTCGGCGCCTCGCTGCAGCAGCGCGCCGCCGAGGCGCCACCGCTGCCGGAACACGTCCTAGATGAAGCGCTCGCGCGGATCGCGATGCCGCCGACGACGCGCGCCGCGACGCGGCTGCAGTCGGCGTGGTGGGGAACGCCGGCGCGTTATGCAACCGCCGCCGCGCTGGTTGTGGGCTTCAGCGCCGCCGCGCTCGCCGGATACCGTTCGTACGAAACGAACGTCGCGACCGACACGCAAGGGCTGACCGTTTCGCACGACACGAAGTCGACGACGGTCTTCCGCGTCACACCGGGACCGAAGAGCCGGGCGCGCGCGATGCAAGTCAGCGCGCCGCCGCAGAACGCCGTGGCCGGCGCGCCGGCCGACCAAGCCAACAAGACCGAATCGGCGCCGACCGTCGCGAAGCAGCACCGCCTTGCGAAGAAGGCGAAGCTCGCGCTGCTGGTGCGCGACGTCGAAGGAACGCTGAAGGCGGCGCGCACCGTCGTCGGCGCGGCCGGCGGCGACGTGATCTCGCTCTCGGACGCGAGCCCTGCCGGCGCCGACGCGGTGCACGAAGCGCAGATCCAGGTCGAAGTCCCGGCCGACCGCCTCGAAGCGACACTAGACCGGTTGGCCTCACTCGGCGCGGTGCAGAACCGCGCGATCGACGCCGAGGACGTCGACGCCGCGATCGTCGACGAAGAGGCGCGGCTGCGCAACCTGCGCCGCGAAGAAGCCGACCTGCGCAAGCTGATGGACAAGGGCGGAAAAGTCGACGAGATCCTGACCGTCCAGCAGAACCTCAGCGAGGTGCGCGGTCAGATCGAGCAGCTCGCCGCGCAGCACGCGAACGACGTGCACCGCGTTGCGACGAGCACGATCGACATCTCGGTTACCGAAGACCGTCCGAACGCCGTCCCGGCAAAACCCAGCCCGACCGCGCGGATCGACGGCGCCTGGCACAGCGGCCTGAACGCGCTCGGCGACACCGTGGTCTCGCTGCTCAGCACGATCGTCTGGTGCATCGCCTACGCGCCGGTCCCGCTCGCGCTGGCCGGCGCAGCGTACGCCGCTACGCGATTCTTGCGCGCGCGCGGAGCCGCGACGTAATCGAGCGCATCCCGTTGAGCCAGTCGCGCGCGGGAGCGCGATCCTTTTCAGCGGTGATGCGCGCGAGCGGCGGAAGCACGGTGATCTCCGCGGGATCGACGATCGCGCGCGTCTGAACGCGGCGGCGCGCCATGCGGTCGACGGCGTCGCTGCGCACGAACGGGCGAAGCCGATCGAACTCTTCGGTCCAATCGGCTTTCGGTGGCGCGTAGCGGAGCGGGGCGTCGGTCACGTCGAGGTGCTGCGGCGTCCAGCGCGCGGAGACTTCGACGGGATTTCCGTGGCTCGGCCGTTCCATCGCGACCTCCTGGTGCAGCGTTGCTGCACACATAGTATTTCCACTCCGAGAACGGCCAAACGACCGCCCGAAGTTCCGCAGGTCACATCAGCGGCGGAACAACCGGTCAGCGCATGTTCGGGTCGAGCGCGTCGCGCAGGCCGTCGCCGAGATAGTTGATGGCAAGGACGGTGAACAGGATGCAGAGCCCGGGGAAGATCGCCGCCCACGGCGCCTGCGTCATGTTCGACTGCGCATTGGCGAGCATGTTGCCCCACGACGCGGTCGGCGGCTGAATTCCGAAGCCGAGGAACGAGAGCGTCGACTCCAGGATGATGACGTTCGCGACCTCGAGCGTCGCCTGCACGATGATCGGCGCCACCGCGTTCGGCAGCAGGTGGCGGAAGATGATCCGGCCGTCGGGGTTCCCGAGCGCGCGCGCCGCCTCGGCGAACTCGCGCTCGCGCAACGAGAGGAACGAAGCGCGCACGAGCCGCGCGACCGAGGGCCACGACAGCCCGCCGATCAGCAGCACGATGACGCCGAAGTTCAGCGCGGCCTTGTTCGAGGTGCCGGCGACGATCGCGGTCAGCACCAGCAGCAGCGGGAGGAGCGGGATCGAGAGCACGACGTCGGTCGCGCGCATGATGACGAAGTCGATCCAGCCGCCGTAGTAGCCGGAGATCGCGCCGAGCACCGTTCCGATCGAGATCTCCATGATGACCGCGAACAGCGCGACCGTCAGCGAGATCCGCGCGCCGAACATCAGCCGCGCGAGCAGGTCGCGGCCGTTCTCGTCGGTGCCGAGCAGATGGCCGGCGACCCCCGGTGCGAGCGGGTAGCCCTGCCAGTGGACTTGGTCGATGAAGTTCGGGTCGGCCCAGCCGACGGCGGCGGCGAGCGGGTTCGCGAGGATCGCAATCAGCGCCATCGCGATGATGACGATCCCGCCGACCAGCGCGACCTTGTGGCGGCGGAAGCGGCGCCAAACGGTGTTGCGCGAGATCGCGACCTCTTCGGCGGAGGCGAGGTCGGAGGGTACGATCGGAAGCGTTGCTGCCATCTGCGTTCGTCCGGGCCTACGTGTACTTCACGCGCGGGTCGAGCCACGCGTAGCAGACGTCAGCGACAAGGTTGAAGAACACGACCAAGAACGAAACCAGCATCATGTACCCCATCAGCAGCGCGAAGTCGAACTGTCCGAGCGCGTTGATGAAGAGCCGCCCCATCCCCGGCCAAGCGAAGATCGTTTCGGTGACGACCGCGCCTGCGAAGAGCCCCGGAAGCGAGAGCGCGACGACGGTCACGAGCGGGATCAGCGCGTTCTTGAGCCCGTGCTTGAGGATCACCGCGGTCCGCGAGACGCCCTTCGCTTCGGCGGTCCGCATGTAGTCGGTGCGAATCACTTCGAGCATCGAGCTGCGCATGAACCGGCTCCACTGCGCGATGAACAGCAGCGAGAGCACGATCGTCGGCAAGACCAGATGACTGAGACGGTCACCCCACTCGAACGTGTCGGAAGTCGAGATCCCGGCCGACGGGAGCGAGAACTTGTAGCCGAACATCGTGATCCCGACGACCGAGAACGCGAGCTGCATCATCAGCGCGAACCAGAACACCGGCATCGACTGGCCGAAGAACGCGAGCGTCGTGACCGTGTAGTCGAGCCAGGAGTACTGCCGCACCGCGCTGACGATTCCGACCGTCACGCCGATCGCGAGCGAGAAGACGAACGCGCAGCCCATCAGCGTCAACGTCGCGGGGAGGCGGTCCATGATCGCCTGCGTGACCGGCTCGGAGTTCGACATCGACCATCCGAAGTCGCCCTGCAGCACCCGGAACAGCCACTTGAAGTACTGCACGTACGGCGGCTGATCGAGCCCGAGGTTGTGCTTGAGGCGGATGATGTCGGCCTCGGTGATGTGCGGGTTCTGCAGGTACGGCGTGAGCGGGCCGCCCGGGGCGAACTGGAGGACGCTGAAGAGCACCACCGAGACCAGCAGGAGGATCGGTATGTTCTGCAGCGTGCGGCGTACGACGTAGGTGAACAGGTGACGGACCTCCCCGGGGACGAGCCGACGCAAGTTCCTGTCGGATCGCGCCGTCTCCTAGGGAACCCGCTGCCGCCCGTCTGCCGGGCGCAGCGGTGAGAGAACGGTCAGGCGGCGGCCGCGGTTCGCAGCTTGAGGATTCGGCGGGCTTCGTCGGGCGTCGCGACCGGGCGGCCGAGCTCTTCGGCGATCCGCACGACGCGGGCGACCAGCTCCTCGTTCCGCGCCAGCCGGCCCTTGCTGTAATACAGGTTGTCCTCGAGCCCGACCCGCACGTGCCCGCCCATCGCGACCGCGACCGTCGCGAGCGGGAGCTGCATACGCCCGATCCCGGCGACGGACCACGTGCAGCCGGCCGGTAACGCGCGAACGCAGTCGATCAGGTTCTCGACCGAGGCGTCGAGCGCACCGGGGACGCCGAGGACGAAGTCGGCGTGGGCCGGCAGCCGGATCGTTCCCTCGGCGGCGAGCCGCTTTGCATTCGAGAGGTGGCCTAGGTCAAAAATCTCCAACTCCGGCGTGACGCCGAACTCGTCCAGCTTGGCCGCGATCCCGCGCATGATCGGGAAGCTGTTCTCGAAGACGTCGTCGCCGAAGTTGACCGTCCCGCAGGTCAAGGTCGCCATCTCGGGCCGGAGCGCGAGCGGCGCCGCGCGCTCCTCGGGGGTCATCCCGATCGCCCCGCCGGTCGAGAACTGCACGATCAGATCGCTCGCCGCCCGGATCGCATCGTACGCCGCGCGGAACCGCTCGACGTCGTGCGTGTTCGACCCGTCGTCGTTCCGGCAGTGCACGTGCACGATGCTCGCGCCCGCCTCCCGAATCGCCCGCGCCGTCTCGCCGAGTTGCCGCGGGGTGACGGGCAGGTACGGCGTCTGGTCCGGCATGACTTCGGCCCCGACCGGCGCGACGGTGATAATGAGCGGGTCCACGTTTCCGTGCTACTCCGTCGGGTCGAGGGCGTCCCGTAGGCCGTCGCCGAGGAGGTTCACGCCCATGACCGCGGTCATGATCGCGAGGCCGGGGAAGAGGGCGGTCCACCAGGCGGTGTCGAGGTACTGGCGGCCGTCGGCGAGCATCCCGCCCCACGACGGTGTCGTCGGCGGGACGCCGAGGCCGAGGAACGAGAGCGACGACTCGAGGACGATCGCGCGCGCGATCTCGAACGTGCCGAGGACGATCGCGGCGGAGGCGACGTTCGGGAGCAAATGGCGCGCGAGCACGCGAGTCGGTCCTGCGCCGGCGGCTTCGGCGGCGGCGACGAACTCGCGCTCGCGCAACGACATCGTTTCGGCGCGCACGACGCGGACATACTGAACCCACGACGTCAAACCGATCGCGGCGATGACGGTCCACAAACCGGGGCCGACGACGGCGACGATCGCCACTGCAAGCAGCACCAGCGGAAACGCGAGCTGCACGTCGGTGATGCGCGCGATCACGGCGTCGACCCAGCCGCGGCGGTAACCTGCGAGCAATCCCGCCGTCACGCCGATCGTCCCGCCGATCGCCACGACCGAGATCCCGACAATCGCCGAGACGCGCGCACCCCAGATGATCCGCGCGAGCAGATCGCGGCCGAGGTTGTCGGTTCCGAGCAGGTGCGCGTGCGTTCCGCCGGCGATCCACATCGGCGGCTGCAGCGTCGCCGCGAGGTCTTGCGCGTTCGGATCGGCGCGCGCGATCAGCGGCGCGAACAGCGCGCAGACGACGACCACCACGACGATCGCGGCGCCGAACAGAGCGGCAGGATCGCGCGCAAGCCGGCGCAGCGATGCCGTGCGACGCCCGGCGAAGGCGGGATCGCCGGTCGCCGGCGCGGCCGGCGCAATGGCGGTCGTCGTCATCGGACGCACCGGGCGAACGCGACGGCGTTCATGCGTACCGGATCCGCGGGTCGAGGACCGCGTAGAGCAAGTCGACGACTAGGTTCAGCACCACGAACGTCGTCGCGGCGATCAGCACGACCGCTTCGACGACCGGGAAGTCGCGCTCGAAGACCGCCTGCACCGCGAGCCGGCCGACGCCGGGCCATGCGAACACCGTCTCGGTGATGATGGCGCCGGAGAGCAGCGTACCCAGCTCGACGCCGAGCTGCGTAACGATCGGGAGTAGCGCGTTGCGCAGACCGTGCCACAGCGTCACGCGCAGAAACGTCAGCCCTTTCGCGCGCGCGGTGCGCAGGTAGTCGGCCGCGAGAACTTCGAGCATCGCGGCGCGGGTGAGCCGCATGATCTTCGCCGTCGAGAAGAAGCCGAGCGTCGCAGCGGGCAAGATCAAGTTGCGCCAGTCGCCGATCCCGCTCGCCGGAAACCAGCCCAGCCGCACCGCGAAGAACAGGATCAGCATCAAGCCGATCCAGTATGTCGGCGCGCTTTGGCCGATCAGCGCGACGACGCGCGCGACATAGTCGACCCAGGTCCGCGGCCGCAGCGCCGACAGGATTCCCGCCGGCACGCCGATGAGCGCGACGATCAGGAACGCGCTTCCCGCGAGCAGCACCGTCGCGGGAAGCCGCTGCAGCGCGAGCGACATCGCAGGCTCTTGATGGCGCAGCGACAGGCCGAGGTCGCCGTGACCGGCGGAGAGTGCGAACGACGCGAACTGCACGATCAGCGGGCGGTCGAACCCCTGCGCATGCCGGAACGCCTCGATCTCCGCCTTCGTCGCCTCGGGCGGCATCATCACCGAGGCCGGGTCGCCGGTAAGGTGCAAGATCAGAAAGACGACGATCGCGACGCCGATCAGTGCCCAGAGCGCACCGAGCGCGCGGCGCGCGAGGTACGCCGTCACGCTAGGTCAGCGACATCTCGTAGGCGCGAATGAACTCATCGCCGCGCGGGTGCCAGTGCAGCCGCTTCGAGGTCGCGTACAGGTCTTCGTACTCGAACATCACGATCCACGGCGCCTCGTCGTGCAGGATCGTCGCGATCTGCTTGTAGAGCGCCTTGCGCTTCGCGACGTCCAGCTCCCCGCGCGCCTGATCGGCGAGCTTGTCGATCTCCGGGTTGCTGTAGCACGAGAGCGGCGCGGTCGACGTGAACAGCGCGGTGATCACGCCGTCCGCGTCGGACGACGGCTGGTTCCACCCGAGCTCGTACATCGGGGTGAGCCCGCGGCGGTTGAGCTGGTCGGAGTACGATACCCACTCCTGCGGACGCACCGTGGTTTGAATCCCGGCGGCCTGCATCTGACCGGCGATCGCTTCGGCGATCTCGCGGTCGCGGTTGTAGCGCCCGATCGGCGCCTGCAGCACGAGCGAGAGCCCTTTCCCGTCGGGATATCCGGCCTTCGCGAGCAGCGCCTTCGCCTTCGCAATGTCATGCTTGTAGCCCGGAACCGAGGCGTCATAGCCGAAGTAGTTCGGCGGAATCGGCGAGGTGATCTCGTAGCCGCGACCGCCGAGGACGTTCTTCACGATTGCGGGGACGTCGACCGCGTAGTTGATCGCCTGCCGCACCAACTTGTTCTGCTGCGGTCCGGGCTGCAGCGTGTTGAACGCGATGAAGAGCTGGCGCAGCGAGCGCGTGCTCTCGAGCTTCGTGTTCGCCCCGCCGACGAGCTGGATCTGATATTGCGGCGGAACGTTGGTGATCAAATCCGTCGCGCCGGTGCGCAGCGCTGCGACGCGCGCGCCTGCCTCTGGAATCGGCTTGAACACGACGTGGTCGATCTTCGGCTTCCCGCCCCACCACTTCGGGTTCACGTCGAACGCGGTCTGGTCGTCACGCTTCCATTCGCGAAGGACGTACGGGCCTGTTCCGACCGGATGCTCCGCGACGTATCCGTTCCCCCGCGCCTGGAAGTATTTCGCGTCGACGATGAAGAGCGGGTTCTGCAA
>DASZGA010000178.1:0-3781 GCA_035939295.1 Candidatus Elarobacter sp. | reverse complement strand
GATCCGCACCGCCGGATGCGTCCCGTAGTATTGCGAGTGCACGTACGGGCCGGTGTCGCGGACGTACTTGTCGACGCACCAGCCGAGCCGGCGGTACGGGTACAGGTTGGGGTTGTTGCCCGGCGGGACGATCTTCGGGTCTTGGCCGTAGAGGTAGCGCAGCATCCGCTGCTCGATCGCGGTCGGCTCGCCCAATGGGATCTGGCTCGCGGGCGGTAACCGCAGCTCGGCCGGAACCGGCTGCGGGTTCGGGCACGGATCGTGCGAGGGCAGCACGACGGGAATGTCCGTGCCTTGCGCCGTCGCTGCGCCCCGCGTGCCTTGCACGCCCAGGAAGAGGACGGCGGCAACGGCCGCGAGAGCCAGCAGCAAACCACGCACGATATCCAACCCCCCGTGAATCGAGCCGTCGTTTGCTTGCGACGCCCGATTGCCGCACTCCTCGGCGACGGCGGGGTTCGCTCGCCTGTTCGTCGCACTTCGCGGGACCGAGTTTTTCCGTGACGAGGGGTGTCCGTGGGAATCGAGTCGATCGCAAGCGTGCGCATCCATCCCGCGATCGGGATCGCGCGCGTCGGCAACAGCGAGTCCGAGTACTACCTCGGGCCCGAGCTGCCGTACCCGCCGCGCCGTCCCGCCGGCTTCTACAAAGACGCAGAAGGGAAGCTCAAGCGCGAAGCCGCGCGCTTCCGCGTCTACGGCTACGACGCCGACGGGAAGGTCGTCGCGGAGCTGACGAGCGCGAACGCGGAGATCGCGTGGACCGTGCACGTCGCCAACACGAAGGCGGCATGGTACGACTTCGACGTCGCGCTCGACATCCCGGAAGCGACGACGCAGCAGTCGGTGCAGCGGAACGGGACGTTCACCGGCGACGCGCGCAAGCAGCTCGCGATCGATCCCGGCCCGCGCACCATCGGCGGCGTGAACGCGGCGCCGAAGGTGTTCGACACCGGGACGTTCGTCGGCACGAAAGTGTATCTCGGCGAGCTGCGGACCGACGAGGCGGGGCGGCTGATCTTCCTCGGCGGACGCGGCGTCTCGGCGAACTTCACCGGAGCGACGGCGCCGGTGACGTTCGCGAACAACGACGGTTGGCACGACGACGTCTCCGACGGCCCGGTCCACGCAAAGGTGAAAGTCAACGGCAAGACCTTCGACGCGGCGGGGGCGTGGGTCGTCGTCGCGCCGCCGAACTACGGCCCGGACATCGTCACGCCGCAAACGATGTACGACGTGATCTACGACGCGCTCGCCGGCGCTTCGCTTCCGTCGCTCAAAAGCAAGACGCCGTCGTTCCGCGACGACGTCTACCCGCTGCTGCAGCAGATGAACGACGCGCAGTGGGTCAACGACGGGTTTCTCACCACGTTCGGGTGGGGCGGGCCGTGGGATTTCACCCGCGACGACTTGATCGACAAGCTCGCACGGCCCAAGCCCGAGCACGGCGACGACACCTATCGCGAGCTGCGCGTGCAGGTCTTCAACCAGATTCGCGATCCGGGCGAGACGAAGCAGAACCCGCTGCAGTGGCCGCCGATCTACGGCGACGCGTTCGGCAACTACTACGACAGCCCGCGGGTGTACTTCACCATCACTGCAACGAAGTACGGACTGCTGCGCAAGTGGTCGGAAGGCGATTTCATCGGCGACTGGGATGTCGAACCGCAGCATCCCGCGACGTTTGACGACGTGCCGCTCGCCGCGCAGCCGGAGATCCTCGACCGCGCCGCGCTGCACTGGTGCATGGGCGGCCCGTTCCATCCGGGGTGCGAGATGACGTGGCCGATGCGGCAGTCCTCGATGTACGCGGAGCCGTTCCGCTTGCGCGAGCGGCCCGCGTCGATCGCCGAGCCCGACTACGGCCCGGTGATGACGCAAGCGATCGTGCTTTCCGCGGCCGGTCCGCTGGCGTGGAACGGCCCCGGCGACGTCTCGCGCTGGATGGCGGTGCCGTGGCAAACCGATACGGCGAGCTGCCGCTCGGGTTACACCGGCTGGCCGGGGAATCCGTACAACAACGACACCTTCATCCCCACGTTCTGGCCGTCGCGCGTGCCGAACGACGTCCTCACGCAAGGCGCGTACGAGATCGTGATCGACCAGAACCGCAAGCTCGAAGACCGGATGCTCGCGTTCTACCACCGCGTGCGCTGGCTGCGCGGGTTCGACTACTCCGGGCCGTACATTCCTCAGATCACCAAGATGATCACCGAGTTCGGCGACCTCGGTGTCGTCGAGGCGCGCGAGAACCCGAACGCCGGCGATCCGAACGACCCGTTTCCCGCGACGCTCTACGTCGAGTCGCGGCCGACCGTTCCGACGACGCAGCCGGTGCTGATGAAGGCGCACGAAGAGCGCGCAACGCTGAGGCCGAGCGAAGAGTTCGCGTTCGTGCGGTTCGGAGGGCTCGGCCGCCGCTGAGCTATTTCGGGAACAGGACGCGCGTGCTGCCGGAGCGCTCGACTTCGGCGACGCGCGCGTACGTGCGGCCGACAAGGTCCATGCTCGGGTTCGTCACGCCGAACCACATCCGCTCGTTCTTGAAGTGGTGCCACAAATGGTATTTCTTCATCCAGCGGCCGAACGGCGTCTTCGGTACGAACGGGATATGCGCTACGTAGTGCACCCACTCGTACCACAACAGCCCTAGCAGCGAGCCGAGCAGCAGCGTTGCGCTCGCGGTCCCGCTGCGCGTCACCGCGAAGTAGATCGCGAACGTGAGCGCCGCGACCGGGATCGCGAACCACAGCGGCAGGAAGAGCAGGTCGAGCCGTGCCGGCTCGATGTGGTGGTCGTAGTGCAGCCGGTGCTGCAGCTTGAGGACGAACGGGTGGCTCTGCGGCGCCGCGTGCAGCATGAAGCGGTGCGTCGTGTACTCGGAGACGAAGAACACCAGCGCGCCGATCGCGACGTAGATCAGGCTCGCCGGCGCGAAGGTGAGCGCACGCGTCGCAAAGAGCACGATCAGCGCGACGATGCCGGCGGCGAGCACCGTGTTGCTGCCGTGGCGCCAGAAGCTCGCGAAGGTGGTCATCAGCGGTCCTCCTCCGGCCGGCGGCGCGGGAGCGCGTACCAGGCCTCGTCGCACGCGCGGCGGTCGGCGTCGTCGAGCGTGATCTCGAGCGCGCCGAGCGAATCGCGCAGCTGCTCCGCGCGGCTCGCGCCGACGATCGCCGACGTGACGCCGGGCTGGTCGAGAACCCACTTCAGCGCGACGTGGGTCAGCTTCTTCCCGCGCGACCCGACGTCGGCGGCGAGCTTCTCGACGACCTCCAACTGCGCGTCCTGCCAATAGCGCTGCTGGTAAAGCGAGGCCGCGTTGCCGAGCGTGAAGCGCGTCCCCTCGCGCGGCGCTTCGCCGCGCTTGTACTTGCCGGTGAGAACGCCGCCCGCAAGCGGGTTGAAGACGACCGCACCGACACCGTTCGCTTCCGCGGCGGGAAGCAGCTCCGCTTCGATCGCGCGGAAGAGGATGTTGTAGCGCGGCTGCACGGCGTCGAAGCGCACGGTGCGGTCGCGGTCCGCGGTCCACAGCGACGACATCATCTGCCAGGCGGTGATGTTGCTGCAGCCGGCGTAGCGGATCTTTCCGGCGCGGCGCAGATCGTCGAACGCCGCGAGCGTTTCGTCGATCGGAGTCTCGTCGTCCCAGCGGTGAATGTAGTACAGGTCGATGAAGTCGGTCTTCAGCCGCCGCAGCGATCTCTCGCAGGCGTCGATCACGTGGCGGCGCGAGTTGCCCACGTCGTTCGGTCCCGGTCCGACGCGGTTGTAGACC
>DASZGA010000177.1:0-8090 GCA_035939295.1 Candidatus Elarobacter sp. | reverse complement strand
GCCAGTCTTCTTCAGTGATGCGGCCGGCGCGCTTCTCGTCCCAATATTTCCACGTGTCGGAGCCCGAGCCGAGGACTTGGCCGCGCCAGTTTCCGCGCAGCATCGGACCGGCCGGCACGACGATCGCGGGCACGCCCGCGGAGATCGCGCCCATCAGCAATCCAGGGATCGTCTTGTCGCACCCGCCGAGCAGCACGACGCCGTCGATCGGCTGGCTGCGAATCAGCTCCTCGGTCTCCATCGCGAGCAGGTTGCGGTAGAGCATCGTCGTCGGCTTCATGAAGTTTTCCGACAGGCTCATCGCGGGCAGCTCGAGCGGAAAGCCGCCGGACTGCCACACGCCGCGTTTCACCTCGTCGGCGCGCGTCCGCAAGTGCGCGTGGCACGGACTGATGTCCGACCACGTGTTGATGATGCCGATGACCGGCTTGCCCGCAAAGTCCTCGCGGTCGTATCCGATCTGCAGCATCCGCGAGCGGTGCCCGAACGAGCGCAGGTTCGAAACGCCGAACCAGCGATGGCTGCGAAGCTCTTCGGGTCCCTTCGGCAAACGGATTCGTCCTTACGACATCAGGAAAGAAGCAGCCCTCACGTTCGCCGGGCGAACGCGTATGCCTCGACCGCGGACTCGTTCCAGCACAGGCCGGCACCGGGACGCTCGTCCAGCCGCACCGTTCCATCCTTCGGCGTGAGCGGATCGTCCAAGATCGCTGAGACGAGGTCGAGCCATTCGACGAACCGGCCCGAAGCGCTCGCGGCAATCAACTGCGCGTAGCCTCGTTGTGTCGTTTCATCGGTCGCAGCCGCCATCTCTGTGTCTCCCGAGCATACTTACGAATGCCATTGCTTCGCCGTAGGCGGTATACTTGCCGGTGTACTTCTTTTGCTTCGCGCGACGGCGGATCTGCCAGAGCGAAAGGCCGGGCTGGCCCGTAACCTCGCTTCCGCCTGTTTACGATTGACAGTCCTCGTCGCCGAGCGCATCGCGGCGCAGCTGCACCCACTGAAGCAGCGCGTCGAGCGCGGGACAGATCGCATCGCCGATTTCCGTCAGCCGGTACTCGACGCGCGGTGGGACGGCCGCGTGGACCGTGCGCGCGACCATGCCGTCGTGTTCGAGCTCGCGCAGCTGCTGCGTGAGCACCTTTTGCGTGATGCCCCCGACCGCGCGCTCGAGCTCACTGAAGCGCAAGACCCTCTTATCGAAAAGCGCGAAGAGAATCTCTGATTTCCAGCGGCCGGAGATGACGGCGAGTGCTTCGTTCACGCCAACGGCGGCCAGCGCGATCGGGTAGCCCTTACCGCCGGGTGGGTAACGCACATCGCGGTGGCTGGACACGTCGCTCATGCCTGAAATATTCTGAGGAGCATGAAGGACTCATTCACACTTCCGCCGCCGATCGCCGCCTACATCAACGGCATGAACCACGGCAGCATCGAGGAGATGGCGGCCGGGTTCGCGTCGGATGCATGGGTGAACGACGAGCATACCGAGCACGTCGGCATCGGCGCGATCCGGGCGTGGCTGGCCGGAGCGGTCGACGCGCATGTCCGCGTCGACGTGCGACGTGTCCGCATGAATGAGCCCTCCCACGTGATCGTCGACGGCGAGATCGACGGGACGTTTCCGCGCGACGGCCTGCCCGAGCACATCGTGCTGACACACTACTTCTCGCTCGACGGCGGGAAGATTTCGCAACTGATCATCTTGTTGAACGACGTGAATCGATGAGCCTCGATCTCGAATTGGACGGCCGTCGCACGCTCGTGACGGCGGGAACGAAAGGCGTCGGCGCGGCCGTCGTCTCAACGCTGCAAGCCCACGGCGCGCACGTTGTCGCGACGGCGCGTACGGTGCCGCAGAGCGCACAGGAGGGCATCTCCTACTTCGCCGCCGACATCACGACGGCCACGGGCTGCGCCGTCGTCGCGGACGCCGTGCTGGAGAGGCTCGGCGGCGTCGACGTGATCGTCAACGTGCTCGGGGGATCGTCGGCGCCCGCTGGCGGTTTCACGGCGCTCGACGACGCCGAGTGGGAGAAGGAACTGAACCTCAATCTTATGCCGGCCGTGCGCCTCGATCGCGCGCTGCTGCCATCGATGCTCGCGCAGGGTTCGGGCGTGATCGTCCACGTCACGTCGATCCAGCACCTGCTGCCGCTGCCCGAATCGACGACTGCATACGCGGCGGCGAAGGCCGCGCTTTCAACCTACAGCAAGAGCCTCTCGAAAGAGGTCACCCCGAAGGGCGTTCGCGTCGTGCGCGTGTCGCCCGGCTGGGTGGAGACGGAGGCCGCAGTCGAGCTCGCACAGCGCCTCGCCGTGCAAGCCGCGACCGACTATGATGGCGGCAAGAAAATCATCATGGACGCGCTCGGCGGCATTCCACTCGGCCGCCCGGTGAAGCCACAGGAGGTCGCTGACTTGATCGCTTTCCTCGTGTCGCCACGCTCCGGCGCAATCACCGGGACCGAATACACGATCGACGGCGGCACCGTCCCGACGGCATAAAGCGTTCTTCGGTGAAGTGAAAAACCGCCCGGAACGGCGGCTTCACCTCGAAAATTGGCTCCCGGAGTTGGACTCGAACCAACGACCCGCTGATTAACAGTCAGCTGCTCTACCAACTGAGCTATCCGGGACCGACTCGCCACGATTCGCGGGGCCGGTCGGATTTCCCGCCGGGGCGCCAGGAGTCGGGCGCTGGGGCGTCCAATCGACCGGCTACCATGCTTTCGTAGATTCCCCCGCGCCCCTCGCTGGGCGCGGCACGTGCAGATCCTTCCTCACCTTCCGCACGCATTGGGAACCCGACATGGCCACCGTAACCGCTCGACCGGCGAGCGTTTTCTCGTCTTCTTCTTTCAGCCGCTTTTATGCGGGACAAGCGTTCAGCTTTCTGGGCGACGGCCTCCGCACGCTCGCGATCCCGCTCCTCGTCTTCCGCTTGACCGGGTCCGCCGTCGCGATCGGCTGGACGTGGGCGCTGGAGCTGCTGCCGTACGCCTTCGTCAGCGTGATCGCCGGATCGCTCGGCGACCGCGTCGATCGCCGCCGGCTCATGCTGGGCTGCGACGCCGTGCGCTTCGCGATCATGGCGCTCTTTGCCGTGCTCTTCGCGACCGGACACCTCTCGATCGGGATGATCTACGCCGGCGTGTTTCTGCTCGCCGTCGCCGGCGCGATGTTCCTCGGCGCGCAAACGCCTTCGATCCCGTACCTGCTCGGCAAGGACCGTGTGAAGGGCGCCGTTGCGGCGTTGAACGCGACCGAACAAGCCGTCGGGCTCGTCGCACCGCCGGTCGGCGGCGTGCTGTTCGCGCTGGTCGGACCGTTGCCGGCGCTCGTGATCAACGCGTTCACGTACCTCGTGTCGCAGGTCGCTGTCGCGTCGGTGCGCACGTTCGGGCCCGACATGCAGCGCGGGCTTCCGTCATTGCGCGAGCTCGCGGCCGACGTCGGCGTGGGGCTTCGGTTTTTGTTCGCCGACAAGACGATGCGGCTTCTCTCGTTCTCGAGCTGCTGGTTCAACTTCATCGCCTCGGTCGGATTCGTCGCGCTGATCCCGTACTTCAAGCGCGAGTTCGGAGCCGGCGATCACGTCGTCGGGCTCGCGTTCGGCTGTTTCGCGGCCGGCGCGGGGATCGGCTCGTACGTCGCCGGACGCACCCACTGGACGTTCGGACCGGCGATGATCGTGGCGTACTTCATCGACGGCCTTTGCTGGCTGCCGCTGCCGTGGACCCACTCGCTCTGGGTCGCGGTCGGCGGGATCGCGCTGTCGAGCCTGTGCTCGGGCTACGTGGTCACGTCGATCATCTCGTGGCGGCTGCGCGTCATCCCCGAAAGCGTCGTCGGCCGCGTGTTCGGCGTCGTGCGGCTGGTCGTGCTCGTCGGGGTCGTCCCCGGTTCGATCATCAGCGGCTGGTCCGCCGATCATCTGGGCGCGCGCATGACGATGCTGATTTCGGCGTTCGGCTTCATGGCGTACACGATCGTCATCGCGTTCTCGCGAACGCTGCGCGCGGAACGCCGCTGATCGATACCACGTCGATACGACGCGGCGCAACGGCGAGGCTTGACTCTGGCAGGGGGCAGGCGTATGGTGTGGCCAGCGCAAGCGTCGACGAGCTTCGGAGCCGTCGTTGCGATGGTGTGTGGGCGTGCCGTAACTCCGCTCTCCTCCTATCCGTACGCAGGCGAGATCGGAGCGGCCCATGGCCAGACTACATTCCGGAGTAAGCCCGATTCTATCGAACGTCATCCGATGGTGCGTGCCGTTCGGTGTATCGCTTGCGGCGGTCGCTTCCGCAAGCGCGCAGTCACCGGCGGTAACGCAGCCCGCCGCCTTCAGTCGCAGCAATTACGGCGCACCGTTCAACGCGGACGAGCGCGCGCTCATCCAACGGCGTATTCTCGGCGATCCAAAGCTGGCGGAGCTGCGTTCGGATCGTCTGCGCGTGCTCTTCGTCACGCCGTCGATTTCCGCAAAAGAACAGCCGCAACGTCAGGCCAACGCAATCCTGTTCGACTACACACGAGGGACGGCGTACCGCGCCAGCGTCGACTTGCAGACCGGCGGCGTAGCGCGCTTGGAACAACTCCCGGGACGCCCGCAACCATCGCCCGAGGAGATTGCGGAAGCCGCCAGGATCATCGCGAAAGATCCCGTGCATGCCCGCCTGATCGCGGGACAACGCGGCGTCTTGGACGGCGGCTTCGTCGTCGACGGGCCGCCGGGAGCGGCCGCTCGAGACCGATTCCTCCAGTTTCAACTCCTCGCGCCTGACCGGCGGCGCCTCATTCGCGAAATCATCGTCGATTTGACCGCAGGCAAGATCGCCTCGTCGATCACTCGGCAGTAACCGCGCTGCAACGCAAAGGGAGTGTATACGATGTTTGACAAGCGTAGGCTCGCGCGTCTGGTTGCCGTGCTCGGATTCTGTCTTGCGGCGTGCCTTGCCACCTCCGGCCGTGCCGCGGCACAGACGCCGGCATCGGCGTATTGCTCGCCGCCGTATCTGATCAATTGGCCGACGGCCGCTCCGGTGTGGTCGCTGTGCTGGGCGCCGCCCAACGCCAGCGACGGCATCAACGGTTCCGGGCTTGAGATCTACCAGGCGTTTTATCGCGGCCATCGCGTGTTTTGGGAGGCGAGCCTTCCCGTTCTCAACGTGAAGTACGATCCCGGCGGGTGCGGCGGCTCGACCAATTCGTATCGTGACTGGCAGAACCAGCTCTCGGCGTTCGAAGCGAACAACGTGATCTCGCCCGGCTATGCCGAGCCGACCGTGCCGCCCAAGACGGTTCTCGATCATCCCGGCGTCGACGCCGGAACGTTCTCCGGCGTCGCCGTCGAGCGGCGAACCGATCGGCTCATCTTGACGACGCAGATGGCCGCGGGCTGGTATCGTTACATTCAGAAATGGACGTTCGTGAAGAACGGCGTCATATTGCCGCAGTTCGGCTTCACCGGAATTCAGAACTGGTGCTTGACGAAGCCGCACGAGCATCACGCCTACTGGCGCTTCGACTTCGACATCGACGCGTTCCCGAACAACGTCGTAGACGTCGCGAAACTGCCGCATAATATCAACCCCGCCGGCGTCTGGTCGCCGATCGTCACCGAGACCAAGACGGCGCGGTCGACCCCGATCTCCACGCGTTACTGGCGCGCGCGCAACAAAGGCAGCGGCCGGGGCTACACCATCCGCGACGGCGCCGCCGACGGGATTGCCAATGCGTGGGCCGTCGCGGATAGATGGGATCTTCTCTACCACCCCAACGAGCTGGACGACGGCGGCGCGACGGCCGGCCCGACCGGAAACGCAATCCACATCGACAAGTACCTCAACGGCGAGAACGTCAACGGGCAGGACATCGTCGTGTGGTATCGCGCGGGTTACCGGCACACCTCGCCGCTGGTACCGCAAGTCGTCGGACCGGTGCTCTATCCTTTCGGCCCGTGGTGAGGGTCAGCGCAAGCTGACGTCGATCTCGTCGAAATCGACGGCGCTCGGGTGCGTCGTCCTCGCGCCGGGGGGCGTGTCCGCGGGGCGGAGCAGGCGGACTGTCTGCATCCCGGCGGCGCGCGCGGCGTCGAGCTCCGCGTCGACGTCGCTCAGGAAGAGCACGTCGCGCGGCGCGAGGCCGATCGCGTTTGCGATCGTTTCGTAGGAACGGCGTTCGCGCTTCGGTCCCGTCGTCGTGTCGAAGTAGCCGCTGAACAGCGGCGTCAGATCGCCGTGCGCGCTGTGGGCGAACAGCACGCGCTGCGCTTCGATCGAGCCCGACGAATAGACGTAGAGCCGCAGCCCCGCCGCATGCCAGCGGCGCAGCGCTTCCGCGGCATCGGGATAGACATGGCCGCGCAGGCCGGTCGCACGGTAGCCTTCGGCCCAAACCAGACCCTGCAACGTTTTGAGCGGCGTCGCCTTGCGGTCTTCGGCGATCCACGCGTGCAGATGCGCCAGCACCGTGGCGTCGTCCGCGTCCGGTTCTTCATCCGCGAGCTGCGCGGCGTCGCGCATCGCCTGCGCGACGTCGGGGTCGTTGCGGTGCGCGGCGACGTACGCGTCGAGATGCTCGTCGGCGTACGGAAAGAGGACGTCGTGCACGAAGGAGATCGTGCTCGTCGTCCCCTCGATGTCGACGAGCACCGCGCGAACCGCGGCGCCGGCCGGCAAGCTACTCGTACTTCGGGAAGCGCGAGGCGATGTCGTCGCCGGTGAAGTTCGCCACCCAGCCCGACGGGTTGACGAACAGCCGGATCGCCGCGAACTCGGGCGACGGTCCCATGTCGAACCAGTGCGTCGTGTTCGCCGGCACGCTCAGCAAGTCGCCGCGCGTGCAGATCATCTGGTGAACCTTGCCGCCGGTGCGCAGGTAGAACGACGCGCTGCCCTCGACGAAGAACCGCACCTCGTCCTCGGTGTGGGTGTGCTCGTTCAAGAACTTCTCGCGCAGCGCGGGGACGTTCGGCGTTTCCTTGGTCACGCGGATCACGTCGACCGTGGTGTAGCCGTAGTCGGCCTTCAGCCGCGCGACGTCGTCCGCGTACGCGGCGAGGATCGCGTCCTGATCCGAGTCTGCGCTCAGCGGCGCGTTCGCTTCCCACTGCTCGAAGAGGATCTCGTGCTCGGCGAGCAGCTTCGCGATCTCCTCACGGTTGGTGGTGTCGACCAGCGCCGTCGAGGGATCGTTCTCGTCGTAGACGCGGAGCGTCGAGGTGAGCGTTGCGTTCATCGCAATCTCCGTTCTTCGAGGTGGCAGGTGAGGAGGAACTCCAGGGCTTCGACATGACGGCGCGCGTCGGCTGCCGTCGCGCCCCACGCGTAGGTGCCGTGGCCTTCGATCAGGTAGCCCGGGACGGCGGCGCCGCGGCCGAGGCGCGCTTCGACGGCGGCGGCCAGCGCCTCGGTGTCCTGGTCGTTTGCGAACACCGGGATCTCGACCGCGCTCTCGTGGGTCCGCAGCCCGATCGCCTTGTGCATCTCGAACCCGTCGGTCCGCAGCACGCCCTCGCGCGCGGCGAGCCGCGAGAGCACGGTCCCGGCGACGGTGTGCACGTGGACGATCGCTCCGACCGCCGGATCGCCGCGATAGCGCGCGAGGTGGAGCGGCGTCTCCGCCGAGAGCCCCGGCGGAACCGGGCCGGCGAGCGGGACGACCGCGACGTCGGCCGGGCCGATCGCGCCCTTGTCGATCCCGCTGCGCGTGACGGCGGCGCGCGCGGCGTCGATGCGGCACGAGAAGTTCCCCGACGTCGCGGGGACCCAGCCGCGCGACGCCGCGAAGCGGCCGAGGGCCGCGATCTCCTCGACCACGCCCGGCGGCGCGGAAGACGAAACAACCGTCACCTCATGCCGAACCAAACGCGACGGCTGCCGGGTTGCAGGCTGGGTGAAGGACGACCGCGTGCGCGACGAGCGGGTCCTGGTCTACTCGACCGACGGCTCGCTCCCGCTCCCCAAGCCCGCCGCCTTCCCGCGCAAGCCGCAGCCGGCGGCGCGGGCGCTCCCGGACGACGGCGTCGTCCGCATCGCCCGCGAAAAACGCCGCAATAGCGCGGTGACCCTCGTCTACGGCCT
>DASZGA010000176.1:0-8427 GCA_035939295.1 Candidatus Elarobacter sp. | reverse complement strand
GCGCGGTTCTCGAACATCGCGGCGCTCGCCAACCCGATCACCTCACCGCGTCCGTAGCGATGGCGTATCGCGAGCGCGCCGGCCTTGTCGCCGATGAGCGTCTCGAACTTCTTGTGCGGCGCGGGAACAAGCCGGTCCGCTCCGCGTTCCGGGAGCCTCGAGACCAGATTCGTCCAGCTGCCGTGCAGCGCACTGCTGCTGGTCCGGTGCTCTTCTAAGAACGCGACCTCGTCCTTGTCGCTGTCGTGCGAAGTCGACGGCGTCAGGCCGATGTCGACCAGCCGGCCGCCGCCGCGCACCCAGCCGCGCAGCGCGTCGAGCTCGGCGGCGTTCCAGAACGAGCCCTGCTCGGGGAACGCCATGACGAGCGTATCGATCCCGCTGTTCGCAAGCGCGTCGTGATGCCGGCGAAAGCGCGCGACGTGCACGCCCTCGCGCGCCATCAGGTCGTACCACGCATGGTAGCCGCCGCCGTTGAAGTCGGTGCTCGCGCGCGTCGCGCTTTTCGGCGTCTCCGGCTGCCGGCCGAGCAGCGAGACGGCGACCAGCGCGACCAGCGCGAGCGCCGCGAGGACGAGATCGCGTCTCACGCCGGCGCGACGACGCGGTCGTACGTCGCGCGCATCCGCGCGACCAGCGCGGCGTCGGCGCCGCGTTCGCCGAACAGCGCGACGACGGCGTCACGCGCCAGCGCGTCGAAGTTCGGATCGCGCACTTCGCGCCGCCACTCGCCCGGCGTGCGCGCCGCATCGTAGCGAACGCGCCCGCGCTCGTCGAGCGCGCGCAGCGCCGACGCCCACAACAGCGCGGCGGCGTCGTGGTGGCGGCCCTCGGCGCTCGCGGCGAGCGCGCGCGAGAGCAGCGTGCGCGCGTCCGCGCCTTCGCCGAGCGCATAATACTGCGATCCCTCGCGCGCCTCGCGCTTGAACCGCAGGCTGCGTCCGAAGCGAACGACGACGTACACGAGCCCGGCCAGCACCGCGACGAGAATCGCCAGACCGACCGCGCGCGTGACGAGGTCGTTGCCGGCGAGGTGGTTCAGCGGCTCGGTGAGGCGCCGCCAGAACGCGTCGAGCGCGTCCAGCAACTGCTCGAACCACGACTTCGGCGCAGGTCCGTACGGCCCGGCGTGATAGCGCCGGTCGAGCAGGATGCGGTGCGCGACCTCACGCGGGTCGCCGTGCGGCCAGGGCAGCGGGCGGATCCCGATCATGCGATCGCCGGCGGCGGCTCCGCGGCGATGATGTCCCAGCCTTCGCGGCGGACGCGGACGTCGACCGCGTACACGACGACGAACGCGGCGACCAGCCCTTCGAGCAGCACCGAGCCGGCACCGACGATCGCGAAGTACAGCACGTCGGCGTGCGTCGCCGCGGTCGCGATCGCGGCGATCGCGACCAGCGGAAGCGCGCCGACTTGACTGACGAGAAAGATCACGAGCCCACCGATGACCGTCCTCCATCGCATCCCGCGCGCGAGGCCGCGCCGCACCGCCGTCCCGACCGCTTCGATCGGATTGCCGGTCTCGGTGACGACCGTGAACGAGGCCAGCTCGTAGGCCATGAACACCCACGAGAAGACGATCGTCAACGCGGCCAAGAACCCAACGCCGCCGACGATCGCGACACCGACCGTTGCGGCGAACAGCTTGAGCGCTGCCGTCGCCGCGACCGCCAAGATGACGACGAGGTACAAGATGATCAGCGGGATCGAGACGACGCCTGCGACGACCGCGAACGCGAACGCGACGACGATCTGCGGGATCCAGCGCCGCACGCCGATCCGGTACGCTTCCGCGATGGTCGTGCGCGTGCCGGTGTACGCCGAAGCGATCAGCGCGACGATCGCGCTCCACATCAGCAGCCGCACCAGCACGCCGAAGAACAGGAAGGCGACGACCATCTCGCTGTTCCCGCTGCGCATCGACATCGCGTTCGCCGCCTCGCGCTGGGCGGCCGGGTTTCCGGCCGCGGCGAAGACCCGGCCGAGATCCGAGAAGACGCGCGCCGACTCGGGCGAGACGATCGCTTGAAGCGCGACGAGCGGGACGATCGCAAGCGAGAGGACGATGACGATCGGTACGAACTGCCGGACGAAGAGCGTTATCGCACGATCGAGCAGTTCGCCCGCTCCGTAGGGGCGCAGTTCCGTGTTCTGCAAGCCGCGGAAGCGTTCGCGCGGGCGCGGCGCGAATCCCGGGGCGATGGAGCTGGGCGTCGTCGCCGGACTATGGCGCTATCCCGTCAAGTCTCTCAAGGCCGAGCCGCTGCAGCGCGCGCGGGTCCTCGCCGACGGGCTGGAGGGCGATCGAACCGCCGCGCTGGTCGTCGAGAACCCGGAGCACGCGCGCGCCGGGAAGCCGTACCGCGGCAAGGAGTCCTCGCGGCTGCACCTCACCAGCGACCCCGAGACCGCCGCGACGTACGCCGCCGACGCGAGCGTGCTGGTGACGCTCGACCGCAGCCGGCCGCGCTGGTTCGACGCGGGAGCGGTCTCGGTGCTGTTCGACCTGTGGGTGCGCGACGTCGAGGCGCTGGTCGGTGAGCCGCTCGATCCGCTCCGCTGGCGCCCGAACCTCTTCGTCGAAGCCGTCGCGGGCTTCGCGAAGCGCGAGGCCGATCTGGCCGGCGCGACGCTCGGCGCCGGAACCGTGGTACTGCGCGTCGCCGAGCCGATCGAGCGCTGCGTGGCGACGACGTACGACGTCGCGACCGGCGAACAGAACCCGCTCGTCCTCGAAGCGGTCGCGCGCCGGCGCGGCAACGTCGTCGGCGTCTACTGCGAGGTCGTCACGCCCGGCGAGATCGCGCGCGGCGACGCGCTCCGAACGCTGAGCTAGTTTCCGCGCGCCCCTGCCAGCAGCGCCGAAGCGTGGCTTTCGGCGACGAAGATCAGCGCGTCGAAGCGATCGCGCTCTTTGCTGCTGGCGAAGTACGCGTTCTGGTTTCTTTCGTCATAGAGTGCGCCCGGCTCGCGGCTGAGCGTTCCGCCGTCGAGCCACGCCGTCAGCGGGTCGCCGCCGGGCAGCGTGCGCAGCGAAAGGTAGAGCCGCGGTCCGACCTCGTTCAGCACCGACTCCAGCGTCCCGGGCGGCGCCGCCACGACGTTCTTCGCGCCTAGGCCGTTGCCGCCGTACGCCGTGATCGCGCCGCGGTCGAACGCGAACCCGACGCGCACGTACGCCGGCCCGAAATGCTGCCGCAAGTGCTCGCCCATCGTCACGCCGAGCGCCGTGCCGCTCGTCTGCGAGCCGATGTGCCCGTTGTGCGCCCACAGCGCGATCTTCGCCCCCGGATAGCGCGTCTCGGCGAGCCAGGCGACGTTCTCCGCCATCGCACCGTCACGCTCGGCGTAGCCGCGCTGATTCGAATCGGGGTTCATCGAGATCGACGCGAACTGCTCGACGACGCGCGCGTCGCGCGCGACGTCGGCGTCGGGGTGCAGCGGCGCGATCAAACCCGCGACCGCGGCGACGTCCGCGGTGCAGGAGCGCAGCTCGGCGGCCTTCATCCGTCCCAGCGCGGCGTAGCTCTCCGGCAGGCACGCGTAGCGTGACTTCACCGCCTCGCCCACCTTCGCCGAACGCGCGGCAGCGAAGCGCTGCACCGACGCGACAGCTACGGTTTGGGTCTGGGCGTCGAAACCAGCGAAATGCAGGGTCGAGTGCTTCCCGGGTGCGGCGTTGTACGCGCGCATCCACTTCGCCAGCGCGAGCACTTCGTCGGTCTGCCAGGTCCAGAAGTACAAGCTGTGCAGCGCGTGCGCCGGATCGCCGTCGCCGGTCGTGACGTAGCGCTCCATCTCGCGCGCCTCCGGCAAGTTCGCTTCGAACGCGAAGACCGTTACGCCGTGCCGCTCGACGAGGTCGCGGAAGAGCCGGTGCTTCATCCGGAAGAACTCCGCCGTGCCGTGGCTCGCCTCGCCGAGCCCGACGATCCGCGCGTTCGCGACGTCGCGGTCGAACGCGGCCAGGTCGTCGAGGGGAGCCTCGGGATCGAGCGTTCGCAGCACGACGGCGTCGCGGCGCAGCGCCGCCTCGACCGCCGGGCGCTGCGCCGGAGCGAGTGCGCCGGCGAGCTTCTCCGCCGCGGCGTCGGGCAGCGGCCGCGCCGCGCCGAGAATCGCCAGCTTCGGATACGTCGACCACATCGTCCCGCCGCCGATGATCAGATCGCCGAAGACCAGCGTCTTCGCATCGCCCGGAATATCCATCTCGATCTGCAGCGGCGTCCAGCCGTGGTCGCCGTGCAGCGCGCGATCGCCGCGCCCGATCTGGGCCGTCATGTTGTCGAACCCGCCGGTCGCCGAGCCGTCGACGCGCAGCCACAGCGAGGCCGAGCCGGCGGCCGCGGTCTTCACTTCGCCCGCGAGCCGCACGTGCTTGCCGCGATACGGCCCGGCGTCGGTCGACCACGACGACGCGCCGAACTCTTGATCGGTCGGTGTGAGCGCGGCGATCTTCAGCGACGGCGCACCGCCGCGCGCTTGCGCCGGATCGAGCGCGAACGCGTACGCGCTGGGCCCGCCGCCGAACGTCCGCCACGCGGGGATCGTCCCGTCGTCGCCGCGCGCCGCGCTCGCCGAAACGAGCAGCAACGCGAAAAAGAGCGAGATCGTACGCAGCATAAAAATACCTCGACGACGGAAGACCGAAGGTGCTGTTAGCTACGCGCTCGGTCCCGCAGAGTTTCGCCGCAATCGTATCCGGCGAATCTGTGGGAACGCCGGAGAGCGCCGGATCAGAGCACCCGGCGGCCTTCGATCGCGCGCGCCAGCGTGTTCTCGTCGGCGTAGTCGAGGTCGCCGCCGATCGGGAGGCCGTACGCGAGGCGGGTGACCTTCACGCCGCTCGGCGCGAGCAGCCGCGAGAGATAGAGCGCCGTCGCTTCGCCTTCGGCGTTCGGATTCGTCGCGACGACGATCTCGGCCGGCGCGTCGGCCGCGACGCGGTCGACCAGCTCGCGAACGCGCAGCTGCGAGGGACCGATCCCGTCCATCGGCGAGATCAGCCCGCCGAGCACGTGGTAGCGTCCGGAGTACGCCGACGTGCGCTCGATCGCGAAGACGTCTTTCGCTTCGGCGACGACGCAGATGATCGTCGCGTCGCGCTGCGGATCGGCGCACACGTCGCACGGCTCGGCTTCGGTGATCGAGAAGCAGCGCGTGCACAAGTGTACGCGCTCCTTGAGCGCGACGATCGCTTCGGCGAGCGTTTCGGCGTCGGAGCGCGGTCGGTTCAGCAGGTGAAAGACGAGACGGGCGGCGGTTTTCGGGCCGATCGTTGGTAACTTGCTGAACTCGTTGATCAGCGCTTGGACGGGCCCTGCGATGCTGGTGGCGATGATGATTGCTCCGCGCTACATTCCCGGGATCTTCAGGCCGCCGGTCACCGAGCCCATCCGTTTCGCGGAGAACTCCTCGGCCTTCGCGCGGGCGTCGTTGAACGCCGCGATGATGAGGTCTTCCAGCGTCTCGACGTCGTCGGGATCGACGGCGGCTTTGTCGAGCGCGATCTTGGTGACGCGGAAGTCGCCGGTCATCGTCACCTTCACCGCGCCGCCGCCGGCCGCGCCCTCGACCGTGGTCGACTGGATGTCTTCCTGGGCCTTCGCCATCTCTTGTTGCATCTTGCGCAACTGGTTCATCATCTGCGGGTTCACGAATCGTCCTCGCTTCTACGGAAGCTTCTCTAGCGCGTAGCGCATCAGCTCGTCCTGCTCTTCGCCGTCGTCGTGCGAGATGCCGGTGTCGGAAGCCGGTGCGCCCGCGCCGACCGCGACCCGCACGTCTACGGCGCGCCCGGTCGTCTCCTGGATCGCCTTCTTCACCGTCGCGGCGTCGCGCTTGAGCATCTCGCCGGTGACCGGATCGGGGACGCGCAGCGTCAGCACGTCGCCGTCGAGCGAAGCGACCGTCGCGCGCGAGAGCGCCGCGCGCAGCGAGCTCTTCTCGCCCTCCGCGCGCATTCGAATGCTCTGCCACAGCGTGCGCAGCTTCTGCAGCGAAAGCTCCATCGGCGCGACCGTCGCCGCCTGCGGCGCGACCGGTTCAGCGCGTGACGGTGCGGGTTCAGCACGTGGCGGTGCGGGTTCAGCACGTGGCGGTGCGGGTTCGGCACGCGGCGGCGCGGGCTCGGCACGCGTGGTCGCGGGTTCAGCACTCGGTGTTGCGGAAGCTGCGGTTTTGTCGCCGGATTCGAGGACGGCGATGCGGGCGGAGAGGGCGTCGAGCGACGGGTCTTCGCCTTGCAGCACGAAGCGCAGGATCGCGCTTTCGATCTCGAGGCGTGCGTTGCCGGAGCCGCGCGCTGCGGCGAGCGCGTCGGCCAGCAGACGCAATGCCCGGACGAGCCGTCCTTGCGGCGTCGCGGCGGCGCGGTCGCGCGCGCTCTGCGCGTCGTCCTCGGCGAGATCGCGCGCGAGCAGTTCCGGGTTCACGCGCGCGACCAGCAGATGCCGGAACTCCGCGATCGTGCTGCGGATCAGCCCGGTCATGTCGGCGCCGGCGTCGGAGGCTTCGTCGATGATGCGCAGCGCTTGCGCGGCGTCGCCGTCGAGCGCGGCGTCGCGCAGCGTGCGCGCGAACTCGCGGCCGGTCTGGCCGAACGCGGCATCGACGGTCGCCGCGTCGACCGGCCCGTTCGCGAACGCTGCGACCTGCTCCAGCATCGTGAGCGCGTCGCGCAACCCGCCGTCGGCGCGGTACGCGATCGCGCCGAGCGCGGCGTCGTCGATCGGGATCCCTTCGGCGTCCGCGATCTCGCGCATCCGCGCGATCATCGTCGGGATCGCGATTCGCCGGAACGCGTAGCGCTGACAGCGCGACAGGATCGTCGGCGGCAGCGCTTCGGGCGCCGTCGTCGCCAGGACGAACACCGCCCATTCAGGCGGTTCTTCGAGGGTCTTGAGAAACGCGTTTGCTCCCTCTTTGGTGAGCATGTGCGCCTCGTCGATGATGTACACTTTCTTGCGCATCGACGACGGCGCGAACTTCACCGCGTCGCGCAGCGCGCGGATCTCGTCGATCCCGCGGTTCGAGGCGGCGTCGATCTCGAGCACGTCGAGCGCCGATCCTTCGAGGATCGCGACGCAGTTGGCGCAGGTGTTGTCCGGGGTCGCAGTCGGCCCGTTCACGCACTCGATGCAGCGCGCGAGGATCTTCGCAGCGGAGGTCTTGCCGGAGCCGCGCGGGCCGGAGAAGAGGTACGCGTGCGCGAGGCGCCCGGTTTGCAGCGCCGTCGTGAGCGTCTTGACCACCGCGTCCTGCCCGACCAGGTCGGCGAACGTGCGGGGCCGCCAGGTGCGGTAGAGCGACACGCCGTGGGTTTCGGGGCCTCCCAGGCCGGTCCCGTCCGCTTGCTCCCAGCAACCCCTTACCGTTTCACAACGTTTTAAGGAGGACCGGGTAGGGTACCCGGAGAGCGCCGGCTAGTTACACGCCTGCGACGCCCGCTTTCCAAGCGAGGCGTTGCCTGTCGTCGCCGGTGGGGGCGACGGAGGATCAATGGAGACCAAGGTCGATCTGCGCGGAGCGCTGCGCGAGAAATTCGGCTACGAGCGATTCAACCCCGGCCAGGAAGAAGTCATCGACCGCATCCTGGACGGTGAGGACACGCTTGCAATTCTCGCCACCGGCGCCGGCAAGTCGCTGTGCTACCAGCTTCCGGCGTTGCTGATGGACGGGACGACGATCGTCGTCTCGCCGCTGATCGCGCTCATGAAGGATCAGCTCGACATGCTCTCCGAGCGAGGCGTCACCGCGACGGCGGCGCTCAACTCGACGCTTTCCGAAGACCAAGAGTTTGCCGCGATGGCGCGGATCGCGTCCGGCCAGCTGAAGATCGTCTTCGTCACCCCGGAGAAGCTGGAAGACGACTCGTTCGTCCAGATCCTGCAGCAGCTCACGATCCCGCTCTTCGTCGTCGACGAAGCGCACTGCATCTCGCAGTGGGGCCACGACTTTCGCCCGGCCTACTTGAACCTCGGCAAGGTGATCCGCCAGCTCGACAACCCCACCGTGCTGGCGCTGACCGCGACCGCGACCCCCGCGGTCCGCGAGGACATCCTGATCCAGCTCGGGATCCCGCACGTCAAGCCGATCGTCAAAGGCTTCGACCGCCCGAACTTGGTGTACGGCGTGCGCCGCGCCGAGAGCGAAGCCGGAAAGCTCAAGACGCTCAAGGACCTGTTCGAAAAGGGCGAGCTCGAAGGGACGGGGATCGTCTACACCGCGACGATCAAGAACGCGCTCGAGGTGCAGAAATATCTGCAGGACGAGCTCGGCCTCCCCGCCGCCGTCTACCATTCGAAGCTGCAGAAGCACGACCGCACCGCGGTTCACGAGCTCTTCATGCAAGAGGCGATCCGCGCCGTCGTCGCGACGAACGCGTTCGGCCTCGGAATCGACAAGCCCAACATCCGCTTCGTC
>DASZGA010000175.1:0-9062 GCA_035939295.1 Candidatus Elarobacter sp. | reverse complement strand
GCCCGCTGCGACTGGCGAATGGCACGCATGAAAATGCTCTCGTAGCGCCGGTAGAAGTCGCACACGATCGTGTCGACGTCGTCGCTCTCGCCGCCGAGCTCCGCGATCGCTTTCGCGAGCAGACAGCCGCGCCGCTGCACGACGAGCTCGACCATGCCGCGAACGTAGCCGCGCATCCGTCGCAGCGTGCCGGTGTCCGCTCCGAGCATCGTTCGCTCGGCATAGGCGAGCCCGCCTTCGCAATACTCGCGGAGCGCGCGCACGAACATCTCCCGTTTCGAGCCGAAGGCGCCGTAGAGGCTCCCTTTACCGAGCCCCGTCGCTCGCACGAGGTCGTCGACCGAGGTCGCCGCGTAGCCGCGATCCCAAAACGTGTTGCGGATGGCGTCGAGCACCGTAAGCTCGTTGAATTCACGTGGTCGTGCCATCAGCAAATGACCCCGGCGGAGCGATTTGATATTGACTGATCGGTCAAGATTGCCCTACTATTGGTTTCGGAACGAATGGACCAGAATCCCCGCGAACGGCTTTACCGCGCCAACCTAGGAGAACCATGCCATGCCGATGATCGACGTCTATGCGGCCGAGGGACTATTCCCACCGGGCTGCGAGCGCAAGTTGGGTGAAGCGCTGACCCACGCGCTGCTGCGGGCCGAGGGCGTGGCGACGCCCGGTCCGACGCATCTCAACAACACCGGGTTCTACCTGCACGTCATGCCGCCGGAGCGCGTGCAAACGGCCGGGAGCGCGAATGCCCGGACGGTTCGCGTGCAGGTCATCACGCCGCCCGCCGTCTTGACGCGCGACGGCCAGCGCCAGCTCGTGAAGGACGCCACGGCGATCGTCGCCGAGACGGCCGGCGATCCGGAACAAGCGGCACGGACCTGGGTGCTGCTCTCGGAAGGGGCCGAAGGAGGCTGGGGTATCGCCGGCACGGCGTTCGGCAAAGAAGAGTTCGCCGCGCTCGCGACGGCGGCGGCAGCGCGGAGTCGTGGCTGAACCGATCCGCTGCCCCTGGGCGATCGGGCCGCTGATGATCGCTTACCACGACCATGAGTGGGGCATCCCCGTCCGCAACGATGCCCACCTGTTCGAGCTGCTAAGCCTCGCAGGTGCCCAA
The DNA here is from genome assembly GCA_035939295.1 of Candidatus Elarobacter sp. Classification (GTDB taxonomy): domain Bacteria; phylum Vulcanimicrobiota; class Vulcanimicrobiia; order Vulcanimicrobiales; family Vulcanimicrobiaceae; genus Vulcanimicrobium. The sequence continues at coordinate 7,942 of DASZGA010000175.1, read as the reverse complement.
GCGGGGCTCAACTACGAGACGATCCTGCGCAAGCGCGAGGGTTACCGTCGGGCGTTCGGAGGGTTCGATCCGGCGCGCGTTGCGCGCTTCACGCCCGCCCGAATCGAGAGACTCGTCGGCGATGCGGAGATCGTGCGGAACCGGCGCAAGATCGAGTCGGTCGTGACGAACGCGCGCGCCGTGCTCGCGCTCCGCCGCAGTCACGGCTCGTTCGCGCGCTACGTCTGGGGGTTCGTCGACGACACGCCGATCCGCAATCGCCGGCGCACGATCAAGCAAATCCCGGCGACGACGCCGGTCGCCGAGCGGCTGAGCACCGACTTGCGCAAGCACGGCTTTCGGTTCGTCGGCCCGACGATCGCCTATGCCTTCATGCAAAGCGCAGGCTTGGTGAACGACCACCTCCTGAACTGCGCGTTTCGCGGCAAGTGACGCATCGAGTTTAAGGTTGGCTTAGGACGAGCACAACCAAGGCGTGCCGAGGGATCAGGGGCATGCTCCGTCTCACGCGAACGGAACATCGGAAGGCCGGCGGATCGGTGCCGAGTTCGTCGGGACGGCGCTGCTGACGTTCGTTGCCGCCGGCGCCGATGTCGTCGAGTTCGTCACCGGCGGTGGAATCGGGCATGTGGCGAGATACGTGGCTCCCGCGCTTGTCGTAACCGCGATGATTTGGAGTCTGAGCGGAATTTCGGGCGCGCACATCAACCCCGCCGTAACGCTGGCATTTGTCGCTAGACGCAGCTTCCCGCCCGGCCGGGTCGCGCCGTATCTAGCTGCGCAGTTTGCCGGCGCGGTCGTCGCTGCTTTCGCGCTGCGTGGGATATTCGGGAGCGCGGTCGAGCACGGCATTACGAAGCCCACGGCGTTTGCGCCGTGGCAAGCACTCGTCCTCGAGACGATCTTGACGTTCATTTTGGTCTACACGATTCTCGCAACGTCCGAAGAGAAGGCTGTCGTCGGGAAGAACGGCGCGCTCGCTGTCGGCGGCGTCGTGGCCCTATGCGGGCTCGCGTTCAGCCCCGTAAGCGGAGCCTCGATGAACCCCGCGCGGTCTTTCGGCCCGATGCTGGCGTCGTTGCAGTTTCAGTACCTATGGATCTATATCTGTGGGCCGATCCTCGGTGCCTTGCTTGCGGCTGCAGTCGTGTCGGCGACGCACGGGCCTCCAACCGAGGAAACGCAATCGGCTGCCGGCGGAAAGGAAGCATGAGTAAGAAGCTGTTTTCGGGCTGCCTGATCACCGTGCGGGTCATTGGATCCGTTCGCCTTTCGAAGAACGGTGTCGAGAACGATCGGCTCGTTGCGGTCCCGCTCCCGAGCGCCGGCGCGCCAAAGACGACTGACGGCTACAAGGAGATCGGCGATCTCCCAAGGTCGCTCACGGATGAAATCGTCGAGTTCCTGACGTCGTACTCCAGGCGTCAAGGAAACGTCATCGACTTCCACACAGTCGTTCGCAGCAATGAAGCGCGAAAGTCGATCAAGAGTACGATGAAGGCGTTCGCCAAGAAGTAGGCCGTCGAGCGCGGCCGATGTCGAGTCCGCGATTCGTAACCGTTCTAGGGTTGTCTCAAAATTCGCGCTCCACTTGGTCGATCGCGTCCGCAAACCGCAATTTGTAGACATCACGGAGACCCGCGGGCATCGGGCCGGCGAGCTCGTGGACTCGACGGCGCTTCTCCTCGGGGTATCGCTCGAAGGTTTCCCACGCCGCAACCCAGCGAGACGATGCGTGCGCGCGCCTGGCGACATCGTCGCGCAACCGTCGCGCGGCGTCCGCGAGCACCGGCCGTCCGAGCGCTTCATACACGGCGGTCCATACGTCGAACACCGCAGCATTCTGCGCCTCCGAGATGCCGCCGCTGTCGCCTAGCGCGCGGTACAGCCGGCGGATGCCGACGAGCGCCGTGCCGGGAAAGCCGGCGGCCAGGACGTGGCGGCAGTCGTCAAGCAGAGACGCCGCCATGACGTCGGCCCCCGCCAACGGGTCGCCGCCGCTTCGGCGGATCTCCATATCGATCTCCGGCCCACGGAGGTACCGCACGCGAAAGCTATCGACGTCGACGTCTTCCCGGCCGAACCCGATCTCGGGAGCGAGCACGCCGATCGTGTCGTCCGTCGGGACGTAGCGCCAGCCGGGCGGAACGGGCGGTTGATATGCTATCAGTTCATCGTTTCTCGAAACGGGTGGGATGGACGGCAGGTCCAGCGCGCTTGCGACGCGTCCGTACGTCTCCGTATCGTACGGATCTCCGGATTCAGCTGCATGCGTTGCGCTCCAGGCAGCGCCGCGCAGGAGCATCTCGCGGACATCACGCGCGTAGAACGAGACGGTTCCGTAGACCGGATCGAACTCGAAGATCGGAAGCGGCTCGATGTCGAGCTCCGGTGCGTGCAGCACGAACCCGTATTGGATGCCGTCCACACCGGGACTTGCGACGATGAAGAGGTCGGGAACGAGCCCCGTGTACCCGGGGTCGATGTTCCGAAAGCGCGCCCAAGGACGGCTCGGCTCGTACAACCACGACAGGGTGAATGCATCGTAGACGGGGCGGCCTTCGCAGGCGGCAATCGCGAGCGCGAGCGCCTGTGGGACCCGAAACCCGTATCCTTCACTCAGTTCCGCGTGCAGCGCGTCGACGTCGGTCGCCATCGGTATTGCGCGACTTTCAGGACGCCGAGCGAGTCGCCTTCTGCTTCGAGCGCTAGCGCGGCGCGGATAGCGGTCTGAGCGCGAGTGCTACGTTCGCTCGGTTCTCAGGCTCTGTCGTACCGAGATTTCACTAGTTTCCGCAGGCTGCGCAGCTGCGAACCGCCGCCGAGCTTGCATCGCTCGCGCTGACGCGCGCCGCCTAGGCTCTAGGAGGAACAATTAAGCGGGCGGAAATGATTCGATGACGCGTGCCGGCGCCCCCGATTTCTGAGATCGGGGGCGCTTCGAGATCTTCGGCAAGCGCGAGCTCTGCGCTAGGCCGGGCGGTTACTTCCGACGGCTTCCGCGGCGGTTTCGATGAATTTCGCGACCGCCTCGGGATGAGATACGTAGATGGCATGGCTCCCCGCGAGCTCGGCGATCTTCGCGTTCGCGCGCTTGGCCATGAACTGCTGCGCGTCCGGAGGGATCATCTTGTCCGAAGTTGCGACGAAATACCAGGTGGGCTTCGCTTTCCATGCCGGGGTGCTCACCGCTCCGTTGAGGGCGTCGACGCCCCAAGGCGTCTGGGAGTCGGCCATGAAGGCGGCACGTTCGGAATCGACGTCGGCGGCGAACGAGGCGGCAAACTTTGCTCGGTCGAGCATCAAGTAACCGTCTTTCGGCGGAAGTATCGGCGGAACGGGGGCGCCGGGAGCCGGATTCGCGATCAGAGTGGCTACGGATTCTCCCGCATCCGGCGCAAAGGCGGTAATGTACACCAGCGCAGCGACTTTGGGATCGGTACCGGCTTCGGTTATAACCGCGCCGCCGTAGGAATGGCCGACGAGGACGACCGGCTTGTCTTGCGCGTCGATGACCGCCTTGGTTGCCGCGACATCATCGGCCAGAGACCTGGTAGAATTCTGCACGACCGCTACAGTGTAGCCGTCCCGCTTGAGGACTTTATATACGCCGTCCCAACCGGACCCGTCGACGAAACCGCCGTGAACGAGCACGACGGTTTTGTCCGTGCCTTTGGCCGAGGCCGAGCCGGTCGGCGCCGTAGAGGCTGTCGTCATAGCTACTCCCATCAAGAAGGCCAGCGTGGAATGAGACTTGGGGATGTGCGTCAGTGCCTATCTCACCTTGACGACGACCTTACCTTTCGCGCGGCCGCTTTCGACGTAGGCCAGCGCGTCTTTGGTTGATTCGAACGGGAAGACGCGATCGACGACGGGGCGTATGATCCCGGAATCGATGAGGGAACCGATCTCGCGCAGTTGCTCGCCGCTCGGCCGCATGAAGAGAAACGAATAGCGCACCCGAGCACGCCGCGCCCTGCTGCGAACGCGATGGCTGAGGAGACGGATGGCGAGCGCTACGACCGGGCTCGCGCCGATCTCTTCGGCGAACGCGGGATCCGGAGGACCGGCGATCTCGATCAGCGTGCCGCCGGGCCGCAGCACGCGAAGCGACTTCTCCAGCGTCTTCCCGCCCATCGTATCGAAGGCGACGTCGTACTCGCGTACGATCGTTTCGAAATCTTCATTCCGGTAGTCGACGACGACGTCGGCGCCCAGGCCTCTCACCAGGTCGAAGTTCGCGGCGCTCGCCGTCGTCGCCACGGTCGCGCCGAGATGCTTCGCGAGCTGAATTGCAAACGTGCCGACACCACCCGAGCCTGCGTGGATCAGCGTCTTTTGCCCCTTCGTCACCTTCGCGCGCTCGACGAGCGCCTGCCACGATGTCAGCCCGACCAACGGGATCGACGCCGCTTCCTCCATCGAGAGCGTATTGGGCTTGTGCGCGACGGCGTTTTCTCGGATCGCGACGTATTCCGCGAACGCGCCGATGCGATCTTTCGGCAGCCGCGCATAGACCTCGTCACCGAGTTTGAACCGGCGCACGCGTCCTCCGACCTGGGTGACGACGCCCGCCACTTCGTTCCCCAAGATGAACGGCGTGCGATACGGCAGGGCGACCTTCATCTTTCCGTCTCGCGTTTTGATGTCCACCGGGTTCACGCCGGCAGCATTGACCTGGACCAACACGTCGTCATCGCCAAGCGCGGGGACTGGCATCTCGGCGGCCCGTACGGTGTCGTTGCTTCCGTAGCGGTCGACAACGAACGCTCTCATGCCGACTGCGCCTCATAGGACAGATACTGATGCACGAACGCGATAGCCATGCTGCCCTCGCCCACGCCCGCAGCCACGCGTTTGACGGAACCGGCGCGAACGTCGCCGACGGCAAAGATGCCCGGAACCGCGGATTCAAGGAAATAGGGATTGCGCTGCGCGGCCCAACGGCCGCTCTTCAGGACAGCCTGGCCGGTAAGAACGTAGCCCCGGGTATCGCGCTCTATTCCGGGCGGCAGCCATGCCGTTTCGGCATGGGCTCCAATGAGAACGAAAAGCGCGGCTGCGGTGCGCCGAGACGTTTGTCCGGTCACCTTGTTCGCAACTTCGATAGCATCGAGGTGATCGTCGCCGTACGCTTCGACCACTTCGGCTTGCGTTTCCACGCGCACGTTGGATTTGGTTTTCAACTGTTCGATGAGGTAGTAAGACATGCTCTTTTCCAGCCCATCGGCCCGTACCAAGAGCGTGACGGAATTGGCGAAGTTGGAGAAATTCAGAGCCGCTTGTCCGGCAGAGTTGCCGCCGCCGACGAGGTAGACGTCTTTACCCTGTACCGTTCTCGCTTCGCCCGGTGCGGCGCCGTAGTAGACGCCGCTTCCGCGAAGTCGCTCCACCGACGAAATGTCGAGCCGGCGCCACGCTACGCCGGTGGCCAGCACGATGGTCTTCGCGCGCACGGATTCGCCTCCATCGAGGACGAGCGTCCGCGGCGACATATCGATCCTTTCAATGGTGCGAGTCACGACGATCTCCGCACCGAGACGTCTTGCCTGCTGCAATGCGCGGCTCGCGAGCTCGTCTCCTGAAATGCCGAACGGAAATCCCAAGTAGTTTTCGATGCGTGACGACGTGCCGGCTTGGCCGCCCGGAGCCTCGCGCTCGAGCAGTATGGTCGACAGGCCCTCGGACGCGCCGTATACCGCCGCGGCGAGCCCAGCAGGACCGCCGCCGATGATCGCAACGTCGTATTCCGGGCGCTCGGGCGATACGGCAAGCCCGATAGCTTTGGCGATGTCCCGGATCGTCGGACCGTGCAGCAGCGTGCCGTCGCGAAGGCGAACCGCCGGCACCGCCTGTGCGGGGTCATCGCGAGTAATCCAATCGAACTCGACGGAGTTGCGCTGCAAGAACTCGCGCAGCTCGTGGGTCGCATTGTTCCATTTCGGCCCGATAACCGCAAGCAGCGGCGGTGCGTCCTTCGCGAGCTCTTGCAGGCCTTCCACGCGTTCGAGCGCGGCGGCGCCGACGGCCTCGGCGATTTTCGGCGCCACAGCTGCCACCGCACGAAAATCCTTCGCTTCGATCCGCATGACGCGAGAGCGCTGGACCGCGCGAAAGCTCACGAGATATGGCGTGTCGAGCACGACGGGAAGCTCGCCGAAGATCTCGCCGGCGGCGCGAAGAGTGCCGACCACGCGTTCCTCGCCGTCGGCGAACTTGGTGAGCTCCACGCGCCCTTCGATCACGGCGAACAACAGGCGACGCGTCTCGCCCTCGTGCACGACGTACTCGCCGGGGAGCAGGTGGATATCCGCGCTGGTATCCGCCAGATAGTCGAGCTGTTCGTCAGCGAGGTCCGAGAACAGCGGGACTGCGCGCAGCTCCGCGCGAGTAAACATCAGGACCCTGTCGGAACCCCCTCTTGGGCGGACGGCGCCTTAGGCGCTCGCGGTCTGTGCGCGGTCGGTTCGGCGTCGCATGAGACGAGTTCCTAGCGACGGCGTCTCGCGACGGTCGGTGATCACGGTGCAGAGGTTTGCGAAGCCTACCATCTTCATCAGGCGCGCAAGGCTGCCGCGCGGCACGATCACCGTCAACCGGCCGAGGCCGACTCGGCGCGCGACTGCAGCCAGCATCCCGAGCGCGGTCGCATCGAGATGCTTCACTTGCGTCAGGTCGATCGTCGCCGGTTCCGTGAGCTCGGCAAGGACGTCGCGCATCTGGTGCGACGCCAAGTAGCCGAAGTCGCCGTTAAGAACGATCACCGGCCGTTCGTCGGTCATCAAGGGCGTCCGTGCCTTTCTGATGGCTGAGCAAAGTGCTTGCGAACGGACTTCCCACCGCCGAGCGTGCGCTATCCTAAGTTAACCCAGGCTTTACGCAGCCCCCAAGCCCGAACTGGAGCGCGGCAGCGGAGGGCGCGGGCGTGGCTGCTACGGTATTATGCTCTCGTGAACCCAAGCGTCTTAGAATCGATCGGCAATACCGATCTGGTTCAATTGCGAAGCGTCGTTCCGCCGCACTGCGGAACCGTTGCGGTGAAACTCGAGTGGCAGAACCCGACCGGGAGCATGAAAGATCGCATGGCGCTCGCCGCCATCGGCCGCGCTGAAGAAGACGGGCGTCTGCAGCGCGGCTATACGGTCGTCGAGTACACGGGCGGCAGTACGGGAGCGTCGCTCGCACTCGTGTGTGCGGTGAAGGGTTATGGGATTCGCGTGGTCTCCTCGACGGCGTTCAGCCGCGAGAAGCTCGATCACATGGCGGCGTATGGCGCGCAATTGACGCTGCTGCAACACGAAAAGATCGACAAGCAGCTCTTTCTCGACATGATTGCCGCCGCGAGAGAACTAGCCGGGCAACCGAAAACCTATTGGACGAACCAGCTCGAGAATATCGACATGGCGCACGGCTACGAACCGATCGGCCGCGAAGCGTGGCGGCAGACTGGCGGCCGCGTCGACGCGTTCGTGCAAATGGTCGGCACGTCGCATTCCCTTCGCGGCGTCGCAAGCGCGCTCAAGGCGCACAACCCTGCTTGCAAAATCGTCGCGGTCGAGCCGGCAGAGTCGGCGGTGCTTTCGGGCGGCTCGACCGGGTCGCACGGAATCGAAGGCGTCGGCATCGGGTACGTTCCACCCCTTTGGGAGCCGTCGATCATCGATCGTATCGTGCCGGTATCCACCGAGGAAGCAAAGGGGATGGCGCGCCGGCTCGCGCGAGAAGAAGGGCTGTTTGCCGGAACCTCGTCGGGCGCAAACGTGTGCGCCGCAATCGAAATCGCGAAGGAGCTCGGGCCGGCTGCGACGGTCGTCACGCTGATGATCGACTCCGGCCTCAAATATCTCAGCACGGATCTGTATTCGACTCCGAAAAGCGGAGCCTATACCTAACCTGGACCGCGCGTCGCGTCGAACCGGAACACTTCGTTGTAGCTCTGCGA
>DASZGA010000174.1:0-5343 GCA_035939295.1 Candidatus Elarobacter sp. | reverse complement strand
AGCGGGAAGTCTTCGCTGCTCGACGCGATCGTGCGCGGCGCGGACGCCGACGCGGTCGTGATCGGGCTGATCGGCGAGCGCGGCCGTGAAGCGGAGCGGCGCATCGCCGCGCTCGACGAGCGAAGCACGATCGTCTGCGCGACCGGCGATCGCGCTCCGGCCGAGCGCGTGCGCGCCGCCGAGGTGGCGTTCGCGCAGGCCGACGCGTTGCGCGAGCGCGGGCTGCACGTCTTGCTGGTCGTCGATTCGCTCGCTCGGATATGCGCCGCCGCTCGCGAAACCGCGCTCGCTGCCGGCGAACCGGTGGGCCGCGGCGGCTATCCGCCGAGCGTCTTCGGGCTGCTCGCGGGGCTGCTCGAACGCGCGGGCACGACCGCGCGTGGGAGCGTCACCCTTGTCGCGACGGTCCTTTCCGACGGGCCGGACGAGCACGACCCGGTCTCCGAAGCTGCGCGGGCGGCGCTCGACGGGCATGTCGTCTTGAGCGAGAGGCTCGCCCGGGCCGGGCGTTTCCCAGCGATCGACGTCCCGCGGAGCGCAAGCCGCACTCTCGCGGACGTCGCGCCGCCCGAGCACCTCGTTGCGGCGCGCACGCTCCGGGCCGCGCTGGCCGCGCTCGACGCTTCGTGCGACGCGCGCTCGCTCGGGATCAGCTCGACCGACCCGTTCCTCGCCCGGTGCGTCGCGCAAGAAGAAGCGCTGGAACGCTTTCTGCGCCAGGACGCCGAGCCCTCAGACCCCGGAGAGACGCTCACGGAGATGCGGCGGCTCGCCGATAGTTTGGGATGATGGACGTCTTCGCCGACATCGCCGCGGTTCAGAACCGGATCGCCGAGATCACGGGCGCCCCCGCGCCCGGGAGCACGCAGCCGGTTCCCCTCGCCGCGGGCGGCCAGCGCTTCGCGAATGCCCTCGCAAGCGCGCTCAAGCCGGCGAATCCGGCGCTCGGCTTGGATCCCGGCGGTGCCGATGCGCCCGGGAGCGGTCAGCCCGCGATGGTCGCCGCGCCCGTCCCGCCGGCGCAGATCGACGCGCTGGTCGAGCAGAACGCCGCGACGTGGCAGGTCGATCCGGCCCTCATCAAAGCCGTCATCGCGAACGAGTCCGGTTTCAACGCCAACGCGACCTCGAAGGTCGGGGCGCAAGGGCTCATGCAGCTCATGCCCGAGACGGCGGCGGGGCTCGGCGTCCGCGATGCGTACGATCCCGCACAAAACGTCGCCGGCGGCGCCCGCTATCTGCGCGGCTTGCTCGACCGGTTTCACGGCGACAAGCGGCTCGCAATCGCGGCGTACAACGCAGGACCCGGCGCGGTGGAGAAGTACGGTGACGTTCCCCCGTATGCCGAGACGCGCAACTACGTCCAGAACGTCCTGGCTTCGTTCGACAAGTACAGCAGCGCTCGTTAGCGCGGCGCTGTTCTCGCTCGTCATCGTCCCGGCGGCCGCCAAGCAGGCGCCGCGCGAGGACGTGCCGGTCACGACGATCATCGCCGCGTACGACAAAGCGACGCACGCCGACGACGTGAAGACGTTCCTCGCCGAAGGGACGCTGAGCGGCGAAGGGCTCACCGGAACGTACCGCATCGTGCGCGACGGAAAGAACGAGCGCGAGGACGACGTCCTCGGCCCGCGGCACGAAACCTCGCTGCGGCTCGGCGACCGTCTCTTCATTCGCAACGCGAACGGCAACGTGCGCGAGCTGCGCGGCTACCTGCGGCGCCGCGCGCTGACCGAAGAGCTGCTCGACTCAGGCGAGTTCGTGAAGCATCCGGAGCTGGCGCGGTTCGCCGGTTGGGGCAGCGCCGGCGATGTGAGCGCGTGGCGGCTCGAAGTTACGGCGATCGGCGGCGAGCCGATGACGCTGTGGATCGATCCGGCGAGCGGGTTGCCGCTGCGGCTCGAATACCTCGACGGCGACGGTCCTTCGTTCGTGGACTACGCCGACTGGCACGACGTGAAAGGCCGCAAGATCGCGTTCCGCAACACGATCACCGACGGCGACCATCGCTTCGACACCGTGCAGCAGACGACGTCGGTGACGATCGACGAACCGGTCGATGCGGCGGCGTTCGCACCGCTGACCGCGCGCCCGCTGGCGACCGATCGCGTCCACGTCGTGCCGATGATCGAGCGCGAGGGGCACGTCGGCGTCACCGTGCGAATCGCGAACAAGGACTGGTTCTTCCTGCTCGACACCGGCGCGCAGTCGATCCTCGTCGACACCGCCGTGCTCAAGGCGTCGGGCATCGAAGGGCAGGGCGCGATGGAAGTGCGCGGCGCGGCGCGCAGCGGCGGGCTGAGCGCGGCGACGCTGCCGAAGCTCGAGGTCGACGGCGCGGCGATGGACGACGTGGTCGTTTCGTCGATCGACATCGCGCGCAACCTCGGCGGCGGGTTGAAGATCGACGGGATCCTCGGCTATCCGTTCTTCGCCTCGGCGGTGGTCGAGATGGACTTCACCAAGCACGTGCTGCGGTTCGGCCCGCCCGGATCGTTCGCGCCGCAGGGGACGCACGTCGACCTCGACATCGACCGCGAGCTCGCCGAAGCGACGCTGCGCGTGAACAACCGGCTCGACGCTCCGTTCATCGTCGATACCGGCAACAGCGGCGAGATGCTGCTCTACCGGCCGTTCCTCGACGCGCATCCGGGGCTGGTCCCGTTCTCGGCGACGGCGTCGTGGAACTACGGCCTCGGCGGCGCGAACGCGACGTACCGCACCTCGCTCGACGCGCTGCACCTGGCCGGCTACGACCTGTACCACCGCAACGTCGACGTCGTGCTGGCGAACAACGGCGCGTTCGCCGACCGCGTCGACGCCGGGAACGTCGGGCTCGGCGTGCTGCGGAACTTCGTCACGACGTTCGATCTCGCCAACGCGGCGATGTACCTGGCGCCGTCGACCGCGTTCGACGACGGCCGCCGCCGCACCGCGCGCAATTAGTCACAATCCGGTCACGCGCCCGAGCGGGCGGGTGGTGTACGGTCGAGGGCGGAGGCACCGACCGACATGCAACAGACCAACGGCGTCGCGGCGCTCGCGACGCATCTCGCCGTTACCGACCGCCGCGCGCTCTCGCAAGCCTGGTACAGCGCGCTGCACCTCGCCGGCGCCGCGCCGCGCGCGCGCCCGGCTCGCTCAACGCTCGCTTCGTCCACGAGCGCATCGTCTACGCGGCGCGCGCCGCACAGCGCCGGCGATCCGGCACAATATCGTGGCCGCGATCCAAGATGCGGCGCACGCGATCGTTTCGGCTCGCGCCGCGACGTGTCGCCGGCGGGACGCGGCAACGCATCGGCTTCTGACCGCAAGCGGCAAACGCAAAGTGCGAACGCCGCGCGCAGCTTCACGAGCGGGCTCGCTCGCCGTGTGCTGCACGGGCTCCCGTCGTCGTGCGCGGTCAGCGCAGCTGGTGGGCGCATTCACCTCTTCGTGCGCGACGACGGCGCGCGCATGCGCGTCGTCGCGGTGTGTGCGCCGGCGTTGCGCGAGCGCGTCGAACGTGCGCTCGCGGGAGCGCGGTTCGCGCTTGCGCGGTGCGGCGTCCAAGCGGAGGCGGCGTAACGTGCTCGGCGCGTCGCCGCTCGACGCGTACGAGCGCGTCCTTTCCCGCGCGCAAGATCTGCGCGATGCGTTTCGCGCCGGCGCGGTGCCGCTGAACGACGACGTGCGGACGGCGCCGCGCGTGACGCCGTCGAGCGATCCGCTCGGCGTCGTCCCGCCGCCCGGCACGTGGTTCGTTACGCGCGGCGCCGACGGCGTTCGCGCCTACGAGCGCGACGGTGCGCTCTCGCTCGCCGACGGAACCCTGCGCACGCGCAACGGCGCCGAGGTCCTCGGCTATCCGGGCGGCGAGCCGCGCGGAGCGCTCCCGGTTCCGTTGCGCGTGCCGCCCGCCGATCGCGCGCTCAACCGCGCCGCCGACGCGCGCGTCGAGCCCGACGGAACCGTCGCGTACGTGCGCACCGCGATCGATCCGCGCACCGGCGCGCGCAGCGGCGAGCGCGTCGTTCTGGGACGAATCGCGTTAGCGCGGTTTCCCGCCGGAACGCAGCCCGCTCGGCTCGATGCGGTTCGCGTTGCAGCGCCGCACGGCGTCGTTCCGCACCTCGGCGCGCCGGCCGACGGCGCGTTTCCGGCGCTCGCGACGTTCAGCCGCGACGCCGGCGCGGTCGACGTCGCCGCCGGTGTCGCGCGGCTCGACGAGGCGTACCGCGCGTTCGAAGCGCTCGGCGCCGCGGTGAAGTCGCGGGCGAGCATGCAGAAGACGACCGTGGATTTGGTCAAATGATCGCGACTGCGACGTTCGGTCCGGCGCGTGGACGCGTGCGGCGGCTGCGGTTCGTGCCGCGCGCCTCGATCCCGCTCGAGGCTGCGTGCACGGTTGCGAACGGGATCCGCGAAACGCTGCGCGAGCTGTTCGGCGAGCACTGCGAGCTCGTTCTCGGCGAGCCGGCGGCGCTCGGGGCCGAATCGTGGTCGCTCCTGGCGCGCGACGCGCTGCTTTTTCTGACCCGTGGGCGCCGTACCGACATCGTTCTGGTGCTGCCGCAGCGCGACGCCCGCCGGCTGGTGCTGCGCGCGTTCGGCGAAGGCGAGTCGCTTCCGGACGGTGCCTGCTCGGCGCTGGAGCTCCTCGCGCTGGAACGGATCGCGGCGCGCTGCTCCGCCGCATTCGGCCCGCTCTGCGCCGACCGCACCGACGGCTCGCGCGCTGTCGGGATGCACGAGGTACCGGCCTGCGCCGCCTACTTCGACCTGCGCGTCCACGCTCCGGTCGCGCTGACGCTGGGGATCGGGATCGTCCGCGACCTTCCCGACCCCGGCCCGGCCGCCGTCCTTTCGCCGGGCGCGCTCGATTCGGTTACCGTGGAAGCGCGGGCGATCTTCGCCGAGGGGACGATCGGCGCGGCCGATTTCGTGAAGATTCAGCCTGGTTCCGTCGTGCGGCTGGACACCAAGGTCGGTTCGCTTGCATCCTTGAATGTCGGGGAAAGACGTCTCGCAGCAGGCGTCGCCGGCGTCGTTGCATCGCGGACGGCCTTCCTCGTCCACGACGTCGCTTTTGGAGCCGTATCCGGATGACCATGACCGAGCAGGGCAAAAACCTCGATCTGCTGATGAACGTGCCGCTCAAGGTCACGGCCGAGCTCGGCACGTGCCGGATGCTGGTGCGCGACATCCTCAAGCTCGGTACCGGCTCGATCGTCGAGCTCGACCGCCTCGCCGGCGGTCCGGTCGACCTGCTCGTGAACGACCGGCTCGTCGCGCGCGGCGAGGTCGTCGCCATCGACGAGAACTTCGGCGTCCGCATCACCGAGCTGATCGAAAAACCGTAAC
>DASZGA010000173.1:0-8651 GCA_035939295.1 Candidatus Elarobacter sp. | reverse complement strand
GAGACAGCGACTTCCACCACGCCGGCGACCGCGAGGATCGCGCGGCGGTCGACGCGGTCGGCAACCAGACCGCTCAGCGGCACCAGCAGCAGCGAGGGCGCGAACAGCACCAGGCCGACGAGGCCGAGGTCGAACGCGCTGTGTCTGACCGAGTAGACCTGCCACGCCACCGCGACGCTTTGGATCTGCGACGCGACGGCGAAGGCCAGGGATGCGAGGAGGTAGAGGCGGTACCCTAGACCGATTCGAGCTCCGCCGTTTCATTGTCGTGCTGTTGCGCGTCGAACGCGGCGCGCTTCGATTTCGCGGCGGCGTCGGCGAGCGATCCGGCGGCCGGCGCGGCGGACGCCGTCTTCGAGACGGCGAGCGCTTCGATCCCTTTCTTCACCGAGCCCAGCGCGCCGCTCAAGCGCGCGTCGAGGTCAGTGAGGACTTGCGCTGCGTACGCGTCGGCGCCGGCGCGGACGCGCAGCGCTTTCTCTTCCGCTTCGCGCAGGACGATCTCGGCGGTCGAGCGGGCGCGGCGGACGATCTCGTTGTCGTCGATCAGCGCGCTCGATTGCGTCGACGCCTCGACGACGATCGCTTGCGCCTTCTCTTGCGCCTCGCGCACGAGCCGGTCGCCGTTCTTCGCGATCGAACGTGCGCGGCCGACCTCTTCGGGCAGCGAGGCGCGCAGCTTCTCGATCAGCTCGAGCAGCTTCTCCTCGCTGACGATGCGGTATCCGAGCGGGAGGACCGTGCCTTGCTTCACGGACGCTTCCAGCTTGTCGATCACGCGATAGACGGACATGCGCTACCTCCTAGGCTTTCTGCGGGGCGGGGGCGGGGCGTTTCGACTGCATGACGTGCAGCACGGCGGGTGGGACGTACTCGGCGACGTCGGCGCCGAGGTTGTAGACTTCTTTCACCAGCGTCGAGCTGACGAACGACCACTTCGGGTCGCTGGGAAGAAAAACGGTGTCGACGCCCGAGAGCGAGCGGTTCATCAGCGCGGTCGACATCTCGCTCTCGAAATCGGAGACGACGCGCAGCCCTTTCACGATCACCGTCGCGTCGACGCTGCGGACGTAGTCGGCCAGCAGCCCGCGAAAGTGCGTCACCTCGACGTTCGGCAGGTTGGCGACCGAGGCGCGGATCATCGCTTCGCGCTCGTCGAGCGTGAAGAGCGGCTCGCGCTTCTGCGGGTTGACGACCACGGCGACGACCACCTTGTCGAAGATCGCCGCTGCGCGCTCGATCACATCGAGATGCCCGCGCGTCATCGGGTCGAACGAGCCGGGGTAGATCGCCGAATGACCTTGCTGTGCGGACGGGCCGTTCACGCCGCCTCCTCGAGCGGGCGCAGAAACGCCAGCGCGACCTCGCCGTAGCGCTCGGTGCGCTCGACGCGCATCGCCGGATCCCGCGGCGCCGCGTCGCGCGACGAGTGCTCGTAGACGATCGTCGTGTTGGGGTCGATCGCGCGGCGCTCGCGCAACGCGCCGAGCGCGGCGGAGGGGTACGGGTGCGCGTACGGCGGGTCGGCGAAGACGAGGTCGTAACGGCCCGGGACGGCGCGCACGGCGCGTTCGGCCGGCGCGTTGACGACGTCGACCTGCTCGGCGAGGCCGAGCTCGCGCGCGGTCGCGCGCAGCGACTCCGCGGTCGGGCGGTGCTTCTCGACGAACGTGACGTGCTTCGCGCCGCGTGACAGGGACTCGAACCCGAGCGCGCCACTCCCGGCGAAGAGGTCGAGGACGCGCGCGTCGTCGACGCGCGAGCCGAGGATCGAGAAGAGTGCTTCTTTCACCCGGGCCGGCGTCGGTCGAACCGCGCGTCCGGGGGGTGATGGAACACGCCGGCTGCGCAGCGTGCCGCCGGTGATCGTCAGCGTCCCCATTATGTTATGGGGCGATGGTGTTCTCGACCAGCGCCTCAAGCTCCCCTAACGCATGGATCGTCAGGGTGGGCGGCGGGAGGTCCTGTGGATAACTCTGTCCTTCCCAGTCGAACCACACCGCGCGCAGCCCCGCCGCGAGCGCGCCGCCGGCGTCGCCGCGAGCGTTGTCGCCGACGTACAAGATCCGTTCGCGCGGAACGCCGAGCGCGGCGACCAGCGCGTCGAACGCCGCGCGTTCCGGCTTCACGGCGCGGATCGCATCGCTGACCAGGATCTGCATCCCGAGCGCTTCGTCGCCGAGCGCGCGCGCGATCTTCTTCTGCTGCAGCGGCGTCCAGCCGTTGGTGAGAATCGCGCGCGGTATTCCGCGCGCGCGAAGTGACGCGAGCAATTCCACCGCACCGTCGATCGGCCGGACGAGCTCGTCGACGAGCGCGTAGCAGTGCTCGCGCCAGCGCTCGGCGCTCGCCGGCGCTGCCGGCACGCCGAGCAGCACGGCGAAACGGCGGATCATCTCGTCCATCGTGATCTCGCCGGCGCGGAACACCGCCAACAACGCTTCGATCCGCGCGCGCATCGCGTCGTCGTTCGGGTCGAGCTCGCGCCCCAGCTCGGCGGCGTACGCGTACATCGCCCTGCGTTCGAGCGCGTTGTCCACGCCCAGCGTGTGGTCGAAGTCGAATCCGAACGCGATCGGCGCTTCCCTCGTCATGCGGTGATCAGCATCGCGCGCGCCGACGCGCTCTCGCTGAGCAGGCTGAGCAACGAGCGGTGCTCGAGCGCGCTCAGATCGGGGTCGCTTGCGACGATTTCGTCCGCGGCCGCCTTTGCGCGCATGTAGATGGAGAAGTCGTCGACGATGTTGCCGATCGTGTCGGCGCCGCCGGCTTGCGCCGTGCCCGCGAGCTCGCCGGCTTTCCGCAGGCGCAGGTCGGCTTCGGCGATCTCGAAACCATCGGTGGTCTCCTCAAGAACGTGCAGGCGTTCGACCTCGGCGGCGTCGTCGGGCGGGACCAGAATGCAGAACGACTCGGCGACGCCGCGCCCGACGCGCCCGCGCAATTGGTGCAGCTGCGCCAGGCCGTAGCGGTGCGCATCGAGGACGACCATCACCGAGGCGTTGGGGACGTCGACGCCGACCTCGACGACCGTGGTCGATACCAGCACGTCGGTTTCGCCCCGCTTGAAGCGGTCCATGACGGCGTCCTTTTCGCGCGGCGTCATACGGCCGTGGATCAGGTCGACGCGCAGGTCCGGAAAGACGATTTCCTGGAGCCGCTGCGCCTCTTCGACGGCGGTGACGAGCTGCAACGGCGGGCGTTTCTCGCCTTTGCGATCGTCTTCTTCGTCAGGATCGGTCGCCTCGATCGCGGCGGCCACGACGTACGCCTGTTGCCCGAGCTCGACGGCTTTGCGGACCAGCTCGTAGACTTCGTGCTTGCGGCTCTCGCGGACGACGAAGGTCCGGATCGGCGTGCGTCCCGGCGGCAGCTCGTCGATGACCGAGACGTCCATGTCGGCGTACTTCGTCTGCGCGAGCGTGCGCGGGATCGGCGTCGCGGTCATCGCAAGCGTGTGCGGCGCGGTGCTCTTCTCGCGCAGCGTCTTGCGCTGGTTCACACCGAAACGGTGCTGCTCGTCGATCACAACCAAGCCGAGCTCGCGAAACGTCACGCTCTCCGTGAGCAGCGCGTGCGTGCCGACGGCGAGCGCTGCCTCACCGGAGGCGATGCGCTGCTCCGCCCGGCGGCGGTCGCGCGCGCCTTGCGATCCGAACACGGCTTCCACCGTTACGCCGAACGGCAGCAGCAGCGGGGCGAGCTTGGCGGCGTGCTGCGCGGCGAGGATCTCGGTCGGCGCCATCAGCGCGGACTGCACGCCGCCCTTGTGTGCCAGGATGATCGCCGCCGCGGCGACGAGCGTCTTGCCGCTGCCGACGTCACCTTGCAAGAGCCGATTCATCGGCGCGGTGCGGCCCATGTCGGCCCAGATGCGGTCGATCACGCGGTGCTGCGCGGCGGTCGGCGCGAACGGCAGTTCCGCGACGAACGCATCCCAAGCACCGTCGGGGACCGTCAGCGCGCGGGCGCCGCCGGCCGCTTCGCGCCGCGCGCGCTTCACCGCGGCGGCCAGCGCGATCGTGAAGAACTCGTCGAACACGATCCGCTCGCGGGCGCGGGCGATCCCTTCCAGCGTGCGAGGCGCGTGCACCTCGCGCCACGCCAGCGCGAGCGGCGGGAAATCGAACTTGCGCACCAGCGTGGGCGGGAGCGCGTCGGTGTGCTGCGCGATCAGACGGTCCAGGTTCTTGGCGATCGCGCTGCGGATCGTGCGCGTCGGCAGATCCTTGCTCGCGGCGTAAATCGGAATGATTTCGCCTTCGTAGCGCTCGTTCTCGCGCAGCAGCTTGTGCGCGCCGACGTTGATCTCGGGGAGCAGCGTCCCGCCGCGCGCGACGCGGCCCGCGACGAACACACGATCGCCCGGGGCGATCTTCCCGGCGATGTAACGCTGTCCGAACCATTTCGCCTCGATCGTCCCGGTCTCGTCGCTCAGCATCGCGGTGACGAGCTGAAAGCGACCGCGACCGCGGCGCTCCTTCACGCTGAGGACCGTGCCGACGACGATCGCTTCCCCTTCGCGCAAGCTCGCGATCGGCATCGGCTCGCGCCAGTCGCGGTACGCGCGCGGGATGTAGCGCAGCAGGTCGTCCGGCGTGTGCACGTCGAGCTCGGCGAACTTCGCCGCGGTCTCCGGACCGATCCCGGAGAGGGCCGAGAGGCCGTGCTTCGCACGGACCGAGGGCGGATCGGCCGCAGGCCGAACGCGAGGTGTCCGGCCTTGGCCGGACCCACTTAGTCCGTGGGTTTGGCGCGTCGCGATAGCTCTGCTCCCACCTCGTCGAGCGAGACGCCGCGTTCGGCGAGCAGCACCAGCGCGTGGTACAGCAGGTCCGCCGTCTCCCACACCAGCTCGCCGCGATCGGCGTTCTTCGCCGCGATCACCACCTCGGTCGCCTCTTCACCGATCTTCTTGCCGATGCGGTCGACGCCGCCGGCGAACAGCTTCGCGGTATACGAACCTTCGATCGGATACCGCTTGCGCGACTCGATCGTGCGCGCGAGCGCGGCGATCGAGGTGGCGAATGTCGCGGCTTCCGGCGGATGCTCGGCGTCGGCAAGCGGAAGCGTCGTCGCGAAGCACGATACGGCGCCGGTGTGGCACGCCGGGCCGTTCGGGATCACGCGGTACAGCAATGCGTCGGCGTCGCAGTCGACCGAGACGGAGACGACGCGCTGGGTGTTGCCCGACGTCGCGCCCTTCTCCCACAGCTCGTTGCGCGAGCGGCTCCACAGCCATGTCGAGCAGGTCGCGATCGTGCGCTCGAGCGCCTCGCGGTTCGCGTACGCGAGCGTCAGCACGGCGCCGGTCGCTGCGTCGGCGATCACCACCGGCGCGAGCCCGTTCGCATCCCAGCGAATTTCCGGAAGCTGCGTCATACCGCGACCTCCTCGCGGCGCACGACGATCCCCGCGCCGGCGAGCGCGTCTTTCAAATCGGCGATCGCGAGCTCGGCGTAGTGGAAGAGCGAGGCCGCGAGCGCGGCGTCGGCGTCCGCATCGCGAAACACCTCCACGAAGTGCTCGATCGCGCCGGCGCCGCCGGAGGCGATCACCGGCAAGTTGCACGCGTCGCGGATCGCGCGCGTGAGCGGGATGTCGTAGCCGTCGCGCGTTCCGTCGCGGTCGATCGAGGTGACCAGCAATTCGCCGGCGCCGCGGCGCTCGCACTCGGCGGCCCAGGCAACGGCGTCGCGGCCGGTCGGCGTTCGCCCGCCGTCGACGACCACTTCGAAACCTGACTCCGTCACACCGGGCGAACGGCGCGCGTCGATCGCGACGACGACGCACTGCGCGCCGAACCGCCGCGACGCGGCTTCGATCAGCGCGGGATCGCGAACCGCCGCGGAGTTCACGCTGACTTTATCGCAGCCGGCGCGCAGCAAGTCGTTCATGTCCTCGACGGCGCGCACGCCGCCGCCGACCGCGAACGGGATCGTCAGCTCGTGCGCGACGGCGCGCACGACCTCGAGCGTCGCACGACGCCCTTCGACCGTCGCGGTGATGTCGAGGAAGACGAGCTCGTCCGCCCCTTCCGCTTCATAGCGGCGGGCGAGGGCGACCGGATCGCCGGCATCGCTCAGATCGACGAAGCGCACGCCTTTGACGACTCGGCCGTCCTTGATGTCCAGGCAAGGGACGATCCGGCGGGCCAACACGACCTGCCGCCTTTCGGCGCGGCTAGACGCGAGCACTTTCGCCGAGCGGCGAGAACCCCGTGGCGGCGCTTTCGTCCTCCTGCACGACGCGCAACGCGAGGATCGCCAAGTCGTCCTGCACGCCGCCGCTGTAGGCGTCTGCCGCAGCGACGAGCAGATCGCACATTGCCTGCGGATCGGAGGGCGCGTCGCGCAGGATCGCCGCGATGCGGTCCTCGCCGAGCATCTCGCCGTCATCGTTGCGCGCTTCGCCTAAGCCGTCGGTTGCGACCAAGACGACGTCGCCCAGCGCGAGCGCGATCGACTCGGTCTCGTACGGCTCGTCGCGGTCGAGCCCGATGATCGATCCCGTCGGGGGGAGCTGTTCGATCACCGTACCGCGCCGAACGTACGCCGTGCCGTGGCCGGCGCTGGCATAGTGCAGCGTCTGCGTGCGCGCGTCGAACGCCCCCAAGAACAGCACGACGAAGACCGACGGGTCGTCGAACGTGTCGAGGAACAGGCGGTTGAAGCGCCGGACGACGTCGGCCGGATCGCCGGCGTCGGCGGCGAGCGCGCGGATCGCGTACTGCGCGAACGCCGCGTGGCGCGCCGCTTCGATCCCCTTTCCGCTCGCGTCCGCGATCAGGAACCAGCCCAGCTCGTCCGCCGCACGCCATGCGTCGAGGACGTCGCCGCCGACCAGCGCCTCGCGCGTCGCCGACGCGTACGCGGAGCCGATATCCGTCGCGACGAGCCGCTGCCCGCGCACGCGCAGCGTCCGCTGCAGCGCGTCGACCAGCGCTTGTCCTTCGGCGAGCCGCGCGACCGCGGTGGCGCGGCTCGCCGCATACCAGAGCGCGATGATCGCGAAGAGCGTGATGAAGCCCGCGCTGATCGCGACGGTCGCGTTGATCCGCCGCCGCAGCGCGACGTCGACGCGCGCGCTGGCTTGCTTCAAAACGTCGCGCAGCGCGGCGGCGTCGTTGCTCATCTGGTCGGTGAGAAACTTCCCGGTCTGCTCCTGGCTGTAAGCGTTGATCGAGCCGGGGTTCTTCAGCAGCGGCATCGCGACGTCGCGCTCCCACTGCGTGTGCCGCGCGCGGAGTTCCTCGACAGTCGGGATCCCTTCCGGGATTCCGGCCTCGCGGAGCCGGGCTTCGAGCGCGCGCGCCTGCAGGTCGAATTGCGGGTTCGGCGGCTTGTTGTCGTCGAGGAACTGCCGGTCGCCGGTCGCGAGAAAACCGCGCAGCGTGGTCTCCTCGGCGAGCTGCATCCGCAGCACCGCGTCGAGGTCCGAGCGGGCGTTCGCTAGGCGGTACTGTGCGCCGGAGGCGGCGTCGAGCTGGCGGACGCCGATCAGCGGCCCGGCGATCGCCGTCGCCATGAAGGCGAGGACCAGCAGAACGATTGGAGGCGACGCCCAGAATCGAACTGGGGGTGGAGCTTTTGCAGAGCTCTGCCTTACCACTTGGCTACGTCGCCCGGAGCGTTTTTCTGAGCGGGTGGCGGGAATCGAACCCGCGCGTCGACCTTGGGAAGGTCACAGGCTACCATTACATCACACCCGCGCCGGGACGGCTCGCACCGTTCCGCACCCTCTCGTGCGAACCCTGGCGTCTTTCGGAACGTTCCCTTGGGTACGACTGAGGTCGGCAACGTGCCGACGATCCACGGAGGAACCATGAAACGCCTGCTCGCCCTTAGCCTGAGTCTCGGACTCGCCGCCTTCGCAGGCGGCGCAGCGCCCGCCGCCGCGCAATCCAGCGACGAGCAGGTCGAGATGCAGATCGGTCAGCAAGAGTACCAAGCGCTGCAACAAAAGGGCGAGATCATCTCCAGCTCGCCGTACTACGCGGTCCTCAACCCGATCGCCCAGCAGATCAAGCGCGTCGCCGATCCGCAATACTTTCATCCGTTCCAGTTCATCCTCGTCCACGAGAGCGCGCCGAACGCTTTCGCCGTTCCGGGCGGGAACGTCTACGTGACCGACGCGCTGATGAAGTTCGTGCAGAACCGCGAAGAGCTCGCGGGCGTCCTCTGCCACGAGACCTCGCACGACATCCACCACGACGTCCTGCACTTGTATCAGAAAGCACAGCGCACCGGCACGACCGTCACGGTTCTGGACATCTTGGCGAACGTTGCGACCGGCGGCCGTGCAGCGCGCACGATCGACACGCTCGCGAACATCGGCTTCACGCTGCAGACCCAGAACTATTCGCGTGACGTCGAGACGGCCGCCGACAAGAAAGGCGCAATGACGTGCGCCGAGGCCGGCTCGAACCCGTGGGGATTGGTCTGGCTCTTCCAGCAGTTCGAGAAAGCCGACACCGGCGGCCAGATGGAGATGCTCTCGGACCACCCGACCGACCAGCACCGCATCGACGACCTCAAGCGGCTGTTCGCCTCCGACCCGCAGCTCTTCAGCCGCTACCCGTCGAGCACCGCCTATGCGACCCCGCTCGGCCAGAACCCGCGCGGTACGTACTCGCAGGCGTCGACCGCGAC
>DASZGA010000172.1:0-6355 GCA_035939295.1 Candidatus Elarobacter sp. | reverse complement strand
CTCCGCCATCCCGGTGCGCCGCCGCAGGATGCGCGCGTCCTCGATCGCGGCAAGCGGAACCGGCCCGCTCGTGCGCAGCGGCGCGACGGCGCGCCCCTGCGCCGACTTCGCGGGCTTGACGACCGGCGCGTCCTCGAACGTGTTCCACGCCTCGCACGACGGACACCGCCCAAGCCAGCGCGCCGACTCGAACCCACACCCGGTACAGTAGTAAACCGATCTGGCCTTGGCCACGACCGCGTCGTTCGCGGTGTGCCCGGCTAGGGCATCCTAAACTCCGGTACGGCCGACAGCAGCGCGCGTGTATAGGCAGCTGCGACGACGGCGGCATACGGATGCCACGTATCGTTCTTGTTCTTGTCGCAATAGTCGCACGTGCCGCGAACGATGAAGTAGTTGCGCCCTTCGAGCCACGACGCGTCCGCAACTCCCGAACCTTCCATCTCGACCGCCTTCACGCCGAACGCTTCGCGGAGCCGGTCGCGTTCGGCCGGGTTCTTGAGCAGCGTGTCGGACGACGCGATTGGTCCGGAAAACACGCGCGGTTCTCCGGCCCGGCGTTCGGGATCGGCGGGATGCGCGACCGGTTTCTCGTCATCGCCCAGCAAAGCGTCGGCGTCCACGCCGGGACGGCTCCAGCCGAGCTTCCTCAAGGCGCTACGGATGAACTCGTTCCAGGGGCGCTTTCCTCGGTATTCCGCTACTTCCAACTCGTGCACCGCGTCGAGGAGCGCGGCTGCCGGCGGCCGCGGCGGCGAACGCACCTCGCGCACGCCGTCGGGATGCTCTTTCACGAAGTCGTACTTGACGACGCCCTTCTCGCCGCTGGTTACGACGTCACCGAGCCGGACATGATCGCTCGGCTTGTCCGCGTTCGGCACCGCGCCAGCGATCCCCACCATGATCATGACCGCGATCTTCGGACAGTCGGTCATCATCTGCATCGCGCGCGCCGTGCCTTGGTTGTTGCCCATCGAGACGGTGCGGGCGACGGCGATGCGGTGCGTGCCGCCGTCGGCAGCCGGAACTTCCGTGTACCAGTAGCGGCGGCCGCCGCCGGGGCGGTTGGCGAAGAGCTCGCGCCCGCTACCGAACACCTCGCAGACCGCCGCGTACTCTTCAGGGAGAGCCGCGATGATTCCGACGTTCACCTCGTCCAAGGTCGCGGTCGCGAGCCGTGCGTGCGCCTCCTGTTCTTCGAGCGTGTTTCGGAGCGCTTGCGCCTCGCGGCGAACGAGCGCGCTGCGCTTGTCACTCTCCGATGCGCCGCTCGCCGCCAGAGCGGCTGCTCGCTGGATCAGCATCGCCCGTATCTCGGCCGAGATCTCCTGCGGGTTGAGCTCGTAGAGGTGCCGCAGCGTCATCAAATCCCACGCGCGGAAGCGCCGTCGCTTCGTGTCGGGCGAGGCCAAGCGCTCTAACAAGACGCGTCGTGTGTTCTCCCAGCGCTGCGTCGTCGGAATCTCTCGCACGACGTCGCCGGGGCGCGTCAAATCGGCGTCGCCGTAGTAGAACAGATGATAGTTGATGTTTCGGCGTTTCAGCTCCTCGTCGCTCGCGACGCGGTCGAGGATCTGCTCTTGCGCTTCGGGCGTCCCGACTGCGATCGTCGACGCAAAGAGCGTGCCGAGCACCAGCGGTGCTTTGTCGATGCCGAGGTCCCGCGCCTTGCGGAACAGGTCCTCGATGAAGAATTCGTTTTCCGGGGCGCAGTTCGCGAAGAGGTAGAGCGCGTTGTGCACGCTCGGTTCGTCCATGACGACCGGTCTGCCGAACCAGTCGAGGACGTACGCTCGGAGCGCGTCGAGCACCGCGGTGCGCCGGTGTTCTGGCAGCTCCAAGATGATACGGCGCATGAAGTACGACGTCTCATAGTTGAAGAGCGGCGTCAGAACGCGGCCGATTTCCTTCGTGTCGCCGTATCCTACTTCCAGTGCGCCGGCGACGTATCCGGCGACGAGGTACTCGGCGATCGAGCGATGGCGGAAATCCCGCACAATGCTCTCGCCGGTCGTCAGCGCGGAGTCAATCACGATGAGGTCGCGAAGCCGGTCGAGGAAGTCTTTCTCGAACCGTTCGGTGAGCTTCGTGTAGGAGAACGGCTCATTTCGGCGCCTGCGCAGCTCCAGCTGCCAGGCCACTTCTTGAAGCTTCTTCAGCGCCGCGGGGCCGCCGCCGAACTTTCGATCGATCAGCAGTCGCAGAAACTCGCCGTAGACCTGGGCGATGCCGTCCAGCTTGCGGTCCGTGGCGCGCTGCGCGACGAACGTACACAGCGTCGTGAACAGCGGCGTCATGATCAGCGTCGCTTCACGGGTCGCGCCCGCGCGGCAGTCGGCGAGAAGTTGCAGCGTCCGCGCCAGGACGGCGGGCCTGATCTCCTCGGCGTAGAGCCCGTCGATGTAGCGTTTGGCGACGTCCTGCTGCTCTTCGGGCGTGAGCGGCGGTAGCTCGAGCACCGCGTCGAGCGTGGCAAGGCGCTCGGCGTCGAACACTTCGTAGAAGAACGGCGCGCGGCACGCGAAGACGACCTGTCCGCGGGTCAGCAGCGCAGCGATCGTCGCGTTCAGCGAAGGGTTGTCGCTCGACATCGTTTCGTCGAGCGAGTCAACGAAGATGAGCGCGTCCGGCGACAGCTCGTTAAGGCGTTCGCCGAGCGCGGCGACCTGCTCCAGTCCGAGGATGTAAGCCTCGGGTGAGTTTCGTCGCTTGAGGATATGCTCGTATAGCCACAGCAGGTACGTACTCTTGCCGGCACCCATCGGCCCGGTGATGACCACGCGGTTCCAGGCGAGCCCGGAGTTCTGCTCCGGCGACCCGTCGAGCGGGTCACCGGTGCCCGTCACCGGCGACAAAGCCGGCGCGACGTAGAAGCGCTCGAAAAATGCCTCGCTGGAGAGCTTTCGCTCGAAGACGTCGAGCGGGAACGTCGTGTGCTGCCGCAGGCGCACGAGATTCGCGTCGTGAAGTGCGCGGATTCCGTGGTCTCCAACCCTCACGGCGCGAACGACTCCGCGACGAACGTCGCGATACCCGGCAACAGGTTCTCTTCCGCCATGCTCGACAAGCTCGCCCACCGGATGTCTGCCACGCCGTGATCGGTGGAGACGTCGAAAGCGTGCTCCACCATGATCGAGGCTTCGAATCCTAGGACGAGCACGTGCTCTTCGCGGAGATCGCCAAGCTGCCAGCGATTGCTCTGCACGGCGCGCAGCGGGCGCTCGCACTGAACGAGATATCCGGTTTCTTCGAAGATCTCGCGCTCGACCGTCAACGCGGGCGCCTCACCAAACTCGACTCGCCCTCCGGGGAGGTCCCATCGCGCATCGGCAGCTCTGATCCGTTCGTCATGACGCTTCACGAACAGTACGTCGTCGCCGCGGCGAACGACGCCGACGGCGGTCACGTACTGCTTGCGGCGCTCTTCACGTTCCGGACGCGTCGCGGTCCAGCGGCGTAGCCCGACGTCCCACTCGGCATCGGTCCACGCGGACCAATCTTCCACGACCTCGAACGTGACGTTGAGCTCGGCGAGGATCGTCCGCTGGCGCTCGGTGATCTCGGCCTGAAACGCCGGGTCGGTCGGGCGCAAACCGTCGTCGACGAGGTGGGCCGGATTCGGCGGGAGCCACAGCACTGCCGAGTAGCCGGCCATCGAAGCGGCGACGCGTTCGCGCAAGGCTTCGTTCTCGATACCGTTCCAGTAGCGGTGATAGGCGAGATGGCCCGCGCTCGTGTTGTCGAACACGACGACGTCCGAGGCTTGCGCAAAGAGACCCTCGATCCGAAGCTGCGTCTCGATGATGTCGTCCTGGGCGATGCGGCCCTCACCCGAAGCGGCTCCTTGAAGCCGGTGGCGAGCGACGTCGGGGACGACCACGGGCAACTCGTGCAGGACCGTGCGGATGCGGTTTTCGACGGCGCGGCACAGCGTCGTCTTCCCCGCTCCGTGCGGTCCCATGATTCCGATCAAGGGCACGATGCGAGCGTTGCCGACTCCAGCAGTTCCGCGAGCCGTTCCATCCAGTCGCGTATCGCCCGCCGAATCGTGAGCGCGTCGAACGCCGTCTCCAGCCCGCGTAGGATAGCGCAGAACTCGGCGTGGTTCAGGTCGTTCACCGCCGCTTCGGCCGCACGGTCCGGTATGCGGTCCTGCCCGCGGAACGCTGTCAACAGCGCATGGTCCAGCGCGACGTTCGCAACGTAGGCTTCGCTCAGCTCGTCCGCCAGCACCGCGATGCGTCCGTCGACGAAGGAGTAGCACGCTTCCGGTTCGCGGTACGGGATGCCGGTGATCATCCCGTCGACGACCAACCGCTGCGCTATCGCGGTTCCGGGAAAAACGCTGAGCCGGCGGGTGAGCGGGAGGACGCGGTACAGCTGACCGATCTCGCGCAGAAAGTCGGCGCCCGCCGCAAGCTCGTCGAGCGTCGAGTACGGGTTGAACATGATGAAGCCCACCTGAAGCTCGAGCTCGTGCGCTTCGAGAAGCCGGACGACGTCGAGGTTCTGCTGGACGGTTGTCCCCTTGCGAAACGTCTTGAGCGCCGACTGCGAGCCGGACTCAAGCCCGAGGAACACCATGCGCAGTCCGGCGCGCACCAGCTTCTCGATCAGCTCGCCGTTCGAACCGCGGAATGAGTCCGCTCGGCAGAGGATGCGGAAGGTGAAGCCTCGTCCCTCGATCATCGAAGCGAAGCGCGTGACCCAGGCGGCGTTGTCGGGCGTGCCGTCGATGAACAGATCGTCGTTAAACCAAAAATGATCGGCTCCGTACGCCGCACGGATCGCTTCCATCTCGTCAATCACGAGCCCGGGATCGCGAAACCGCGACTTGCGCCCGTAGAAGCCCGGCGTCGTGCAGAAGCTGCAGTTGAACCGGCAGCCGCGGCTGGCAAGAATGCGCGCGCTCCGGCAGCCCTGGATGCGAACGAGATAGGCAAGGTCGTCTCGGGCCGGCGGCAGCAACTCGTCCAAGCCGACCTGCGGACTCGGCGCGGCGCGGCGGATCGTCCCGTCCTCGCGCCAGGAAAGGCTCGGAACGTCCTCGAGCTTGCCCTCGCCGGATAGCGCGCGAAGCAACGCGCAGAACGGCCTTTCGCCGTCCCCCTCGATGACGAACTCGACGTGGTGCTCGTTTTCGAGAATCTGCTGAGCGCACAGCGAGGCGAGATGTCCACCGATCACGCGGCGAGAGCGGGGCGAGAGCCGCGCTACGTCGCCCAAATACGCGAGCCCGCGATTCATCGACAGCGAGACCGGCGAGATGCCGACGACGTCGGGAGCGAACTCGAGTGTGCGCGCGACGGTCGTCGTCGCGTCGTATTCGGCGAGCTCCTCGTTGAGGATCAAGACGTCGTGGCCTTCGCTGCGCGCGGCGCTCGCGAGGTATCCGAGACCCAAATGCTCGGAGGTGGCGAGCGACGGTCCCAGAGCGTCGCCCCGATCCATGTGCGGATAGACGAGAACCACACGCATGATCTCATGCTCTCCCGGAATCGCAGTCGTCGTTCTTCGCGGACGTGCCGTCGAACACCTGTCGGTATGGCGGCGACGCGGACCGCGGCGGGAGATCGGCGAAGGCGAGGGTCACATGGAGAACGACCACGTCGCGATCGATGGTCCCGTCGGAGGCGGAAAGACCGTGAACGGTCGAGCCCTCGCGGACGCTACGAACCGGTTATATCTCGACAGCGGCGCGATGTACCGCGCCGTCGCGTTCCTCGCTTTGCGGAACGGCGTCGACCTGGACAACGAAAGCGGTCTCTTGACGATGTTGTCGCATCACGACGTTTCCGTCGTCCGAGACGTTGCGGCTCGCGCCGGATATCGTATCGTTATTGACGGTTATGATACAGGCGAGCGGCTGTTTGATCCCGACGTGTCAGCCGCGGTTTCAATCGTCGCAACGCTCGCCCGCGTGCGTCACGAGCTCGTCGACCGACAGCGCGCGATTGCGGCGCAAGGCCCCGTCGTGATGGCGGGGCGTGATATCGGCACGGTGGTCCTCCCCGATGCGCGGCACAAGTTTTTTCTCACGGCGTCGGTGGACGAGCGGGCGCGCAGGCGGCAGGCCGAGTTTCGCGAGCGCGGGCTCGACGTGCCGTTCGACGAGGTGCGCGCGCAGATCGTCGAGCGCGACCGGCTCGATTCCACTCGTGCCGTTTCGCCGCTGCGCGTCGCGCCCGACGCGATCACGATCGACTCGACGGACCTGCAGCCGGCCGAGGTCGTCGCGCGGATGCGGGCGGCGATGGACGCCGCGCCGGCGTGACGTTCTACGACGTCGCGAAAGTCGTCGTCAGCGGGATCTTCCACACGATCTTCCGCGTGCGTGTGATCGGCGCCGAGAAGG
>DASZGA010000171.1:0-6994 GCA_035939295.1 Candidatus Elarobacter sp. | reverse complement strand
CCGCTGCTGGTTCGCGGATGACGCAGACGACGCTGCTGGTATTTGCTCGCGCCGCGGGGCTGATGTCGCGCGCGCCGGCGTTTTCGCATCCGTCGGTGCCTGCTGTGGTTCGAGCGGGAATCGCGCTGGCGCTGGCGTTTGCGGTTGCTCCGCATCTTGCGCGCGGGCGGGAGCTCGATCTGGTTGCGTTTACGTTCGCGCTTGCCGGGGAGTTCGTCGTCGGCGCGGCGATCGGGTTCGGGGCTTCGTTGCTTTATGACGGTGCGTACTATGCGGGGCGGATGATCGATGACTATCTCGGCGTCCGCGGCAGCGTGCCGGGCGCGAACGTCACCAGCGCTCAGGCGTTCGGACGGCTTTGGTCGGCGTCGTTCTTGGCCGCGTTCGTGCTGCTCGACGGCTGGGTTCCGGTCGTGGGTGCGTTTGCGGGGTCGTTTTCGCACGTCCAAGCCGGTGCGTTTCTGGGGCCCGATGCGTGGTGGCGCTTCGCGCTCGCATTGCCCGAGACGATCTTGCGCGCGGCGTTTGCAGTGGCGGCTCCTGCTGTCGCGGTCGCGGCCGCGCTGCAGCTTGCGCTTGGAGCCGTCGCTCGTGTGGTGCCGCGGTTTTCAACGCTTACGCTCGCCTTTCCGGCGGTGTTCGCGGCGGCGTTGCTCGTTACAGTCGTGACGTTGCCGGTGCTTGCGCCGCTCGGCGCGCGACCTTGGCTCGTCGTGCCGTGGAGCAGCGCGCGATGAGCGCCGGCGACAAGCGGTATGAATCGACGCCTTCGCGGCGGGAGCGGGCGAAGCGCGAAGGAAACGTCGCGCGCTCGAGCGAGGTCAACGGCGTCGCGGCCTTCAGCGCTGCGACGCTCGCAGCGACGGCTGCCGTTCCGCTCGTCGCAGCAGGTGTCGTGTCCGCGCTGAAAGGCGCCGCGAGCGACGTCGCATCAGCCGTTGCGAACGCTCGGGCGCCGACGGGTGCTTTGCTGCATGCATTTGTCGTCGTCGCGCTCGCCGCACTTATGCCTGCCGCAGCCGCTGCGTGCGCGGGCAGCTTTGGCGCGTACGCTCAGGGCGGCGGACTTCACGTCGCCGGACTGCGTTTCGAAGGGAAGCGGCTTGACCCGATCACCGGCCTGAAGCGGATGTTCGGCGGCGAGACAATCGTCGGCGTTGCGCGCGCTGCGCTTGCGCTGATCGCCACGCTCGTGGCGTTGCTGCCGTTGGGACGCGATGTCGTTGCCGCGGGAATCGTGCTCGGTTCGCCGGGCGCGGCGGCTTCGCTCGTGGCGTTCGCCGCGCTGCGCGCGTGCGGCGCTGCGCTGTGCGTCGGTACAGCGTTCGCCGTTGTCGACTATGCGCTGGCGCGGCGACGGTGGATGCGTGGGCTGAAGATGTCGTTCGACGAGCTGAAGCGCGACACGAAAGAGAACGAAGGAGATCCGCAAGCGCGGTCGCGGCGGAAGAGCGCCCACCGCGCGATCGTTCGCGGTGCGGTCGGGCGCACGCGCGAGGCGTCATTTGTCGTCGTCAATCCGGAGCACGTCGCTGTCGCACTGCGCTATGCGCCGCCTGAGGTTCCTGTTCCGGAGATTCTGGTGCGCGCGCTCGACGAAGCAGCGCTGCGCGTCAAGGCGATCGCACGCGAAAACCGCATCCCCGTCGTCGAGGACGTCGGCTTGGCGCGGCTGCTGTACGCGCAGGGCCGGAACGGGCGCGCGATCCCGCCCGACGCGTACGTCGCGGTTGCGCAGATCGTCGCGGCGCTCGCTCGGGAAGGCCTGCTCGAATGATGTCGCGGCACGGAGGAGCAGGCGCGTGACTTCGAAGCTGACGACGGCGTTCGCGGTCGCGGTGCTCGGGATGGTCGCCATCCTCATCGTTCCGCTCCCGCCGCCGCTGCTCGACGCGCTGCTGGCGCTGAACGTGTTCGGCTCGGCGCTCGTGCTCCTGATCAGCCTGCGCGTCGAAGAGCCGCTCGAGTTTTCCGCGTTCGCGCCCTCGCTGCTGCTGGCGACGCTGTTCCGGCTCGCGCTCGATGTCAGCGCTACGCGGCTCATTCTCACCGAAGGGCACGACCCTGGAGGCGCCGGCGCGCTTATTCCGGCCTTCGGGCAGTTCGTCGTGCGCGGGAACGTCGTCGTCGGTTTGATCGTATTCGCGATTCTGATCACGATCCAGTTCGTCGTGATCGCGAGCGGGGCGCAACGCGTCGCCGAGGTGTGCGCGCGGTTCACGCTCGACGCGATGCCCGGAAAGCAGATGGCGATCGACGCCGACTTGCACGCCGGGATGCTCGACGCCGACCTCGCCCGCCGCAAGCGCGCACGGGTGCAGCGCGAGGCTGACTTCTACGCGGCGATGGACGGTGCCGGGAAGTTCGTGAAGGGCGACGCCGTCGCCGCGCTGGTGATCGTCGTGCTGAACCTGCTCGGCGGTATCCTCATCGGGACGCTGTATCACGGTATGGCGCCGCTCGAAGCGGTCGAGACGTTCGCGATTCTCTCGATCGGTAACGCACTGCTCACGACGCTCCCCGCGTTCCTGATCTCGACCGCGATGGGTTTGATGGTCACGCGCGTCGCGGGCGACGGCGCGCTCGGCGTCGACCTCGCGGCGCAGCTGCTCGCGAGGCCCGACGTGCTGCGCGTCGCGGCGGTGTTGGTGTTCGCGCTCGCATTCGTGCCGTCGTTTCCGGGCCCGCTGTTCGCCTCGCTTGGCATCGCCGCCTTCGGCGGCGCGCTGCTCGCCGAGCGGCAGAAGCGGCTCGCCGACGCGCAGGTGCGCGCCGCGCGCGAGCAGAGCCGGCGCGAGGCGGTGCGCCGCCCGGAGAACGCGTTCGCGTTGGTCGGCGTTGACTCGCTCTCGATCGACGTCGGCGCCAACCTCTACCCGCTGCTCGCGCCGCCGAATGCCGAAGCGCTGCTCGACCGCGTCGCCGACGTCCGCCGCGCGCTCGCGGCAGAAACGGGGATCGTCATCCCGGGCGTGCGCCTGCGCGACGACCCGCTGCGCGATCCGCGCACGTACGCGATCCGTGTCCGCGACCGCGTCGCCGGCGAAGGCGTGGTGCGGCTCGACGCGCTCCTCGCCGTCGGCGGGAACGACGCACTCGAGCGGATCGGCGGTGAGGCGACCGTCGAACCGGTGTACGGCCTCGCCGCGCGCTGGATCGGATACGACGAGCGCGAGCGCGCGCAGAACGCCGGCGCCCTGACGTTCGACGCGATCTCGATCGTCGGCTCGCACCTCGCCGAGCTCGCGCGCACGCACGCAGCCGAGCTCTTCGGACGGCAAGAGTTCCAGACGCTGGTCGAGCATCTCCGCGCATCCGTACCGTCGGTGGTAAGAGACGTCGGGAGCGACGCGCTTCCCGTCGCGCTGGCGCATCGCGCGTTCGTGTACTTGCTGCGCGAGCGCGCGTGGCCGCGCGATCCGATCGCCGTGTTTGAAGCGTTTGCCGACGCCTCAGCAACGGCGCGAGACGCGCGCGAGCTCGCCGAAGCGGCACGCCGCGTGATCGTCCCGCAGCAGTTGCGGCACGAGGCCGTCGCGCGCCTGCGCCCGTTGATCATCGCGCCGGCGTTCGAGGCCGAGCTGGCGCGAATGTGGTCGCACGACGGCGGCCTCGCTCCCGATCCGAGCACCGCTCTACGGCTGCGGGAGTCGATCGCGCTCTACGCGACGGACGCAACGTGCGCGCCGCACGCGATCGTCGTCACCGCGCCGCTGCGCGCGCTGCTCGCGGAGTTCGTGGAGCGCATCGCGCCCGGCGTCGCGGTCTATGCGTACGCCGAGCTGCCGCCGGAGCTCGCGCTCGAGCCGTCCGGCGTTCTCGAAGCGTTGCCTCCCGAATCAGGAAACGGTGCAAAGGCAGCATGAGGCGTAGGGCGTCGCTTCGCCGGCGCCAAAGCGTAGCGGCGTGCCGACGACCGAAACCGGCGACCCTCCCGTAGGGCTCGATCCGACGCAGGACCAGCGCGCGCTTCGCGATGCCGTGCGCGCGCTCTGCCTCTCGTTCGGCGACGCCTATTGGCGCGAGGTCGACGCGCAACGCGGTTATCCCGATGCGTTCATCGCCGCGCTCACCGAAGCGGGTTACCTGGCGGCGCTCATCCCGGAAGAGTACGGCGGTGCGGGGCTCGGGCTCGCCGAAGCGTGCATCATCCTCGAAGAGGTCAACCGGACCGGCGGCAACGCGGTGGCCTGTCACGCGCAGATGTACATCATGGGCACGGTGCTGCGCCACGGGAACGAGGAGCAGAAGCGCCGGTACCTGCCGGCGATCGCGCGCGGCGAGCTGCGGCTGCAGGCGTTCGGCGTGACCGAGCCGACCGCCGGAAGCGACACGACGAAGATCACGACGACCGCGGTGCGCCGCGGCGACACCTACGTCGTGAACGGGCAGAAAGTGTGGACCTCGCGCGTGCAGCACAGCGATCTGATGCTGCTGCTCGCGCGCACCGCGCCGGTGTCGAGCGATCCCAAGCAGAAGACGCAGGGGCTTTCGACACTGCTCGTCGATCTTCGAAACGCGCCGCCGGGCGCAATCGACGTGCGCCCGATCCGCACCATGATGAACCACGAGACGAACGAGGTATTCTTTCACGATCTCGAGGTCCCGGCCGAAAACCTCGTGGGCGAAGAGGGGAAAGGGTTCCGCTACATCTTGGACGGGATGAACGCGGAACGGATTCTGATCGCGGCGGAATGTGTCGGCGACGGCGGGTTCTTCATCGATCGCGCAGTGAAGTACGCGAGCGAGCGCGTCGTGTTCGGGCGACCGATCGGGCAGAACCAGGGCGTGCAGTTTCCGATCGCGCGCGCACACGCGGCGGTCATGGCGGCGGATCTGGTGCGCCGGCAGGCCGCGGCGATGTTCGACGCCGGCCATCCCTGCGGCGCCGAGGCGAACACCGCGAAATTGCTCGCGTCGGAGGCGTCGTGGCAGGCAGCGAACGCGGCGATGGACGCCCACGGCGGCTACGGGTTCGCCGAGGAGTACGACATCGAGCGGAAGTTCCGCGAGACGCGGCTCTACATCACCGCGCCGATCGCGAACAACTTGATCCTCTCGTACATCGGGCAGCACGTCCTCGGGATGCCGAGGTCGTTTTGAGCGCCGGCGCGCGCGTTCGCGGATGAAGATCTTGGTCACCGGCGCGTCGGGGTTCGTCGGTGGCGCGTTCGTCAAACGGTTCGCCGGCCGCGAGGGCGTCGTGATTCACGGTGTCGGACGGTGCGCACTCGGCTGGGAAGATTACAGCGCGGTCGATCTGAGCGAGCCGTTCGACGTGCCGTTCGAGCCGGACGTCGTGATCCACGCGGCGGCGCGCGCGGCCCCGTGGGGAACGAAGCGCGAGTTCGTTCGGCAGAACGTCGGCGCGACGCGCAACGTGATCGCGTTCTGCGAGCGCAAGGGACGGCCGCGGCTGGTGTACGTCTCGTCGAGCGCCGTCTTCTATCGGAACGAAGACCAGCTCGATCTCACCGAGGAGTCGCCGATCGGGCCGCGTTTCGTGAACGCGTACGCGGCGACGAAATACGCCGGCGAAGAGCTCGTGCGGGCGTACGCCGGATCGTGGATGATCGTTCGGCCGCGCGCCGTCTTCGGCCCGGGTGATACGGTCGTGTTCCCGCGGATCGTGCGGGCGGCGCGCAGCGGGCGGCTCCCGCTCATCAAGCGCAACGGTCCACCCGCCCGCGCCGACCTGATCTACATCGACACGCTCGCCGACTACCTCATGGCGGCGGCGCGGACGCCGCTGAGCGGCTGCGTGAACGTGACGAACGCGGAGCCTGTGGAGACGGAACCGTTCTTGCTCGAAGTGTTCGCGCGGCTCGGGATTCCCGCGCCGAAGCGCGTGGTCGACGCCCGCGTCGCGCGCGCGGCGGCGGCGGCGGTCGAGGGCTGGTACCGGCTGTTTCGCCCGCGCGACGAGCCGCCGATCACGCGCTTCGGCGTGAGCGCGCTCGCCTACTCGAAGACGTTCGACGTTTCGAAGATGCTGCGCGTCTTCGGCCCGCCGTCGGTCTCGGTACAGCGCGGCGTCGACGAGTTCGTCGCGAGCCTAGCGCAATCCGCAGCATGATCGCGCTCGCGGTCGCAGGATCGTATGTCGCGATCCTCGCGCTGAAGCGTGCGCTCGCATTAAGGTACGTCCGGCGTCATCGGACGTCGCGAACGACGGAACTGCCGGCCGCCACGATCGTGCAGGCGGTGCTTGGCGGGGACCCGCTGCTCGAAGCGACGCTGGCGCGAAACGTCGAGGGACTACCGCACGCGGCGTTTCTTTGGCTCGTCGACGAAGACGACGCCGCCGGAGCAGAGGCGTGCGCTGCCGTCGTGCTACGCTACGCCGGTCGCGAGATCACCGTCATGTCGTGTCCGCCGGCGCGGGCAAACGTCAACCCGAAGCTGTTCAAGCTCGAGCTTGGACGCGCCGCAGTCGGAACGGAGGCGTTCGTCGTCGTTGACGACGACACGGTCGTCGGCGCGGAAGCGCTCGACGCGCTGCTGGCCGGTCTCGAGTCGCACGCGCTGACGACCGGGCTGCCGTGCTATGAAGGCGGCGGTAACCTTCCCTCGCGGCTGGTCGCGGAGTTCGTCAACAACAACGCCGCGCTCACCTACCTGACCGTCTGCGCGCTCCTGCCGCCGGTCACGATCAACGGGATGTGCTACGCGGTCCGGACGTCCACGCTGCACGAGATCGGCGGTTTCGCGCCGCTGTACCGGACGCTGACCGACGACGTCGCAGTTGCACGCGTGGTTCGCGCACATGGCGGCGCGATCTTTCAGTCGCCGTACCCGCACCACATTCACACGACCGTCCCGAGTTGGGGCGCGTATGCGTCGCTCATGCACCGCTGGTTCCTGTTCGCCCGGCTTCTGATCGAGTCCGAAGGTCCAGCGGTGACCGGTGTCGTTGCAGCGTTCTACGTTGTGCCGCCGCTCCTGCTTTGGGCCAGCCTCGCACTGGCTGTGAAGCGCCCGTCGGTGTGGAATA
>DASZGA010000170.1:0-16510 GCA_035939295.1 Candidatus Elarobacter sp. | reverse complement strand
AGTAGAGCTCGAGGTCGACGCCGTCGACGGCCTGCACCGCGCCGAAGCGCTTGCGGATCCCGGTCAGCGTCAGAGCGGAACGCGTTTGAACGATGCCAGCTCCTCCCGTGTCGACGGCGCGACGATCGTCCCCGCGACGATTAGCGCGCGCAGCTTGTTGAGCACCGCGATCTTCTGCGGCGTGACGACTGATCTCGTGTACTTGAAATCGGTCAGGCCGACGCCGCCTTCTTTCAGGCCGAGCGTCAGATGCTCCGGGCGCGGCTTCTTCGCCGCTGCCTGCTCGCTGACGCGAAAGACGCCGATGTCGACGCGCTTCACCATGCTGGTGAGGATCTTGCCGGGCGCGATCGCGTCTTGATCGGAGTCGACGCCGATCACGAACGCGCCGTCGCGCGCGCGCACCGCGTCGATCGCGCCGAGCCCCGCCTTGCCCGCCGCGACGTAGTCGATGTCGGCGCCTTGCGAGAACTGCACGTTCGCCAGCTCTTTCCCCGAGGCGACGTCGTCGAACGAGCCGACGTACTTCACCAGCACCTTCACCGACGGATCGATCTCGCGCGCGCCGGCGGCGAAGCCGGCCTCGAACTTGCGCAGCAGCGGGATGTCGATCCCGCCGAGAAACGCGATCGTCTTCGTCTTGGTCGTCATCGCGGCGAGCGCGCCGGCGAGGAACGAGCCTTCCTCTTCTTTGAACGTCACCGAGGTGACGTTGGGCGCGGGGACGACGGCGTCGATGATCGAGAAGTGGCGCGCCGGATAGCGCTCCGAGACCTCTTGCACGTCGCGCGCCATCAAGAACCCGATGGCGAAGATCTCGTCGTACTCTTTGTTGGCGAGGACCGTCATGTTGATCTGGTAGTCCGCCGCCGAGCGCGACTGCAGGACCGTGGTCTCGACGTGCAGCTCGTTCTGCGCGCGTACCAGGCCGGCGTACGCGGAGTCGTTGAACGAGCGGTCACCGAGTCCGCCGACGTCGGTGACCATAGCGATGCGGACCGCGCCGCTCGCCGAGGAACGATGGGCGCACCCGGTCGCCGCCGCGCAGAACGGCACGAGCGCGAGTGCAAGGAGCGCCGCACGGCGGAGAGCCATTGCCCCGCCTTTACTACCGGGGGTGCGGGGCGGCCTCTCGCTTCCGGGGAAAGAGAAGCTCGTGAATGCTGCCGCCCGACCGCCCGACGTCCCGCGCCCACGCCGCCCGATGTCACGGGCCGAACGGCGCGTCACCCTCTGGCTCAAGACGCTGGGGCTGGTCGCGGTCGCGATCTACCTGCTCGTCGGGTTCTTGCAGTTTCTCGGCAACGTCAAGGCGACGGCGATCCTGTTCGTCGTCGCGCTGTTCTTCGCGTACCTGATCTACCCGCTGGTCCGGCGGCTGAACGAACGGCTCCCGCTGGTGTGGTCGATCCTGCTGGTCTACGTCTTCATCGGGCTGGTCGGCGCAATCATCATCCAGTTGCTGGTGCCGGCGCTGGTCAGCGACGTGCAAGGCGCGGTGAAGACGCTCCCGGGCGTGATACGGCACTACGGCGACGTGATTCAGGACCCGAACAATCGGTTCGTGCGCTGGCTGCCGCTCGACGAGCGCCTGTACCTGTCCTCGCTGCCCGGACAGATCGGCTCGTTCATCCAGACCAACGCGTTCGACACCGCGTCGAAAACGCTGACGGTGCTGCTGTCGACGGTCTCGGTGCTGGCGACGGTGATCGTGGTCCCGGTGCTCGCCGCCTACATGCTGCTCGACGCCGAGAACATCAAGGAAGGCTTCCTCGGGATGATGCCCGAGAAGGTCCGCCCGAAGACCGAAGCGATCATCGCCGACCTCGACAAGGTCGTCGGCGGCTTCATCCGCGGACAGTTGATCGACGGTTCGATCCTCGGCGCGATGCTCACGGTGATGCTTTCGATCATGCACGTGCCGTACGCGCTCTTGATCGGCGTCGTCTCCGGCGCGCTGAACTTCATCCCGTACGCCGGCGCGGTGATCGCGTTCGTGCCGGCGGTGATCCTCGCGTACACCACCAACGGGCTGACCAGCGCGATCATCGTCGCGGTGCTGATCGGCGTCATCCACCAGATCGACGGCAACTTCGTCGCGCCGCGCGTGCTGAAAGAAAACGTCGGGCTCTCGCCGTTCTGGATCGTCATCTCGATCCTCGCCTTCAGCGAGCTCTTCGGGCTGATCGGCACCTTCCTCGCCGTTCCGGTCGCCGCGATGATCCGCGTGCTGCGCGAGCACTTGCTGCCGCGGCCGGTGTCGCGCGAGGTCGCCGCGCCGGGGACGACCGCCGCGCCGCTCGACCAGACGCGGCCGCCGGTCGCGACGCCGCGAACCGGCTGACCCGGGAGCGCCCCGGCCGCCGTGGCGAAAGCTAGGCGGTGATCACACAGCCTTCGCCCGCCGTCGTCCCCGGACGCAAGACCGTCACGAGGGTCGACGTCATCGGCGTCCCGATGGACCTCGGCGCCGACCGCCGCGGCGTCGACATGGGACCGTCCGCGATCCGGTACGCTCGGCTGAAAGAACAGCTCGAGAAGCTCGGCATCGAGGTGACCGATCACGGCAACCTGCGCGTCCCCGTCCCTGAGTCGGCGACGGTCGCCGAGCAGAACGCGAAATACTTCCCGATCATCAAAGCGGTTTGCGACGAGCTTGCCGATGTGGTGGCGGGCGTCGTCGCGCAGGGCTCGTTTCCGCTGGTGCTCGGCGGCGATCATTCGATCGCGATGGGAACGATCGCCGGGATCGCGCGCACGCGCGGCAAGGCGCCCGGCGTGATCTGGGTCGACGCGCACGGCGACATCAACACGCCGCTGACCTCGGCGAGCGGAAACGTCCACGGGATGCCGGTGCATTTCGCGCTGGAGCAGCACGCGGTCGATCCGGCGCGGATGGCGTTCATCGGCTTGCGCGACGTCGACGAGCCCGAGAAGAAGATCATTCACGAGCTCGGCGTGCGCGCGTTCACGATGGCCGACGTCGACCGGCTCGGAATGAGCCGCGTCGTCGAGGAAGCGCTGGCGATCGTCGCCGGCGGCGAGAACTCGGTGCACGTGAGCTTCGACATGGACGGCGTCGACCCGCAGGAAGCGCCCGGCGTCGGCACGCCGGTCCGCGGCGGGATCACCTACCGCGAAGCGCACCTGCTGATGGAAGGCGTCGCCGCGAGCGGAACGCTCGGCTCGCTCGAGATCACCGAGATCAACCCGATCCTCGACCGCGAGAACCGCACCGCGATCTTAGCCGTGGAATTGATTCTGTCGGCGCTCGGAAAGACGACGCTCTGATCTTCGACCGCGCGGCCTTCGAGCTGCGGCGCGACACGTTCGAGGACGTGCTCGCACCGGAGCTCACGCCGGAACAACGGCTGCACGAGCAGATCACCGAAGGCGTGCGCGCGACGTGCCCGTGCTGCGGCTATCCGACCATCAACGGTCGCCGCGCGTACGACATCTGCGCGCTGTGCGGCTGGGAGGACGACGGTCAGGACGACGCCGACCGCGCCCCGCCGGGCGCAATCGGTCCCGAGCAGTTATCGGCGGGACCGAACCACGGGTACTCGCTGTCCGAGGCACGTGAAAACTTCGCGCAGTACGTGACGATGTACCGCCCGGCCGACCGCGACTTCGAGCGCGAACGCGCGCGAACCGACGTCAAGCGGCGCATCGCGGAAGTCTACGACCGCGCGGTCGACGGTGAGGCCACGTTCGCCGAAACCGACGCTGAGGCACATGCGTTGCTCGACCAACTGTTGTCGTTCTGAGCTTGGCGCGGTCTGTCAGCCGGTCAGCGAAATCGGATAGCCTTTTTAAGACGTCCTCGCGGATAGTCTGTATCATCCGGCCAGCGGCGGAAACCGCCGAATGAAGCGAAGAGAGGATACAGTTCTGTGCTTCAGCAATTCGCGCGCGGTCTCGCGACCATATGCGCGGTGTCTTTGATATTGTCCGGCTGCGCTCCGACCAGCGGAGTCGGCAGAAGTACCGTCGTTCCGGGCGCAAGCACGAAACGGGTAACCGCGTCGACGAAGACGATCGCGCAGTACCCCGTCGACTACACCGCCCTCGCCTCGGCCAACACGAGGTCGAGCACCGGGATCGTGACTTGGTCGTTCATACTATGGAGCGACAACAACGGCGTCGCGATCATCGGCTCGAACGCGGCGGGTTCTCCGGTGTGGGAGTGGGACTACTCGCACAGCAACTCCGCCGGCTGGACGATGGTGCGCACCAGCTCCGGCGGCAGCTTGTTCATCGACGCCAACAACCACGCGACCATTCACCGGGGCAACGCTTTCGACGAAACGGCGATCCAGGCGCTGAGCCGCGATGTCCCCGGCGGCCCGGCGGGCACCGGCGGAAACGGCTCGACGAAACCAGGCACCGGGCCGAAGACCGCGTCCGTCGGCAGGCACACGATGAACACCACGAGCGACTTTTGGCTCGGTGCGGGCACCTTGATTCTGGGCGGTGTCGGGGCGACGGCGTGCATCGTAAGCGGCGTCTGCGAAGCCTTGGCCGTCATCGGCGTCGTCGGCACCATGGTGCTCGGCGTCGCGCAAATGGCCGCCGCGACATACGACCACCTACACGAACCGACACCCCCGTCCGGCCCGACCGGGGTGACGCTGACGCCGCCCCAAGCGCCGCCCAATCTCGTCCCGGACACGCCGCAGCCACCCGGCGCGTACCACTTCGTCTGCCCGCAAGTGGTCTATGAGGAGACCTTACCGGACGGGAGCACGTTCGAAACCGTAATCGCGCAGCCGTGCTATTGGTACTAGTCCGATCGTGCACGACGCATAAGCTCGAGAACGGGCGCTAGGGGCGCTCCGCGAGCTCGTACGCGCGCAAGGCGTGGCGGCCGATCACGCAGATCGGTACGTCACGCCAGCGCGTTTCGAGCCGCTCGGGCCACGCGTCGGCAAACGTGATCCCGTCGATGCCGCCGAACAGGCAGATCTCCCCGTCGCCGTTGCCGTAGCGGAACTCGTAGTCCACTTCGGCAAGGTCCGGAACTTCGACACCGTCGAGCGGTGCCCCGACGCGCGAGAGCGCGCGGTAGACACGGGCCGCGTTCTCGTCGTCCGCGTCGTACCACAGGCAATGGTCGTGCGCGTCGAACTTCTCCCCGTGCAGCTTTTTCGCGAGGTCCCCGATGACGAGCGCGCGCGCACGTTCCTTGGCGAGGGCGCACAGCAGCTCGGCGAACGCGGTGAGATCGGCCATCGGCACCTCCGAGAGAGTCGGAAGGGGAGGCTACTCCGGCCGGGTTCACGGCTCCCGTCGGGCCGCGGTCACACGCGGCCAAGCTAGGGCCGGCTAGTCCCAAGCGGTTCGGTCGTGCGTTTCGACGCTGCCGATGAAACGATAGCCCTTACCGGGAACCGTCACGATGTAGAGCGCTTGTCGTGTGTCCTCTCCGAGCGCCCGGCGCAGCATGTAGACGTGCTGCGTCAGGGTGCTTTCGGATGCTTCGACCGTTCCCCAGACGTTGTCGAGCAGCCAGTGTTTGCTCAGAGCGATCCCGGCATTCGCCACCAGAGCGCAAAGCAAATCGAACGACTTCGCCGTGATCTCGACGGGTCGCATGGCGCGCAGGAGAACGCGCCGCGCCGGGTCGAGCGTGAAGTCGTCGAAGCGGTATATCTTGGTAGCGTGTCCCCCTTCGCCGGACCGGCTCGACATGTCGCGTTCCAGCCTCCCTGCGGCGCGCTGATGCTGCCGTGCGCAGACGTATCGGCTTCGCCGTTTCTGGTCCTGGAGACCGCGGGTGCCGAATGGGTGCTCGAGGTTCCCGCTTTTCAGGTGCCTTGGATGCGCTCGGCCGCGACCAGCGAGGCAACGCGCGGTTCGCTCGCACGTGCCGCGTCGGCGTCGAGAAAGCGCGCGCGCGTTCGGCGCGAGAGAACGTCCTCGGCGGTGCGTGCCATTTCGGCGCGCACAGCGTAAACGACGTTCGCGCCGGTGTACGGAAGGCGTGCATCGAGCGGTTCGGCGAGCCTCGGATCGTCCGCGATCAGGCGCAGCAGCGCGTGAGCATCCGAGCCGTATGGGCGCAGGGCTTCATCCGCGAGCGTGCACCCGCGCAGGGCGGCTTCGGGCTCAACGGCGGCAACGGCGCCGTGCAGCGGCATATACTCCGTTTGCGACGGCGCGGGCGTGAGGCTCGCGGCGCGCGATGCGACGTCGACGACGTCTTCCGCCATCTTGCGATACGTCGTCCACTTCCCGCCGGCGACGGTGACCAGCCCCGACCGCGCGACGACGATGAGATGCTCGCGTGAGAGCTGCGCCGTCGTCGCGCGCTTGCGCGCGATCAGCGGACGCAGTCCGGCAAACGCTGCGACGACGTCGCCGGCCGCGAGCGGTCTCGTGAGATAGCGGTTCACCGTTGCGAGGATGTACGCGATCTCGCGCGCGCTCGGCAACGGATCGAGCTCCGGCGCGGTGACCGGAACGTCGGTCGTTCCGATAACGACGCGATCGTACCAAGGGATGGCGAACAGCACGCGGCCGTCCGCCGTCTTGGGAACGAGCAGCGCGCTCGATGCTCCCCCCAACGCTTCGGAACGAACGACGACGTGCGAGCCGCGGCTGAGCGCGAGGAGCTTCGGCGCAGCCGGATCGTCGAGCGCGCGCACCTGGTCGGCAAAGATTCCCGTGGCGTTGATCGTCACCCGCGCGCGAACGACGATGTCGGCGCCGGACTCGCGCTCGACGGCAGCGGCGCCGGCGACACGGCCGTTCGCGTCGTAGATGAAACCGGTGACGCGAAGGTAGTTCGCCGCCGTGGCCCCGAGGTCGACGGCGGTGCGGGCAAGGGTGATGGCCAGCCTGGCGTCGTCGAACTGACCGTCGTCGTACACGATGGCGCCGCAAAGCGACTGCGGCACGAGTACGGGGATCCGTGCTCGCGCCTGTGCGGCGGAGACGACCCGGCTGCGTGGTAACTCCGATCGTCCCGCTAGAACGTCGTACGCCGCGAGACCGGCAGCGTAATACGGAATTTCGAACCAGCGGTACGCGGGGACGACGAACTCGCGGGCGGTGACGAGGTGCGGCGCGTTGCGAAACAGCGCCGTCCGCTCGCGCAGCGCCTCGCGCACGAGAGCGACGTTGCCCTGCTGCAGATACCGTACGCCGCCGTGGATCAGCTTCGTCGAGCGGCTTGACGTCGCCGCCGCGAAGTCTTCCGCCTCGACGAGTGCAGTGTGGTAACCACGCGCGGCGGCGTCGACCGCTGCGCCGAGCCCCGTCGCGCCGCCGCCGATGACGAGCACGTCGAATCGTTCATCGGCGAGCCGCTTCAGCGCAGCGGATCGGTTCAATCGCACGCCCAGCCGCGGCTGCGCTCGACCGCGCGCCGCCAGCGGCCGAGCAGCTCCGCACGGCGCGCTTCGCCCATCGCCGGGACGAAGCGCCGCTCTTCGCGCCATTGCCGCGCAACGGTGTCGACGTCGTTCCAGAAACCGACCTGCAAGCCGGCAAGGTATGCCGCGCCGAGCGCCGTCGTCTCGACGACCGCCGGACGCGACACCGGCACGCCCAGCACGTCGGCCTGGAACTGCATCGTCAGATCGTTCGCGGACGCGCCGCCGTCGACGCGCAGCTCGGAGAGCGCAAAGCCCGCGTCGCGTTCCATCGCGGCGACGACGTCCGCCGTCTGATACGCCATCGCTTCGAGTGCTGCGCGCGCGAGATGGGCGCGCGTCGTCCCGCGCGTGATCCCGACGATCGCTCCGCGCGCGTAGGGATCCCAATACGGCGCACCGAGCCCCGCGAACGCCGGCACGAAGAAGCAATCGCCGCTGTCGTCTACTTCGCGCGCAAGCGGTTCGACGTCCGACGAGCGCTCGATGATCCCGAGACCGTCGCGCAGCCACTGCACCGCCGCGCCGGTCACGAACACCGAGCCCTCCAGCGCGTACGTCGCGCGCCCCGGCTCGAACGCGAACCCGATCGTCGAGAGCAAACCTTGCTCGCTGCGCACGACGCGGTCGCCGGTATTCAGTACGACGAACGAGCCCGTACCGTACGTGTTCTTCGCGAGACCGGCGCTGAAACCGGCTTGCCCGACGAGCGCGGCCTGCTGGTCGCCCGCGACGCCCCCGATCCGGATCGCGCCGCCGAAGTGCTCGGCCGCCGTCGCCCCGAAGTTCGCCGCGCACGGCAGCACCTCGGGCAAGATCGCACGCGGAATCCCGAACGCCGTCAGCAGCTCATCGCTCCACCGGAGCCGATGGATGTCGAGCAGCATCGTGCGCGACGCGTTGGTCACGTCCGTCACGTGCCGCTTCCCGCCGGTAAGATTCCAGATCAGCCACGAGTCGACCGTGCCGAACGCGATCTCGCCGCGCTCCGCTCGCGCCCGCACGCCTTCCACGGAATCGAGCAGCCACGCGATCTTCGTCGCCGAGAAGTACGGGTCGAGCAGCAAGCCCGTTTGCGCGGTGACGAGCTCGCCGACACCGCGCTCGCGCAACGCATCGCAAGCCGACGCCGTTCTGCGATCCTGCCATACGATCGCATTCGCCACCGGAACGCCGGTCGCGCGATCCCACAGAATGGTCGTCTCACGCTGGTTGGTGATACCGATCGCCGCAACGTCGCTTGCCGAAACGCGCGCATTCCGCAACGCCCC
This sequence comes from Candidatus Elarobacter sp., assembly GCA_035939295.1. Classification (GTDB taxonomy): domain Bacteria; phylum Vulcanimicrobiota; class Vulcanimicrobiia; order Vulcanimicrobiales; family Vulcanimicrobiaceae; genus Vulcanimicrobium. The sequence continues at coordinate 7,863 of DASZGA010000170.1, read as the reverse complement.
TTGCGCGACCTCGAGCTGCGAGCGCCAAATGTCGAGCGGATCGTGCTCGACCCACCCCGGCTGCGGAAAGTGCTGCGCAAACTCGCGCTGATCGAACGCCACCACCGAGCCGTTCGCGTCGAACACGATCGCGCGCGAGCTCGTCGTCCCCTGATCGAGCGCGAGAATCACCCGGCTCACAGCCGGAACGCGTCCACGCCGCCCGGATCGGGAAAGACTTTGCCGGGGTTCATGATGCCGAGCGGATCCAGCGCGTCTTTGATCTTGCGCATCACGGCGATCGTGTCGGGGCCGAGGTCCAGCTCCATGAACTGCTTCTTCAGCAGCCCGATCCCGTGCTCGCCGGAGAGCGTTCCGCCGAGCTCGACCGTCGCTTCGAAGATCGCGCGCGCAGCGCCGGCGACGCGCTGCATCTCTTCGCGGTTCGTCTTGTCGCAGAGGATGTTTGGGTGCAAGTTGCCGTCCCCGATGTGGCCGAAGATTGGGATCTCCAGGTTGTACTGCGCCGCGATCTCACGGACGCGCCGGATCAGTGCCGCGATCGCGCGGGGCGGGATGCAGACGTCCTCGCCCAGCTTGTTCGGGCGCCGCCGCGCGAGCGCCGGCGCGATGGAACGCCGCGCCGTCCACAGCTTCTGCGCTTCCGCGTCGTCGCGCGCCACGCTGACGTCGCGCGCACCGTGCGCGCGCGCGATGCGGTCGATCGTCGCGAGCTCTTCGTCGAGGATGCTCGCGTAGTTGCCATCGACGCCGAAGATCAGCACCGCGTCGGCGTCGAGCGGCAATCCGATCGGCGAGTTCTCTTCGACGCAGCGCAGCGTGAAGTTGTCGATCAGCTCGATCGCCGACAGCAGCACGCCGCTCGCCATCACCGCCGTCGTCGCGGCCGCCGCGTCGTCGATGCGATCGAACACCGCCAGCGCGGCGCGCGCGTGCTTCGGCTTCGACAACAGCTTCAGCGTGATCTCGGTGATGGTCCCGAGCGTCCCCTCCGCGCCGGTGAACAACCGCCGCAGATCGTATCCGGTCACGTTCTTCACCGTGCGCCCGCCGGTGCGGATCACCGTTCCGTCAGGGAGCACGATTTCCAGCGCGAGCACGTAGTCGCCGGTGACGCCGTATTTCAAACAGCGCGCGCCGCCGGCGTTCTCCGCGACGTTCCCGCCGATCGCGCTCTGCTTCAGGCTGGACGGGTCGGGCGGGTAGAACAGCCCGCGCCGCTCCACCTCGGCTTGCAGGCGCGCGTTGATCACCCCGGCCTGAACCACCGCGACCCGGTCGACCTCGTCGATCTCGATGATCCGGTCCATCCGCGCCACGCCGAGCACGATGCTCCCGGCCAGCGGGACCGCGCCGCCGGAGAGCCCGCTCCCCATCGCTCGCGGCGTCAGCGGGATCCGGCGCGCGGTCGCGATCCGGTGGACGGCGACGACCTGCGCCGTCGTCTCGGGGAGGACGACCAGCGGGGGGACGTGCTCGTAGAACGTCCCGTCGAACCCGTAGGCGATCAGGTCTTCGGCCGCCGTCAGGACGCCGCCGGGGACGGCCTCGCGCAGCTCGGCGACCAGGTCGGCGGTCATCAAAGCCCGTTCTCCGACCAGGGTCCTACGCACGAACCGGCGCGAACGGGTACACTATTCCCATGGCCGACGTCATCACGTCCGAGTATCGCCTTGCCACCGAGGCGGGGCTCCGCAGCTTCGTGACCACCGTCCTGGAAAAGGTGGGCGTCACCCCGGACGACGCCGCGATCGTCGCCGACGTGCTGGTCGCCGCCGACATGCGAGGGATCGAGTCGCACGGCGTCGCGCGGCTGGAGTCGTACTACGTCAGCCGCATCCGCGCCGGCCAGCTCGACCCGCGCCCGAAGATCCAGACCGTTCGCGAGACCGCGACCTCGGTGCTGGTCGATGCCGGGAACGGCCTCGGCCACCCGGCGGGGAAGCGCGCGATGGAGCGCGTTCTCGAGAAGGCCGGGCAGACGGGCGCCGCGTTCGGCGCGGTCCGCAACTCGAACCACTTCGGGATCGCGGGCTACTACGCGATGATGGCGCTCGACCGCGACATGATCGGGATCGCATCGACCAACAGCGTGCGCTACGGCGCGCCGACCTTCGGCCGCGACATCATGCTCGGCACGAACCCGCTCGCCTTCGCGATCCCCGCCAAAAACGAGCCGGCCTTCGTCCTCGACTTCGCGACCACCACGGTTCCGAAGGGCAAGCTCGAAGTCTACAGCCGCAAGGAAAAGCAGCTCAACCCCGGCTGGGCGATCGACGCGAACGGGCACGAGACCCTCGATCCGAAAGTCGCGCTCAAGGGTGCGCTGCTCCCGCTGGGCGGCTACGGCGTCGACAACGGCGGTCACAAGGGATACGGTCTGGGCCTGCTGGTCGACATCCTCTGCGGCGTCCTCTCCGGCGGCGCGTTCGGGAACGATCTGCCGCTGCCGAGCGACCCGCCGCTCCCCGGCAAGATCTCGCACTTCTTCGCCGCCTTCAAGATCGACGGCTTCCGCGACCCCGAGCAGTTCAAAGCCGACATGGACACCGAGCTGCGCGCGTTCAAGGACTCGGCGAAGGCGCCGGGTCACGACCGCATCTGCGTCGCGGGCGAGATCGAGTACGAGAAGACCGCGTACGCGCGCGAGCACGGCGTCCCCGTCCACGTCAAAGTGTGGACGGGTCTTGAGAAGCTCGCCGGCGAGCTCGGAATCCCGTTCGACTTCGAAAAACGCTGAGCGCGCTTAGTTCTTGAGCTCGAGCGTCCCGGCGCAGCGCAACCCGTTGCACGCTGCCGGGATGAAGTGCGCCGCGAGGAGGCGCGTGCGGAGCTCTTCGCGCTGCGCCGGATCGGACGGCGGCCGCACGAACTCGATCGACACGGCATGCCCGTTCTCGTCGACGGTGACCCGAACGACGAACCCGTTCACGCCGGCGAGCAGCGTCCCGCGCAGCGACGGTTCGACCGAAGCCGGATAGGTCTCGCCGAAATTGCCGATCCCTTCCTCGCGCTGCGCGACGACCGGGCTCGGAGCGGGCGAGGCGACGGGCGCCGCGGTCGCTGCCGATTCGGCTGCCGCGGCGACCGGCTTCTCGACCGCGAGCCGCGTGACGGCTTGCGCGGTGGTGGGCTGCAGCCGGCGCGGCGCGGTCGGCGAGGGCGCGAAGCCGGCGCGGTGCTCGGTCGCGACGACGAGCCGGCGCGCAGCGTGCTCGACCGTGACCGCGGCATGGATCACGGGAAGCTGCGCGGTCGCGACCGCAGGCGCGGGACGCTCGACCAGGCGCTGCACCGTCGCGATGCGCGGCGGCGGGCGTTTCTCCACGTGCAGAATCGTCGTAAGAAGCGTGCGCTCATCCGGGTCGTCCACCGGAAAAGACGCGCGAGGGACGGTGAGCGCGAGCAGCGCGAGGGCGCACAAATGAACGGCGATCGAGGCGGCGATCGCGGTTCGGTCACGCCGTGGGGTGGGCTCGGCTCTCACCAGCACTGTGGTTCGGCGGAAATCCGACACCGGCGAGCGCGCAACCTTTTTCCGCGGCCGTTACCTGGAACACGCGATGGGACGCGAAACCGACATGGTCCTCTACCAAGCAGAGTGGTGCCCGTACTGCGCGCGCGTGCGCAAGAAGATGACGGACCTCTTGCTCGACTACAAGATCGTGAACGTGCCGCACTCGCACGCCGAGCGTGACGAGGTGAAGCGCGTCTCGAACCAGACCTCGATCCCGGTCCTGGTCGACGGCGACGTCGTGCTCGACGACGACGACGACATCATCCCGTACCTTCAGAAGAAGTACGGGACGCAGGCGAAGGCCGGCTAGTTCACTCCGCCGGAATCTGAACCGGCGCGGCCGCGCCCTTGCGGCGGCGCGGCAAGACGAAGACGAGCGGGAGCAGGAAGAACGTGAGCGCGCCGAGCGCCCACTGGCAATCCGCGTACGCCATCACGGAGGCTTGCGTGAGCACCTGCTGATACGTGTTCAAAAGCGCCGCGCTCGTGTTGTGCGTGTGCTGGATCAGATTCTGCAACGCGATGTTGTCGGGGGTCACGCTCTGGGCGAGCACGCTTTGATGGAACGCGTTGCGCCTCACCAGCAGCGAGATCAGCGCGGCGGTCGAGAACGAGCCGCCGAGCTGCAGCGAGAGCGCCTGGAACGCTGCCGCCTTCGGTACGGCTTCGGGCGGAATTGCGGAGAGCACGGCGATCGAGAGCGGAACGAACATCAGCCCGAGGCCGACACCGGCCATGATCGCGGGGCCGAGCAGCGAGTTGAAGTCGTTCTGCGAGGTCGTGATGTAGCCGAGCCAGAGCTGGCTGGTGCCGATCAGCGAAAAGCCGGTCACGAGCAAGACGCGCGTGTCGATGCGCCCGCTTCCCGCCACGCGCGCGATGAACGGCGTGAGCAGCGCGATGAACGCCGCGCGCACGAAGATCAGCTCGCCCGAGAGCGTGGCGGTGAAGCCCAAAATCCCTTGCACGTACTGCGGCAAGATGACGGTCGCGCCGAACAGCACCGAGCCGATCGCGAACCCGAGCGCGCTTCCCGCCGCGATGGCGCGGTACTTGAACGCGCGCAAGTCGACGATCGGGCGCTTCGTCCCCCACAGCTCCCACGCGATGAACGCCGCCAGCCCGACCACCGTCGTGAACCCGAAGAGCCGGATGATCGGATCCTGGAACCAGTCGTTGCGCTGTCCTTCGTCGAGGATGTACTGCAGCGAGCCGAGCCCCATCGCGAGCAGCGCGAGGCCGATTCCGTCGATCGGGATCGGCTTCGGGTCCGACGGGTTGCGCATCATCGTCAGCATGACGGTCGCCGCGAAGATCCCCGGCGCGAGGTTGATGAAGAAGACCCAGTTCCACGAGAAGTTGTCGGTGAGCCAGCCGCCGACGGTCGGGCCGACCGACGGCCCGACGATCGCGCCGAGTGCGAACACCGCTTGCGACGCGCCGAGGAGATGGCGCGGGAACGTGTCGCGCAACGCGGCTTGTCCGGTCGCGACGAGACCGCCGCCGAACAGCCCTTGAATGACGCGGAACAGGATCAGCTGCTGGATCGAGCTCGCGATCCCGCACAGCATCGAGGCGATGGTGAACCCGATGATCGCGACCGAGTAGTACTGGCGGCGTCCGAACCGCATCTGCAGCCACGGCGTCATCGGGATGACGATGACCGCCGAGATGATGTAGCCCGTGACGACCCAGGCGCCTTCTTCCTGCGTTGCGCCGAGGTTGCCCTGAATCGTCGGAAGCGCGACGTTGACGATCGTCGCGTCGAGCGTCTGCATCAGCGTCGCGGCCATGATCCCGAGGGTGATCAGGATCAGCCGTGAGCCGTGCTCGCTGACGTCGCGGTCTTTGCTGAGCTCGGTAGCCATCGTCCCTTTTTTCGCGTGCGAAACATCGTCGCACGAGGGCTTGGACACCGCACCGACCCAGGTCGGTTTCGCCACTTGCATTTGTGCGGGCGGGCCGGGCGGCCGAAGCCGCGCTCAGTGGTTGGTTGGAAGCAGCCCGTAAGCCAGCGCCGATCCCGCGGCGCCGGCCAGCAGGTTCACGACGTCGTTCGAGAAGCCGCGGACCCCTCGAATCAGGCGCGCCGGGCTCCCGCAGGCGTGCGGATCGGTTTCGCACGTCCGCCCGCACGTCTCGCAGAACCGCAGTTCCTGGAGCGTCGCGCCGAGCACGGAGTCGAGGGTGGCGCCGGCGATCCCGCCGATCGCCACGGCGAAGAGCGGACGCCACCACGGCGGGCTGACCCCGGCGATGAACATCGCCATCGCGGGGCCGTTCGAAAACCCGTACTCTGCCAGGCGCGAGGCGAACGGCATGACGATGGCGAGGAACGCGACGACGCCGATCCACGCCGCACCGGCGATCTCTGCGAGCGTCCCTTGCAATGTGATCCCGCCGGAGATCCCGGTTGCGACCGGGCGGAACGTCAGGATCGAAAGAGGCGTCTTGCGGACGAGCGTGCCGATCTCGGTCGCCCACGTGTCGGCGGTGGCGACCGCATACGCGGCCGCGAAGGCGAACGCCCAGCGGACGTCGTGCGTGACGGCGTACGCGACGGCGCAGACGGTCGCCACGCCGCCGTTCGCGATCACCTGCATCGCGTCGCGCGCGCCGTGCTTCCCGATGTCGACCAGTTGCTTCTTGCGCGCGCGGCCGATCCGCGAGAGGAGCACCGAGGGGACGAAGAACGCCAGCAGCACCTCGGCGAACGCCACGCCACCGCTTGCAAACGTCAGCGTCCCGACGGCGAAGGCCGCCAACGCGCCGCCGGTCGTCAACGCGCGAGCGCGCCACGCGATCGCGGCGACGAGCGCCGCAAAGACGGTGCCGGTTAGAACGTTCGCGAGGCTCACACGGCGGCGGTCGCGCCGAGCGCGAGCAGCAAGCCGTCGACGGTGAACGAGCTCGCGACGACGTCGACGCGAATCCCCGCGTCACGTGCCGTCTGCGCGGCGATCGGGCCGATCGCGGCGACGGTTTTCGACGCGAGCGCCGAGGCCGCGCCGGGGATGTTGTGAATGAAGCCGCCGACGGTGCTCGACGACGTGAAGGTCACGATGTCCGCGCGCTCGGCCTTTGCGGCGAGCTCCGGATCGTCGACGAAGCGCGTCTTGTACGCGGCGACGACGTCGACGATGCGGCCGTTCTCAAGCAGCGTTTCAGGCAGCACCTCACGCGCTTCTTGCGCGCGGTAGATCAGAATACGATCGCCGGCGTTCGTACGTGCGAGGAGATCCGCCGCGACGGCTTCGTTCACGAACGTCGCCGGGATCAGGTCGACGCGGATGCCGTGCGCGGCGAGCGCTTCGGCGGTTTTCGGGCCGATCGCGGCGATCTTTGCGTCGCCGAAGGCGCGGGCGTCGCGGCCGAGCTCGCCGAGGCGGTCGAAGAACGCGTCGACGCCGTTGCGGCTGGTGAAGACGACCCAGTCGTAGTCGCGCACGCGCGCGGCGGCGTCGCGCGCCGCTGCGAGGTCGTCGGGTGGGCCGATTGCGATCGTCGGCGCGAGGATCGGCTCGGCGCCCGCTTCCCAGAGCCGGTTCGCGAAATCGTCGGCTTGGTGCGCCGGACGCGTCACCAGGACGCGCTTGCCGAAGAGCGGTTGCACGTCGAACCAGCGGATTCGCTCGCGCTCGCGCACGACGTCGCCGATCACGACGATCGCGGGCGCCGTGATCCCGGTGCGCGCGACCTCGCCGACGATCGTGTCGACGGTCGCGGTTACGACCTCTTGCGCCGGCTTCGTCCCTTCGTGCACGATCGCGACCGGCGTGTCGCCCTCGAGCCCGTGCTCTTTCAGCTTCGCGACGATCCCGGCGAGGTTCCCCATCGCCATCAGAAAAATCGTCGTGGCCTTGCCGTTAGCGAGCTTCGCGAAGTCGAGCGACGAATAGCCCTTCGTCGGATCTTCGTGGCCGGTCGCGACCGTGAACGACGTGTTGTGGTCGCGGTGCGTCACCGGGATCCCGGCATAGGCGGGCGCGGCGATCGCCGACGTGATCCCCGGAACGATCTCGAACGGCACGCCCGCTTCCGCGAGCGCCTGCGCCTCCTCGCCGCCGCGCGCGAACACGAACACGTCGCCGCCCTTGAGCCGCACGACCTTCTTTCCTTCGCGTCCGAGCTGCACGATCAGCGCCGTAATCTTGTCCTGCGAGAGCGTGTGCTCGCCGGCCTTCTTGCCGACGTAGATCTTCTCGCAGTCGGGCGGCGCCAAGTTCACGATCGCCTGCGAGGCGAGATAGTCGTACACCAGCGTGTCGCACTGCGCGAGCGCTCGCGCGCCCTTGAGCGTCAAAAGCCCCGGATCACCGGGGCCCGCTCCTACCAGCCAAACTTTG
>DASZGA010000169.1:0-9545 GCA_035939295.1 Candidatus Elarobacter sp. | reverse complement strand
TACGGCCCCAACCCGAACGAGTGCGTCGAAAAGATTCGTGCGCGCGCGACCGCGACCGTCCTCGGCAACCACGACGTCGCCGCGATCGACAACTTCGGCTTGGCGTACTTCAACCCGGCGGCGCGCGAGGCGATGCGCTGGACGCAAACCGTGCTGAGCGCCGAAAATCTGGCCTGGCTCGACTCGCTCGGCTACGAGTTCCGGATGCCGGAGTTCTTGCTGGTGCACGGCGCGCCGGTCAACTACTTCGAGTACGTGCTCGACAAAGCCGCGGCGGCGCGCGCGTTCGCGGCAACCGACGCGCCCGTCATCTTCATCGGCCACACCCACATCGCCGAAGTGTACGCGCTGCAGCCCGACGGTCGCGTCGAGCACAAGCACCTGCAGCAGGGCGGCGAGATCGTGCTCGAGGACGGCCTGCGCTACCTGATCAACGTCGGGAGCGTCGGGCAGCCGCGCGACCTGAACCCGCGCGCGTCGTTCGGGCTCTACGACTCGTCGGCGAGCACGGTGCAGATCGTCCGCGTCCCGTACCCGATCGAGCGGGTCCAGGAGAAGATCGCCTCGGCGAAGCTCCCCGACGCGCTCGCTCGCCGCCTCGTCGTCGGGCGATAGCAAGCGGAAGTCGGCCCGAGCGGCGGGAACGAGAACCCGCTGTGCTGCGCCGTCTCCTCGTCTCGCTCGCCCTCGCGTCGTCGTGCGCGCTCCCGCTTCCGGGCGCCGCCGCGACCCCCGCGCCGGCGCCGAAGCCGGCCACCTCCGGCGCACCGGTCGCAGCGTCCGCAACGGCGCGCAACGACTACGCGAACACCGCGTTCACGGTGCCGCTCGGCGAAGGGCTGCGCGCGTTCTACGGGCGCGACTTTCCCGCCGCGCGCAAAGGCTTCGAGTCGGCGCTCGCGGTCGTCCCCGACAACACGCTCGCGATGTCGTTCCTCAACGCGACCGCCGCGCAGACCCCCGGCGAGCTCGACAAGCTGGTCGATGCCGAGGAAGACGTGCTGGCGAAGAATCCGAAGAGCGCGCTCGCGCACGTGCGGCTCGGCTTCTCGTACATGTTCGCCTCGCTCGCCGGCCGCGACCGCAACCTCGACGCGCGCGAAGAGCTGAACGCCGCGGTCGGGCTCGAGCCGAGCTCGCAAGCGGCGCACACGGGTCTGGGGATCATGCGTGAGTCGGAGCGCAGCGCGAACCGCGCGAAGACCGAGTTCGTCGCCGCGCTCGACGCCGACCCGCAGAACGTCCTCGCGCGCGAGTACCTCTCGCGCATCTACCAGATCGACTTGAAAGACCCGCAGCGCGCGCTGGCAACGATCATCAACGTCCCGAACATGGTCCCCGACTACGCCGACATCTACTTCCACCTCGCCTCGCTGATGCACGACCTCGGCCAGTACAACGCGGCGATCGACTACGCGACGCGCGGGCTGCAAGCCGACGTCGGTCACGTCGGTGAAGCGGGACAGCACGGCTACACGCTGCTGGCGCGGATCTACCTCGACGAAAAGAAGCCCGAGGACGCGCGCCGCGTGCTCAAAGCGTCGATCACCGCCGGAACCGACACCGCGTACGCGAGCACGCTGCTGAAGAAGATCGACGACGGCGCATACGGCAGACCCTCACCGAGCCCGGCGCCCTCGCCGACGGCGGCGCCGAAGAAAAAGAAGCCGTGAGCGAAGCGGCACCGATCGACGACGGGCGGTGCTTCGTCTGCGGGCCGTACAATGCGGAGGGGATGCACCTGCGGTTCGAGCGCGCCGGCGAAGGCGCGGTGCGCGCGACGATCGTTCTCCCGCCGCGCTTTCAAGGCTGGCGCGGAACCGCGCACGGCGGCGTCGTGATGATGCTGCTCGACGAAGCGATGGCGTACGCATGCGGCGAGCTCGGGCTGCGCGGGATGACCGCCAAGATGGACCTGCGCTTTCGCGAGCCGGTCCCGCTCGGCGTGCAGATCGTCATCACCGGCAAGGTGAAGTGGCACCGCCGGCACGTCATCGCGCTGGAGTCGGCGATCTCGCTCGCCGGCGGCACGGTGCTGGCGACCGCCGAAGGATCGTTCGTCTCGAAGGGGCCGCTGGCGAAGGAGCGCCTCGGCATCCCCGACCGGAGCATCGCCTGATGCCGCGCATGAAAACGGTGCGAACCGCCGAGAAGGCGGAACGCGCCGCGAAAGCGCCGGAGCCCTCGCTCGACAACCGCCGCGCGCGCCACGAGTACGAAAAGCTGGAATCGCTCGAGGCTGGGATCGCGCTGCAGGGAAGCGAGATCAAATCACTGCGCCACGGCAACGTCTCGATCAACGAGTCGTTCGCGCGCCTCCGTGACGGCGAATTGTTTCTGCTGAATCTCACGATCCCGACCTACAAGGAAGCCTCGCACTTCAACCACGAGCCGAACCGCCCGCGCAAGCTGCTGCTGCACCGCGAGCAGATCGAACGGCTCGCCGGGCGCGCCGCGGAGAAAGGTCTCACGCTCGTTCCCTGGCGGCTCTACTTCAAGAACGGCCGGGTGAAGATCGAGCTGGCGCTGGTGCGCGGGAAGAAGCTGTGGGACCGTCGCCGCGACCTTCAAGCGCGCGACGTGGAACGCGAGATCGCGCGGTCGGTCAACCGATGAACGGCGGGCGCGCGCGAGCCCTGCTGTTCGCCGCTGCCGGCATCGTGCCGGTGGGTTGCGGCGCCGGAATTCGTTCGCTCCCGCCGTTCTTCTCCGCGCATTCGGCCGCCGCCGGCGCGAACGCCGTCGCCGCGAGCGGCCGCACCAGCGTGACGTTCTCGGTCAAGGTTCCGCGCGCCGGCGCGCCGGCGGCGCTCGCGTTCGTCGTCGACCGCGGGACGCCGGCGCAGCAGAACGGGACCCTCGAGCTCAGCACCGGCGCGACCGGCTGCACTAACCCGACGCGCGCACTCGCGGCGACGTGCGCGCTCGTCCTCGATCTTTCGCCGGGCGCGCACGTCGTCGACGTCGGCGTTCCCGACGCGACGCCGGCTGCCGGCACGACGGCGAGCGTCATCGCCGGCTTGCCGTTCACCGTCGTCAGCGGAAACGGAAACGCGGTGCGGCTCGCGCTGCAAGGGACGCCGGCGGCGGTCGCCGTGATCCCAATGCCGCAACAAGACGTGCAAGGGACGCAGTCGTCGGGATTCGACGTGTACGGCTTCTTCAAAGCGGACGGCATGACGCGGTACAACCGCACCTTCGTCGCCGCCGCGACCGACGCCGACGGTGCGTACATCGTCGGCGCCGGCGCGCCGCCGATCACGTTCGTCTCCTCCGATCCCGAAGTGTGGTCGAACGGTATCCCCGCGGCCGCAAACCCGCACGCCTTCGTCGTCAACGCGCGCGAGTACGATCTTTCGGAGGCGGTGCGGTTCACCGTCACGGCGACGCCGGACGACGGGACGCCGGTCGTCGCGAACGTGCGCCTGCGGATCGCCGCGCTGAACGCGCCGCGAATCTATGTCGCGAGCCATCTCGGCGGCCGCCCCTGCGCCGGCTCGAGCGCGTCCGGTTCGATCTCGGTCTACGACGAGCAAGGGAATCCGCTCGAGGTGCCGGGTTCGTTCGCTGGGCTCTGCGGCGCGACGGGGATCGCGTACGTTCCGAAGCTGCACCGGCTCTACGCGGCGCAAGAGTACGGCGACGCGATCGTCGCGTACGATCTCGACGGTCACCGCGTCGAGACGCCGGGCGGCTTTCCGGGCTTGAGCTCGCCGGTCGGGATCGCGTACGACGCCGCGCACGACCGGCTGATCGCCGGCAACGTCGACGCGCCGCTCGCCGCGTACGACCTCGACGGCAACGAGCTCGCCGCTCCCGTCAAGCCGAACGAAGCCGCGGGCGCCGCGCCGAGCTTGCCGTACGGGATCCTGGCCGAACCGCGAACCGGCCGCGTCTACGTCGCCGATACCGGTTCGAACCGGGTCGCGGTGTTCGACGCGAACGGCAATGCGCTGACGTCGTGGCCGGTTCCGAGCGGCGCGAACGCGCTCGCGCAAGACGCGGCGAGCGGAAACCTCTACGTGACCGACGACGACCACAACGTGCACGTCTTCGACCGGCGCGGGAACGTGATTCCGCAGCCGTGCCGGATGGCGAGCTACGGCTGCATCGGCGAGCGGCCGTGGTCCGAAGCGAAGTCCCCGATGGGAATCGCGCAGTCCCCCGGCAACGGCTGGTTCTACGTCGCGAACTACGCGAACAACACGATCACCGCGTACGACAAGAACGGCGTGCGGGTTGCGACCAGCGGGTCCGGGTTCCGCGCGCCGTCCGGCACGACGAACGGTCCGATCGGGATCGCGATCGTTCCGTAACGTGCGCGGCGCTCGTCCGGAACGCGCGCTCGATGCCGTGGTGCGCGGCGCGGTGCGCTTTTCGCCCGGCGCGCGCGTCTGCGTCGCGTGCTCGGGCGGCCCCGACTCGGTCGCGCTCGCCGCGCTGCTCGACCGGCTCGCGCGCGAGAGCGGCTACGACGTCGTCCTCGCGCACGTCAACCACGGTGTGCGCCGCAGCGCTGCGCAAGACGAAGCCGTCGTGCTGTCGATCGGCGCGCGGCTCGGCCGGCGCGTGCTGATCGCGCGCCCTGCGCTCGCGCGCGACGACGAGGCGGCATTGCGCGACGCGCGTTACGCCGCGCTCGCGGAGATCGCGCGCGCTTGCGGCGCGAGCGCCGTCGTGACGGCGCACACCGCCGAAGACCAGACCGAGACCGTGCTGCTCGCGCTGTTCCGCGGGACCGGGCTGACCGGCCTCGCCGGGATCGCGCCGCGCCGCCCGCTCGGCGAGGGCGTCGAGCTGGTGCGCCCGCTGCTGCGCGTGACGCACGCCGAGCTCGCGACCGAGCTGCGGCGCAGCGGGCTCCCGTACGCGCTCGATCCGTCGAACGCGCGGACGCGCTACCGCCGCAACGCGCTGCGCGAGCCGCTCGACGCGCTGCGCGCGGAGTTTCCGCAGCTCGACCGCGCGGTCGCGCGCTGCGCGGCGATCGTGCGCGGCGAGCTCGAAGGGACCGACCGAGCGCGGGCGCGGCGCGCGCTGCGCGAGCAGCTGCGCGCGCAGGACCTGCTGCACGACGTCGCGTTCGAACGGATCGAAGCCGCGCTCGACGCCGCCGAACGCGGGACGCAACCATAGGAGCGCGAACTCCGCCGCCCATGCAGCAGCGGACGCTCCCACCCGGGATCGAGCAGATCATCTTCAGCGCCGAGGAGATCGCCGCCGCGAACCGGCGCATGGCCGAGCAGATCGCCCGGGACTACGCCGGCCGTTCCGTGGTCCTGGTCGGCGTCCTCAAGGGCGCCGTCTTCGCGACCGCCGACCTGGCCCGGGCGCTGGCCGAGACGCCGGGCGGGCCCAGCGACGTCCAGCTCGACTTCATCGCCGTTTCGTCCTACGGGAACGCCCACCGCTCGAGCGGCGAAGTCCGGCTGATTCAGGACACGACCCACGCGATCGAGGGCCGGCACGTCGTCATCGTCGAGGACATCATCGACAACGGCCACACGCTGCACTACCTGCGGGCGATGCTGGGAAATCGCAAGCCTGCCTCGCTTCGAGCGGCCGTTCTGCTCGACAAGCCGTACCACCGGGCGGTCGACGTCACGGTCGATTACACCGGCTTGACCTGCCCCGACGAGTTCGTCGTAGGGTACGGCCTGGACTACCAGGAACGCTACCGGACTCTCCCCTATCTCGCGAAACTCAGGCCGGAGGTGCTCCCGTGAGCACGGCCACCATTCAGCCGCGAGACGTGTTCAACCGAGTAACGTTCTAAGAGAAGAACGGTAAAAGGGTCTCGCAACGTATGGGTAAGCACCTCAAAAGCATCCTCGTCGTCCTCGGCATCTTCATCCTGGTGATCTTCATCGTGGATAAGCTGGTGCTGCCGCAGTCGGGGAGCACGCAACAGCTCTCGTATTCGACCTTCTACACGGACGTGCAGCAGCACAAGATCAAGAAGGTCACGATGACCGGCCGCGACATCGCGGGCGAGCTGAGCGACGGCAACAAGTTCACCTCGACGGCGCCGGCGGTCGACGACAAAGATCTGATCCCGCTGCTCCGGGCGAACGTCCCGGACTTCAGCGCCGTCAACAACACGTCGACGCCGCTGCTCGGGTACGTCTTCCAGTTCGTCCCGTTCGTCATCATGGCGCTGCTGCTGATCTTCATCTTGCGGCAGGCGCAGAGCGGCGGGAGCCAAGCGCTCTCGTTCGGCCGCTCGCGCGCGAAGCTGCTCAGCGAGAACCGGCCCAAGGTGACCTTCGCCGACGTCGCGGGGGTCGACGAAGCGAAAGAAGAGCTGGGCGAGGTCGTCGAGTTCCTGAAGTACCCGAAGAAGTTCCAGGCGCTGGGCGCGCGCATCCCCAAGGGCGTGCTGCTGCTCGGGCCGCCGGGCTCCGGCAAGACGCTGCTCGCGCGCGCCATCGCGGGTGAGGCCGGCGTGCCGTTCTTCTCGATCTCCGGCTCGGACTTCGTCGAGATGTTCGTCGGCGTCGGCGCATCGCGCGTCCGCGACCTGTTCGAACAGGCGAAGAAGTCGGCGCCGTGCATCATCTTCATCGACGAGATCGACGCGGTCGGACGCCAGCGCGGCGCGGGCCTCGGCGGCGGACACGACGAGCGCGAGCAGACCCTGAACCAGCTGCTGGTCGAGATGGACGGATTCGATCAGAACACCGGCGTCATCTTGATCGCGGCGACCAATCGCCCCGACGTCCTCGACCCGGCGCTGCTGCGCCCCGGCCGTTTCGACCGCCAGATCGTGGTCGACCGCGCCGACATCCGCGGCCGCCAAGCGATCCTCGGCGTCCATTCGAAGAACAAGCCGCTGGCGAAGGAAGTCTCGCTCGAGACGCTGGCTCGCAGGACGCCCGGATTCTCCGGCGCCGACTTGGAGAATCTGCTGAACGAAGCGGCGCTGCTCGCCGCGCGGCGCAACAAGTCGGTCATCGAGATGAACGACTGCGACGAGGCGATCGACCGCGTGATGGTCGGCCCCGAGCGCAAGTCGGTCGTGATGTCGCAGCGCGAAAAAGAGAACACGGCGTACCACGAGTCCGGCCACGCCGTCGTCGGCGGGCTCACGCCGAACTCCGATCCGGTGCACAAGGTCACGATCATCCCGCGCGGGATGGCGCTCGGAATCACCTGGTCGCTCCCCGACGACGACCGCCACTCGCAGACGAAGAACGAGATCCTCGCGATCATCAAGCGCGCGCTCGCGGGCCGGATCGCGGAAGAGATCAAGTTCGGCGACGTAACGACCGGTGCGTCGAACGACTTCGAGAAGGCGACCGAGCTGGCGCGCCGGATGGTGACGCAGTACGGGATGTCCGACATCCTCGGCCCGATCCAGTACGGCAAGGGCAACCACCAAGTGTTCCTCGGCCGCGACTTCGGCGAGGACCGCAACTACTCGGAAGAGATCGCCGGCAAGATCGACGCCGAGGTGCGCCGCATCATCGACGACTGCTACGTCGACGCCCGCAAGATCCTCGAAGCAAATTGGGACAAGGTCGAGCGGATGGCCAACTCGCTGCTCGAGCACGAGACGGTCGAGACCGAGGAAGTCCTGGCGATCATGGGCGGGAAGCCCTGGCCGCCGGTCAAGGCCGAGGTCGAGCCGCCGCAGGACCGCCCGGTCGTCGCACCGATCTCCCCCGAACCCGAAGCGCGCCCGGAACGCCCGAAGCGCCTTCCCAACATCTCGCCCGAACCCGCGTGAGCGCGTTCCGCTCGGGAGCCAGGGCCGCGGTTTCCGCGGCCCTTCTCATATTCGGGGTCGGGAGCGCCGCGCTGGCGCAAGACGCGGCTCCGGCGAGCGGAACCCTCTCCAGCGGCGTCGTCTACGAGGTTCGTCCCGACCGCGCCCAGCCGGCGGCCGCGATCGCCCTATGGTACCGCGCGCCAGCCGCCGGCTTCGAGGGGACCCCGCTCCCGGGGCTCTCGCGGCTCGCCGCGGCGACCGTCGCCGGCTCGACGCCGGTGACCGGGACCCCGCTGGGCCGGCTCGTCGAGCGCTACGGCGGCCGGATCGCGATCGCCGCCTTTCCGAGCTCGGTCTCGATCACCGCGCTCGTCCCGGCCGACCGCGTCGCCCAGACCGTCCGCGCGATGACCGGCGACTACTTCGCCCCGGTCGTCACCGCCGACGGGCTTCGGCTCGCCCAGCGCGACGCCCAAACCGAGCTGCTCTACCGCTCGTACGAGCCCGAGGCGATCGAAGACGCGCTCGGCGCGGCGCTCTTCGCCACCGGACCGCTCCACGACGGAACGCTCGGGAACCCCGACGCCCTCGGGGCGGCGACGCTGGACCGCGTCCGCGCCTACGCCGAGCGCGCCTTCCGGCCCGCGAACGCGATCCTCGTCATGACCGGCAACGTCGACCCGGCGGTGCTGCGGGATGTCGCTTCCCGCCCCGACGGCGCCGGTGCCGCGCCGGAGCAGGCCGCTCCGCAGACGCCGCGCTCCGCCGCGTCGGGACCGCTCGCCCGCGAGGGAAACATCGCCGGCACCGGCCTGGGCTGGATCGGACCGCCGATCGCCGACGAAACCGCCGCGACGGCGCTCGACTTCGCCTCCGACGCGCTGTTCGCGCCGCGGACCGGGATCGTCGCCAAGGCCCTCGGCGCGCGCAAGGCGGCGGTCAGCGGGAAGTTCCTGACCTACCGCAGCCCCGGCATTTTCCTGGTCACGATCACCGGCGCCGACGCCGCCGCCGCGCGCCCGATCGTCGACGAGGCGATCGCGGGCGCCGCCAAGCCGATGCCGCAACCGGCATTCGAGGCGGCGCGGGCGCGGTTCGTCTACCACCTGCTCAGCCAGATGGCGACGCCGTCCGACGTCTCCGACGTCTACGGCTGGTACGCCGTCGAGGGCGCCCCCGCGTACGCCCCCGCCGAAGGCGGAACCGACGGCCGCTACTTCACCCTGGCCGCGAAGCTCACGCCGGCCGCCGTCGCCGCCGTCGTCAGCAAATACCTGACCGCCCCGCCAGCCGTCGTCACCCTCGCGAGACCTGCCCCCGTCGCCAGCCCGTCCGCGAGGCCGACCCCCGCCGCCGCAAGGCCGTCCGGCAAGCCGTCGCCCGCCCCGAAGCCCGGCAAGACGCCCGGACCATGAAGCACCTAGCCGCCTCCGCGCTCTCCGCGGCACTGGCGTTGGCAACTCCCGGCAGCGCGCTCGCGGCGCCGGCCTCCGCAGCGAGCGCCGCCCCGGTAACGGGGGCGCGCACGACGGTCGTCGACGTCGGCGGAGCGAAAGGCTACGTGCGCGCGGACCGCGCCGTGCCGCTGGCCGGAATCGGGCTGCTGGTTCGTGCAGGGTTGGACCGGCAGACCGGTTCGCAGAACGGGCTTGCGGCGCTGGTCGCCGAGACGGTGCTCCGGACGCCGGCCGCTGCGGCGGGTTCGGCGCCGGCGGTTGCGACGGCGGATGCGATCGAGGCCGGCGGCGCGTCGGTCGACTTCGTCGTCTCGACGCAGCACGTTCGGTTCTATCTCGAGGGAACGCCGCAGGCGATCGCATACGCTTCGCCGCTG
>DASZGA010000168.1:0-5285 GCA_035939295.1 Candidatus Elarobacter sp. | reverse complement strand
AGTCAAGAAGCGGCCAAGCGCCGGTTCGGCGCGGGAGAGTCCTCGGAGAGGCCGAACCCTCGGTGCTCGCATGCGTATCGTCGTCACCGGCGGAGCCGGGTTTATCGGATCGCACCTCGTCGACGCGTTCCTCGCCGGCGGTCACGAGGTCGTCGTCGTCGACAGCCTGTGGTCGCATGGCGGCGGCCGCCGCGAGAACATCCCGGACGGCGTCTCCTTCGTTCACATGGACGTTCGCGACGAAGTCGGGATCGAGCGCATTTTCTCCGAGTTCAAGCCGGAGATCGTTGCCCATCACGCGGCGCAGCACTCCGTCGCGATCGGCGCACGCGATCCGAAGTACGACGCGAACGTGAACGTGATCGGGATGCTGAACGTCCTCGAAGCTTCGGTAAAAGCCGGCACGCGCAAGGTGATCTTCGCGTCGAGCGCGGCGACGTACGGCGACGTCGAGACGATGCCGGTCGACGAGAGCTCTCCGCAGCGCCCGGTCTCACCGTACGGTATCACCAAGATGGTCACCGAGCACTACCTGCGCTTTTTCAAGAGCGAGCACGGTCTCGACTATACTGCGCTGCGGTACGGGAACGTGTACGGACCGCGCCAGGACCCGAACGGCGAAGCGGGCGTGATCGCGATCTTCCTCGGCAAGTTCCTGCAGCGCCAGGGCGTGCGGATCGACTGGGACGGCGAGCAGACGCGCGACTACGTATACGTGGGCGACGTCGTGCGCGCGAACGTCGCCGCGCTGACGAAAGGTTCCGGCGAGATCTACGCGATCGGAACGGGCCGCAAGACCTCGGTCAACGAGATCTACCGCGCGATGGTCGAAGTGACCGGCTTCGAAGCCCCGGTCACGCGCGCCGACCGCCGCCCCGGCGACGCACGCGAAGTTTACTTCAACCCGGAGAAAGCGAAGCGCGAGCTTGGCTGGGAAGCGGAAGTCCCGCTGGTCGACGGCATGCGGAAGACCTACGAGTACTTCCGCGACCGGGAGAAGACCGCCGCCGCATCATGAGGCCAGGAGCTTCGCGAGCAACTCCTGATCCACGTCGCCGCCGTCGTCTTCCTCGGCAAGCTCCGCCTCAGCTTCTTCCTCGCTGAGGAGCGACGGCGTCACCGGATGGGCGAGAAGCGACGCGAGCGATTCGCGGTCGTTGTAGGCGAACGTCACCATCGCGTCCGCGTCGACGCCAGCGATCGTCAAGAGGTCGGCGGCCATATAGCGAGCCTCGTCGACGACCGCGCCCTGCGTGCACCAAGTGCGGCCGCCGTACCGAAACTTCGCTAGCCACCAGTCGGGCGACTCCGGATCACGCAGAATTCGAACCGTTACCGTCTTCATCGACGCACCATCCTGTCGAAGCGTTTCGTGGAGATACCGATCTGCCGAGCTATATTGCGGCAAGCGCCGGCGGAGATGGTACTCTGCCGCGGTACAAGTGTCAACCGCCCGTCGGAATGAACGAACTTCTCGTGTGGGCCGCCGACGCTCCGGAACCCATACGAGAACAGTAGACGCACAACGGCGCGCCGGTTATGGTCTCGCATCGTGCCCGGCGTCTGTGACGACGGGCACGAGCGACAAGGGGCCGCGCTAGATCAATGCTGCTCTGCGAATCTTCGATGCATTAGCGCAAATGTGTTATCGAATATTTGCAGTAACGCATGCGCGACGTGGCGTTACGGGACCGGGTGGACGTCGGTGGCGGCTTGCGGCGGGGTTTTGAACGAGACGAGCTTCAGGTTCGGATCGGTCGTGCCGGCGTGCGGCGTGCCGGCGGGGATGATCAGCATCATTCCGGGCTTGAGCGCGATCTGTTTGTCGCCGAGCCATTCGGTGCCGGAACCGGAGACGACGAACTGGATCTCGTTCGCGTCGGCGTGATAGTGCTTGACGACGGTACCGATCTGCACTTGTCCGGTAGCGCCGTCGGCGACGACGAGCGTCTTCGATCGCAGGTTCGGCGAGGCGGCCGTCGGCGTAGGCAGGTCGGCGGGCGTGATCGCCGCGATGTCGATGACGGCGGGTTGGAGCGGCGCCGCGGCGGCGCGCGCGGATTGGGGCACGTGCGCGACCGCGAGACCCGCGCCGAAGGCGAGGGCGGCGACCACGGCAGTACGGAGTGCGGTGTGCGTCATGACGGACTCTGCGACGCGCAACCGCTCGCTTCCCCGATCAGCGCTGACAGATGATCGGCGCCGGCGGTCCGTTCCGCGTGTCGGGCGGCGACTTGATTGCGAGCACCCGGAGCGGCTCGGAGCCCGGGGCGAGCTTCATCCCGGCATGTCCATAGCCGTGTGGAATCACCAAGAACGTCCCGGGTTTGATCGCGACGCGGCAGTCGCCGAACTGTTCGGTTCCGCGACCCGCGATGACGTACTGGAATTCGTTCGCGACGGGGTGCGTGTGCGAGGGGAGCGACCCGACGAGGTAGGCGACGCTCGCGCCCGCCGCGCTCGCTACAACCATCGGCTTCCCAGGCGGCGGCGCGAGGTTCGCGAGGTCGGGATAGTAGTGCGGCGTGACGGCGGGCGCCGGCGCCGGGGTATCGGCGCGTGCCGGAGCGGAGAGGTGCGACGCCGCGAAGCCGGCGGCAAAGGCGAATGCGGCGACGACCGCCACCCGCATGGTCTGCATCATCGCGCGCGATTTCGTCAGCCGAGCTCGCTTACCTCTGTTGGCCGAGCGGGCGACGACAGAGCCTTCGCGACGATGTATGCAACGCCGAAGGCGAGGAAGTACGAGACGTCGCCGAGCTTCGGGTACGCCGCGGCGAGCGGTCCGGTGAACCACGACTGCTGCCAGAACGGCATCGATACGGCGATCCCGGTGAGCCAGGCGATCAGCGCCGGCGCGTTCGTGCGCCGTGCGGTCGCGTCACGCGTTGCCAGCAGCACGCCCGCCCACGGCGCGGCCCACGTCGTCAACAGCCCGAGAAAGTTGCCGTAGAGGTGCGCGGTCGCGGTGGGATCCGCGCTGCCGAACGCGAGCGCGCCGCCGAGCACGCCGACCGCCACCGCCGACTGCCAGCGCGCCAGCGTCCACCGCACGACGACGAATCCGAGGACGGCGAGCGCCAGCGCCGCGAGCGCGACGACCGCAAGTGAAAAATGCGCCGCCGGATCGTTCGCGCGCGCGGCGAGCAAGACGGCGAGGGTGAGCGCCGCCAGCACCGCCGCGACGCCGAGCGCCGTCTCGATGCGCCGGCGCGCGTCCCATGCGACCAGCGCAGCGAGCGCGCCGGAGTACAGGTTCAAGCAGTTCGCGCTCATCGTTCCGATCAGCACCGTCGCAAGGCCGATCGCCGCGACGATGCCGTTGCCGTGCGCGAGCAATCCGATCGTCTCGGCCGGCGTCGCGCTCGCGATCCCCGGCGCGCGCGTCGCGGTCACCGCCGCCGCGCCGAGCAATTCCAAGATCGCGGACGGGATGAAGCCGCCGAGAAACGCCCACCGCGTCACCGCGCGCGGATCGCTCGAGGCCGGAAGATAGCGCGAGTAGTCAGACGCCGCAGGCCCCCAACCGATCGCGTACGCGAACGCAAGCGCAGCCGAAAAGACGATCCCCGCCGTCTCACCGCCGGATGCGAACGGCGCGCGCGGATCGAACGGCGCGTCGAAGCGCACGTGCGCGAGCGTCGCCGCGGCGATCGTCGCGAACCCGATCAGCAGCGCAACGCTCGCGACCCGCTCGAACGCGTGGATCGCGTTGTGACCGTACACCGCCAGCGCGACCTGCGCGACCAGCAGCAGCACCAGCGCGACCGGATAGCTCAGATGCGCGAGCGCGCCGAGCGCCTGCGCGCCGAAGACGCTGTCGACCGCGAACCACCCGACGCCGGCGAGAAACGCGAGCACCGCCGGCAGCACGTTGCCGTCGCGCCCGAACGCGCGGCGCGAAGCGACCATCTGCGGCAACCCGAAGCGCGGCCCCATCCGCGAGAGCAGCCCGACGACGACGTACGCCAGCGCGTTCCCCACCAGCAGGCCGAACGCCGCACCGCGCAGCGAAGTCCCGTACAGCGCCACCGACAGGATTCCGACCGCAAACGTCGCTGTTTCCGCGTTCGCGCCGAACCACAAGAAGAAGAGATCGCGCGGCGTGCCGTGCCGCTCGCGCGCGTCGATCGCGTCGAGCCCGTGCGGCTCGACCGCGACGACGCTAGCGCCGTACGAGACGGGCGTTTCCGACGATTTCGCGCGTCTGCGCGACCGCCGCGCCGGCGTCGCGAATCGCGCGCAGCGCGCGCTCCTCGTCGGCCGGATCGACGTTGACCGCCGCTGCGGCGTCTTCGATCACGACGACGTCGAAGCCGGCGGCGCGCGCGTCGAGCGCCGTCGCCTTCACACAGTAGTCGGTCGCAAGCCCGCACACGAACACGCGCTTTACGCCGTGCTCGCGCAGATCGCTCTCGAGCGACGTCGCGGCAAACCCGCTGTAGCCGTCGGTTTCGCGGTCCGTCCCCTTGTCGACCACCACGTCGACGTGCTCCAGATCGAGCCGCGGGTCGAACGCCGCGCCGTGCGTCCCCGCGACGCAGTGGACCGGCCACGGCCCGCCCTGCTCGGCGTACGAGGAGTGGTCGGCGGGATGCCAGTCGCGCGTCGCATAGACGCGCGCGAAGCGCGGCGCGAGCTCGTCGATCGGCTCGAAGATCCGCTCCCCTTCGGCGACGCCGAGCGCGCCGCCGGGCAGAAAGTCGTGCTGGACGTCGACGACGACGAGCGCGTCGTCGGGCCGGATCTCGTAGGTCATGGCACCGGAGAAATGCCCCGCGGCATCCTCCGGTGCCTGCGAACCGGCTAGTTGCAGTTCAGGGAGAGGTAGACGATCCCGTTGCTGCCGCTGGCGTTGTTGTTGCCGACGCTGACCGTGTTCGGCGCGATGGACTGCGCGGGGAAGTGGACCGCCGGCGGGTTTCCGGACGGGCTCTGCGGCCCGAGGATCGCCGTCCACACCGGCGTGTTGTTCTGCCCGCCGTTGAGGCTGTAGAGGTAACACGTCGTTCCGCCGAACGTTCCCGGCGAAGCCATCGTGAAGACGGCGTCCGGCGTTAACGTGAACGTGAGCGGCGGCGTCGCGCTGAAGCTTACGTACCGTACGACGTGACCGTTGCTGGTGTTGAGCGGGAATCCGCCGGGGCTGATGTCGCCGCTGCCCGTGGCCTGGCTGATCGAGAACGACGCCGATCCGCTCGGCGTGTACGAGCCCCAGGTCGTGCTGATCGTGAGGTTCTGATACGGACCGGTGGCGGCGCTGTTCGGGCCCGTCGAGTTGAACG
>DASZGA010000167.1:0-14899 GCA_035939295.1 Candidatus Elarobacter sp. | reverse complement strand
AGCCAGCAAGACACCTCGATCATCGTCGGCGGCGTGCAGCCGTACGAGACGCAAGTCCTCATCGACGGTCATCCGCTCGCGCTCGGGCAATACGGCGTCTGGGTCAGCACGTACTATCCCTCGTACCTGAGCGGCGGGGTGGAGACGCAGTCCGGTCCCGGCAACACGACGCCGTTCGCGAACATCGCCGTCGGCGGCACCGTCAACTTGCTCACGCCGTCGTTCACGCGCACGCCGACGTACGAGTTCGCGACCGGATTCGACAACTATCAGACGCAGTTCAGCCACATGCTCGCCACCGGCGCCGCCGGCAAGTTTCAGTATGTCGTCGGGTTGGGCGTCGACGGCTACAACGGACCGTATTACCAGACAAAGCAGTGCGAAGCGCTGCCGCAGGGCAACGGCCTTGCGATCATCCAGTTCTGCGACAACGCGAGCGGCTCGTTCTTCAGCAAGGGCGAAGTCCTCAAAGCGCGCTACGAGTTCTCGCCGGTGACGTCGTTCGAAGCCGGCTTCGTCGGCGCATGGGGCGGTTACAGCCCGCAGGGAACGGCGTGGGGAACCTCGCTCGGACAACTCGGAATCATCGGCTGCGGAACCGCGGGGATCTGCACCAATCCGGCCAACGCGAACCTGATCGGCAGCAGGGTGAACGTGCTGGGCTGGTTCCCCGGCTCGTACGTCTACAACAACCAGACGCTGTTCGACGCGCAGCTTCGCACGACGATCGGAAAGGGAACGCTGCTGGTCCGGCCCTACGTCGGCAGCATCGAGCCGGAAGTCATCATCGGCAAGGGCGAGGTCAATTACCCGTCGGGATTCTCGCCGGGGCCGCCGCTCGGCGGGAACGACCCGGGCTTCCTCGCTTCGTGCTCGCCGCCGTTCTCCAGCCTGACGAATCCGTCCGGCGGAACGACGGTCGTGAACGGTCAGACCGAGTGCTTCCAAACCGCGTTCGAGACGTTCGAGAAGGACAAGCTCTACGGCACGACCTTCTCGTACATCCACCCGTTCGGCAACGATCTGTTCAACCTCACCTACGATTTCCACGGAACGAGCACGCTGGCGTACGTCGGCTGCATTCAACCGGTCTGCACGGCGGTGCCGTTCTCGACCAACCGCTACTCGACCGTCTCGGTGACGGGCGACATCCACCGCATCCGCAACGTCGGAATCAACGTCGGCCTCTACGACACGCTCTACACCGTCGTCGGATGGAGACCGACCTCGCTCACCGATCCGACGCTGGTCGGTTTCCGGCGCACGATCCCGCGCTTCGATCCGCATGTCGCGCTGACGTTCCGCCCGACCAACGACGTGTCGTACCGCGCCGCGTTCGGAACCTCGACCACGTTCCCGTTCGTCGGTCAGCTCAGCGGTACCGCGACGTTCCAGAAGCCGCCGGACCAGGCGCTGGGGATCTACGCGCTCGGCGGATCCTTGACGGAAAAGAACGCCGATCTCGTCCCCGAGGTCAGCATCGCCTACAGCCTGGGCGCCGACAAGCGCTTCCGCAACGGCAGCGTGCTGAGCCTCGATCTCCAGGACTCGGTGATCCACAACGTGTTCGAGACGCTGACGACCGCGATCCCGGCCAACGGCGGCTTGGAGGGGATCTTCGCGCCGATCAACGTCGCGAAGCTCACCACGCAGATCGCGACGCTGAAATACCGCTACGCGCCGCCGCTCGGAATCGGCTTCAACGCCGCGGTCGCCGCGGAACGCTCGATCGTTTCCGGGCTGCCGCCGAGCGTTTACAGCGTGGGCAACGCGAGCTTCCCGGTGAACAACGTGCAGATCTGCGGCAACGGCGTGGCGGCGCCCGGGATCGCGACGTGCATTCCGTACCTGAAGGGCTACGGACAGCTCACCTACTCGCTGAAGGACGGCTCGTTCTTCGGTCTCGGCGTCGACTACGAAGGGAAGAACAACGCCTACTTCCAGCCGCCGTTCACGCAGTTCGATCTCACCGCGCGCCACCCGGTAACCAAGACCGTCGAGCTCCAGCTCGGCGTGCAGAACCTGTTCAACACCAACAACTACGGGACATATCTCGCCACGCCGGGCGCGGGGACGCCCGTCGTCGCCGGTTCGGTCGACGCGGCCGGTCGCGAGATCCAGACCTCGTTCGTCGCCAGCCGAATCTCGGCTCCGCCGCGGATCATCCGCCTGCAGCTGCGCTTCCACAGCGGCCGATGAGCATTAAGGACCAGATCACCGCGGATCTCAAGGAGGCGATGAAAGCGCGCGACCAAGTTCGCTTGGACGCGCTGCGCAGCGCCGTCTCGGCGTTCAACTACAAGCGCAAAGAGGCGAACGTCGACCCGACCGAAGCGGAGCAGCTTGCGATCGTCCAGCGGCTCGTCAAGCAGCGCGGCGACTCGATCGAGCAGTTCGAGAAGGGCGGCCGCGCCGAGCTCGCCGAGAAGGAGCGAAAAGAGCGCGAGATCCTGCAGAAGTACCTTCCGGCCCAGACGTCGCCGGAGGAGATTCGCGTGCTGGTCCGCGAGGCGCTCGCCGCGCTCCCGCCGGAGGGCCGCAACCAGGGCGCGCTGATGAAAGCGGTCCTCCCGCAGCTCAAGGGGCTCGCCGACGGCAACGCCGTCCGGCAGATCGTGACCGAAGAGCTCGCCTCGG
Organism: Candidatus Elarobacter sp.; assembly: GCA_035939295.1. GTDB lineage: Bacteria > Vulcanimicrobiota > Vulcanimicrobiia > Vulcanimicrobiales > Vulcanimicrobiaceae > Vulcanimicrobium. Next base: position 12,262 of record DASZGA010000167.1, on the reverse strand, counting down.
CGTAACCTCCTTCGGTGCGCCGGGGTAGTTCGGCGTGTGAACGCCCGCCGTCTCCTCGCCCTGCTCTGTCTCCTGGCCGGAGCGCTTTCGGCCTGGGCGCACGCGGCGTCGGCAAAGGACGAACGGAGCGGGCGGGCCATCGTCGTCGTCCCGATCAACGGGACGATCGATGCCGGGATGGCGCACATGGTCGCGCGCGCCGTCTCCGAGGCGAAAGAACAGCACGCGAAGGCGATCGTCCTCGACGTGAACACGCCGGGCGGGCTGGTCAGCGCGGCGTTCGAGATTCGCGACGCGCTGCTCGGCAGCGAGGTCCCGGTCGACGCGTTCGTCGAGCGCGCGTTCTCGGCCGGCGCGCTGGTCTCGCTCTCCGCCTCGCGGATCGCGATCGAGTCCGGCGGCTCGATCGGCGCCGCCGAGCCGATTCCGAAGACGGTCAAAACCGTCTCGGCACTGCGCAGCGAGTTCGAAGCGACGGCGGCGCGCTATCACCGCAACGCGCACCTCGCCGGCGCAATGGTCGACGCGACCGTCGACGTTCCGAAATACAAGGCGCCGAACGGGATCCTCACGCTGACCGCCGATCAGGCGAAGACCGAAGGGTTCTCCGAAGCGACGGTCGGCTCGTTCGACGCGGCGCTGGCGCGGTTCGGCCTCGCCGGCGTCCCGCACACCGAAGCGTCGTACACGTTCGCCGAGCAGCTCGCGCGCTTCGCGACCGACCCCGCGGTGAGCGGAATCCTGCTCTCGATCGGGTTCTTGGGGCTGCTGATCGAGCTGCAGACGCTGCACGGGATTGCGGGCGCGATCGGCGTCGGCGCGCTCGCGCTGTTCTTCGGCACCCACATCTACGCCGGGTTCTCGAACGGCGCGGTTCTCGCGCTGGCGCTGGTCGGCGTGCTGCTGATCCTCTTCGAGCTGCACGTCTTGCCCGGGCACGGGATAGCCGGATCGCTGGGGGCGCTGATCCTCGTCGCCTCGGTGCTGCTCGCGTTCGGGCTGCCGTTCTTCGTCGGCGCGCTGCAGGCGCTGGCGATCGCGATCGTGCTGACCGTGGTCGCGTTCACGCTGCTGGTCAGGCTGATCCCGGAGAACGCGTTCCTCAAGCGGCTCACGTTTGCCGGCGCGCAAGGCCCCGACTACGTCGCGTCGCTCGACCACCGCCATCTCCTCGGCGCGAGCGGAACCGCGCTCTCGTTCTTGCGCCCGGCAGGGGTGGCGATGTTCGGCGAGACGCGCGCCGACGTGCTCACGGAGGGGGACTTCGTCCCGGCCGGAACACCCGTCCGCGTCACCCGCGTCGAAGGCGCGCGAATTTTCGTGCGCCCGGAAGCAGAAGGATAAGCAATGGCCGGGATTCTCCTCGTCGTCATCATCATCCTGATCATCATCGCGATCGCGATGTTCTTGTACTACTTCCCGCTCGGATTGTGGATCCGCACCGTCGCGGCGGGGGTGCCGCTCTCGATCGGCTCGCTGATCCGGATGCGGATCATCGGCGTCCCGGCCGGCCTGCTGGTCGCGAACCTGGTCCGCGCGCGCAAGGCCGGGCTCCCGCTGACCGTCGATCAATTGCAGTCGCACATCCTGGCCGGCGGAAACGTCGACAAGGTGACGCTCGCGATGATCGCCGCGCAGCGCGCGCAGATCCCGCTCGAGTGGCAGCGCGCCGCCGCGATCGACCTTGCCGGCCGCGACGTCCTCGAAGCGCTGCAGACCTCGGTGAACCCGAAGGTGATCGAGACGCCGCTCTTCCAAGGCGTCGCGCAGAACGGAATTCAGCTCAACGTCAAAGCGCGGATCACCGTGCGCTCCAACCTCGACCGCTACGTCGGCGGCGCCGGCGAGCCGACGATCGTCGCGCGCGTCGGCGAAGGCGTCGTCAGCGCGGTCGGCGCGGCCGTCGACCACAAAGAAGTTCTCGAATATCCGGACCGCATCTCGAAAGCGGTGCTCGCGAAAGGACTCGACGCGGGGACGGCCTTCGAGATCGTGTCGATCGACATCGCCGACGTCGACGTCGGAAAGAACATCGGCGCCGACCTGCAGACCTCGCAAGCCGAGGCCGACCGCAAGATCGCGCAAGCGAAGGCCGCGGAGCGGCAGTACGCCGCGATGGCCGCCGAGCAAGAGATGAAAGCCGAGACGCAGAGGATGCGCGCGAAGGTCGTCGAGGCCGAAGCGCAGATCCCGCAAGCGATGGCCGAAGCGTTCCGCGCCGGCAACCTCGGCGTGATGGACTACTACAAGCTCAACAACGTGAAGGCCGACACCGAGATGCGCGGCGCGATCGGCTCGAGCGTCGGGACCGACAACACGCCGCCGCCGGGCGGGACGACCCCGATCACGCAGTGAGCGCGCACGACTTCGGCAGCCTGCTGAACTTCCTGATCGTCGCGGTGGTCATCATCGCGACGATCGCGTCGCGGCTGCGCGGCGTCCGCGGCCGGTTCAGCGATTGGGCGGCGAAGCAGCAGGCCGCGGCGCAGCAGTTCACCGCAACGCTGCAGCAGCCGGATCCCAGCGGAGCCGCGGCAGGCCGGCAAGCAACTGCCGCGCAGCAAGCCGCAGCGGCTCAGCAAGCCGCGGCTCAGCAAGCCGCGGCGCAGCGCGGCCCCGCGAACGCGCCGGCGTACGTTCCGGCGCCGGCCTATACGAGCCGCCCGGGGCAGCCCAGCGTGCAGTCCGCGCGGCGTACCGTTCCGCCGGCCTCGATGCGCTCCACCGACGTGCCGGTGTTCGTCTCGCAAACCGTGCGCGTCCCGGCGCGAAGGCTGCTCGACGACGCGTTCGGCGACCCGGCGCACGCCCGCGGCGCCGTGATCCTGGCGGAAGTTCTGGGAAAGCCCGTCGGCCTGCGGTGACAACTTCGGGGCTCCGAAAGGCGTTCTAACCACTAGATGCCGTCGATCACCAGCGAGGCCACGTTCGACCTCAGCGGGCTTTCCGATCCCCTCCGCTTCTGCGGATACCGCGACCAAAACCTCAACGCCCTCGAAGCGCTCATCCCCGTGGTCCTGCGGCTCGACGGCGACCGCGTTCATCTTTCCGGCGAAGGCGGTGCGGTTCGCCGTGCCGAGGACGTCCTCGGCGCGATGCTCGCCGCCGCGCGGGCCGGCGCTCAGGTGACGCCGGACGACGTCGCGCTGGCGGCGCGCGCCGCCGGCGAGCGCGGGATCCCGCCGACGCTCGCGACGACCGCGCGCGGCCGCGAGATCCGCCCGAAGACCGACGGCCAGCGTGCGCTCGTCGCCTCGATCGACGCCAACACGCTCTCGTTCGCGATCGGCCCGGCGGGGACGGGGAAGACGTTCCTCGCGATCGTCATGGCGGTGCGCGCGCTCAAAGCGCGCGACGTCTCGCGGATCATCCTGTCGCGGCCTGCTGTCGAAGCGGGCGAGAAGCTCGGCTTTCTTCCCGGCGATCTGAAGGAGAAGGTCGATCCGTACTTGCGCCCGCTCTACGACGCGCTGCAAGAGATGCTCGAAGACGCGACGACGCAGCGGTATCTCGAGCGCGGAACGATCGAGGTCGCGCCGCTCGCGTACATGCGCGGCCGCACGCTGAACGACGCGTTCGTAATCCTCGACGAAGCGCAGAACGCGACGCGCGAGCAGCTCAAGATGTTCCTCACCCGCCTCGGCGCGAGCTCGAAGATGGTCGTCAACGGCGACGACACGCAGATCGACCTGCCGCGCGGGATGCGCAGCGGGCTGCTCGACGTCGAGCGGCTGTTCAGCGGGATCGACGACGTGGGGATCGTGCGGCTGAACGAGTCCGACGTCGTGCGCCATCCGCTCGTCGGCCGGATCATCACCGCCTACGAGCGCGACGCGCGCGAACACCTTTCGTAACCGTCGTTGGTGTATCTGGAGAACCGAACGCGCGGGAGCGGGCTCGACACCCGCGCGGCGGTTCGCGTCGTGCGCGCGCTCCTCGCGCAGATCGGCGAAGACGGAAGCAGCGTGTCGCTGACGTTCGTCCGCGACGCCGCGATCCGCGAGCTGAACCGCGAGCACCGCGGGAAGGACGCGCCGACCGACGTGCTGAGCTTTCCGTTCCACCTGCCGGAGTCGTTCGACCGCCGCGGTGCGACGCGGCCGCTGGTCCGCGAGGACGGCCCAGAGCGGATGCTCGGCGATATCGTGATCTCGGTCGACACGGCGCGCCGGCAGGCCGCGGACTACGACGCGCCGCTGGCGCGTGAGGTCGAGCGGCTGCTGATCCACGCCGTCCTCCATCTGGCCGGCCACGACCATATGGAACCCGGCGAGCGGGCCGTGATGGAGGCCGAAGAGCGGCGCCTCGCGGATTCGGTCGGGATGCCGTGGCCCTATCTCGAAACGACGCCCCGATGAAGCGGTTCGTGTACGCGTTCCCGGTGCTCGCGCTCGTGCTCTCGCTGGCCGCGAGCGGATCGCCGCCCGCGCGCGCGGCGGAAGAAGCGCGCGCGCACTGGGCGGTCTCGACGACCAACCCGCAGGCGCAGGAGTCGTTCGACCGCGGCGTCGCGATGTTATACGCCTTCGACGTCGGCGAGGCGCGGGTCGCGTTCGAGCAGGCGGCGCAGCGCGATCCGGAGCTCGCGATGGCGTACTGGGGCCAGGCCGAAGCCGACACGATCGACATCAACCGCCCCTCGACCCCGGAAGGCGAGAAGCGCGGCGCCGAAGCGGTCGCGCAGGCGCGCCGCCGGCTCGCGCGCGCGAGCGCCGAAGAGCGCGCGCTGATCGACGCGATGGCGAAGCGCTACGCGAAGGGCACCGAGAAAGAGAAGTTCGCGCGCTTCGCCGACGCGATGAGCGCGTACGCCAAGGTGCACCGCGACGAGCCGAACGCGCTGGTCGTCGCCGGCTACGCGATCTACACCGCCGAGGATGCGCTGCTCGACGGCAAGGACGCGCTCACCCCGAAAGCGCGCGAGATTCAAGACGACGCCGACCGCGCGCTGATCCTCGAGCCGACGAACCTCGGCGCGCACCATCTGCGAATCCATCTGCTCGAGAACGCGCACCGCTCGCAGCAGGCCGTTCCCGACGCCGACGCGCTCTCGTCGTACTCTTATCCGCCGGGCGAGTCGCATCTGCCGCACATGGCCGGACACATCTGGTCGCGGACCGGCGAGTACGAACGGCTCGTCTCCGACAACCAGCGCGCCGTCGAGAACGACCGTGTGTGGTTCGCAATGGGGAACGGGCCGGGCCAGGAATACATGCGGTTCTATCACGATCACGACGTCGACTTCGTTGCCTACGGGTTGACGACGCTCGGCCGCAACGACGAAGCGCGCGCCGCGGTGAAAAAAGAGGACACCTTCTCTCAGCTCAAGACCGCGCTGCGGCTGCACGACGACGCGCACGTCGTCGAGCTGGCGAAGGGCGCGACGACCGGTTACAGCGGGTTTGCGGCAGCGATCGCGTCGGCGCGGGGCGGCGACGTCGCGACGGCGCGCACGATCCGCGCGAAGGTCTCGGGCGACGCGCTGCTGGGCGCGCGCCCTGCGCTGATCGACGCGGCGATCGCGCTCGGCGCGCACGACGCCGCCGCGCGCGCCGCCGCGTACGCGAAGGCGTACGGGCTCACCAAGAACGACTTTCCGGGCGATCCGAAGGACTTCTGGCCGACGCCGATCGGCGAAGGCTACGGCGCCGCGCTGCTCGCCGAGGGAAAGCCCGCCGACGCGGAGACCGTCTTCCTCGCCGAGCTGAAGCGCTTCCCGAACGATCCGCGCCTGGAGTTCGGCCTCGCCGAGGCGCTGAAGGCGCAGGGGAAGGACGACGCGGCGCAGCGCGCCGCCTACAAGAGCCACTGGAAGGGACCGCGCGATCTCACGCTCGCCGATCTCGGATAGCGCGCACCCGCACCGCCACGGCCTCGCGGCGGCGTTCGGCTTCGCGTTCGCCGGATGCGCGGCGGCGTGGCGGACGCAGCGCAACGTTCGCATTCACGCCGTGCTCGCGGTGCTGGTCCTCGCCGGCGGCGCGGTGCTGCATCTGGCGCCGCTCGAGTGGGCGGCGATGGTCCTCGCGATCGCGCTGGTCGTTACGGTAGAGCTGTTGAACACCGCGCTCGAAGCAGTGGTCGATCTCGCCTCGCCCGAGCTGCACCCGCTGGCGAAACACGCCAAGGACGTGGCGGCGGCGGCAGTGCTGATCGCATCGCTCGGAGCGGTCGCGGTCGGCGCGTTCGTCCTCTGGTCGCACTTGGCGCGCTGACCCGGCGGCCGCGGTGCGAAGGGACATCGCCTCCCGCCTTTCGAACGCAGCGCAAAACGATCGTTCTTCGAAGGGGTGTGTTCATGCGACGTCTCGCCGCCGTCATGCTCGCGACGGCGTTCGCCGTGCTTCCGCTGCCGCCGCGGCCGGCCACGGCGCAAGGCGCGCCCTCGCCGCCGTGTACGTTCCCGCGCGCGTCGCTCGACCGTCCCGACCTGCCGTGCGCGACCGCCAGCTGGCCGGTCCCGGGTGCCGACGCGGCGACGCAGCACGCGATCGACCGCGGCGTCGCGATGATGTACGGGTTCAACGGCGGCGAGGCGCGCGCGTACTTCAAAGAGGCGCTCGCATCGCACCGGCGTCTGCACCACGGCGCGGAACTCGCGTTCGCGTGGTGGGCGATCGCCGAGACGTACACGATCGACATCAACCTGCCGTGGACCGCTGCGACGGAAAAGAACGGCGCGCTCGCCGCGCGGAATGCGGCGCAGGCGCTCAAGCCGTCGGACGACAGCGAAATGCGCGATCTGGTGCACGCCGCCGTGGCGCGCTTCTCGGGCGGAACGTGTCCGAACGAGTTGACCGCATACGGCGACCGGCTCGGCCCTGCGATGGCGCGCCATCACGACAGACCCAACTTCCTGGTCGTCGCGGGCTACGCGCTGTACACGCTCGACAACCTGACGGACACCGATCCCGCGCAGCAGTCCGCATGCCCGCTGCCGGCCGCTCTCGCGGCGCACGCGATGAGCGAAGAGGTCCGTCACACGACGCGCGATCAGGCCCACCACCAGAAGCAGATCCTCGACGGGCTCGCGCGCGCCGAGCAGCTTCAGCCGTGGAACCTCGGCGCGCACCACCTGAGCATCCACGAGAACGAGTACATCTCGAACAAGAACAGCCCGCTGGCATGGCAGCGCGCGAGACCGGACGCGCGAGCACTGGAGGGCTACGGCTATCCCGACGGCCTCTCGCACCTCCCGCACATGGCCGGACACATCTTCACCCGCGACGGCGAGTACGAGCGCACGATCCGCACCAACGCGCGCGCGCTCGACAACGACCACCGGTACTACCGCGAAGGCGACGGCGAGGGTCAGCACTACCTCGACCGCTATCACACGCACGACATCGACTTCGTCCTCTACTCGCTCACGACGATCGGCCGCAACGACGAGGCGCGCGCGGTCGTGCAGGGCGCGTTTCACGCAAGCGGTGCGTCGCACGGGCCGCCGATCGAGCAGTACCCCAACGGCCGACCGCTGCTGAGCCTGCTGCTGCGACTGCACGACGACGCACAGCTGCCCTCGCCGCACCCCGACGAAGCTATTCGCGAGCCGTGGCGGGAACAGCTCGCTTCGCTGAGCGCCGCGCGCCAAGGTGCGGCGAAGCTCGCGCTGGAGATCGCCGACCCGCTCAGCTGCGCGCAGAAGGATGCGACGCTGGCGCTGCTCGTGCGCGCGCAGATCGCGAAGCACCGGCCGGGAACGGCGTTCCGGCCGTATACGTGTGCGGGCGTCCCCACGCCGCCGATCGCGTGCGCCCGTGCCGTCGACTGCTACGCCGCCGCGTACGCGCTCAACCGCCTCGCGTACAGCGGCGACCCGAAGGACTACTGGATGGCGCCGGTCGGCGAAGGCTACGGCGCCGCGCTCCTTGCAGCCGGCCAGGCGGCCGGCGCGGAGCCCGTCTTCCGCGCCGAGCTGGCACGCTTCCCGAACGACCCGCACCTCGAGTGGGGGCTCGCCGAGGCGCTCAAGGCCCAGGGGAAGGACGATAGCGTCCCGCGCGCCGCTTACAAGGCACATTGGAAGGGCGCCCACGACCTCACGCTGGACGATCTCGGCTAGCGACCGGCCGGCGGCGTCCCCGTTCCCGGGCGTGTGTTATAATGACCCCCGCTTGAGTACCGACCCGCTACCACCCTCGGGCAGGCGCCGCCCGACCCCGCCGCGATGACGGCGGAGGCGCACTGGCCCGAGATCGTCCTCTTGGTCGCGCTGGTCGGCGCGGCGGCGTTCTTCGCCGCCTCCGAAGCGGCGATCGTCTCGATCAACCGGATTCGGGCCCGCGCCCTCGCCGAGAAGCGGATCCGCGGCGCCGAGCGGCTGGAGAAGCTGATCGAGAACCGCAACCGGACGCTCACGTCCGTGTTGATCGGCTCGACCGTCGTGCTGCTCGCCGCCGACTCGGTGGCGACGGCGCTGTTCATCTCGTGGAACGTGCCGAACGCGGCGGTCTGGTCGACGCTGGTTATGGCCGTCGTCCTGCTGCTTTTCGGCGAGATCTTGCCGAAGACGATCGCCGTCGGCTCCGGCGACCGCACCGCGCTGCGGCTCGCGCCGTTCCTGAACTTCGTGGCGCGCATTCTCTCGCCGGTCACCTCGGCGTTTCTGTGGATCAGCGACGGCCTGGTGCGGATCTTCGGCGGAATCCCGCACGCCGGGCCGTACGTCACCGAGGACGACATCAAGACGATCGTCAACGTCGGCGTCGAGCAGAACGTCCTCGAAGAGCAAGAGCGCGAGCTGATCCATTCGATCATCGAGTTCGGCGACACGATCGTGCGCGAGGTGATGACGCCGCGCACCGACATGGTGACCGTCAGCGTGACGTCCTCGCCGCGCCGCGCGCTCGACCTCGTGATCGCCGAAGGCTATTCGAAATTACCGGTGTACGACGAGACGGTCGACAACGTGATCGGCGTCGTGCACGACCGCGAGCTGCTGATCGCGCTCTCGAACGGAACGATCGCGTCGACCGCGCTGCGCTCGCTGATGCGCCCGGTGACGCTGGTGCCGGAGAACAAACGAATCTCGGAGCTGCTGCGCGAGATGCAGCGCGGGAAGTACTCGCTTGCGATCGTCCTCGACGAGTACGGCGGGACGGCGGGTCTGGTCACGATGGAAGACTTGCTGGAAGAGATCGTCGGCGAGATACGCGACGAGCACGACGAAGGTGAAGAGGAACCGATCCGCCGCTTGAGCGACGGCGAAGCGGTCGTCGAGGCGGGGACCAACATCGAGGACGTCAACAACGCGCTCGGCATCTCGCTCCCGCACGAAGAGTTCGAGACGATCGGCGGCTACATCGTCGGGTTGTTCGGCCGGCTGCCGCGCGAGGGCGAGCAGATCGACGCCGGCGAGGGGGTGCGGCTGCGTGTCGACCGCACCCGCGGCCGCCGCATCTTGGCGGTGCGGGTCCTGACCGCCAGCCAGGCTTCGGACGCCCCCGAGGCCGAAGCCGCTACCGTCCGTGACTGAACTCTTTTCAAGGCAGCTCCGCTGACCGAACGAAGCTCGACCACCGACGCGATCGTGCTGCGCGCGCGACCGCTCGGTGAGGCCGATCGCGTCTTCACGCTCCTGACCCGGGAGCGCGGCAAGGTCGACGCCGTCGCCAAAGGGGTGCGCCGCCCGCGCAGCTCGATGGCCGGCCGGCTCGAGCCGCTCGCCGAGGTTCGTGTCGCGCTGCACAAAGGGCGTTCGCTCGACGTGATCACCGAGGCACGGACGATCGCCTCGTACTGGAGCGGGCTGTGCCGTCCGGACGCGCTCGCGACCGCCTCGCTGTTCGCCGAGACGATCGACCTGTTCTGCGAGCACGAGCTCGCGCTTCCGGAGATCTACGCGCTCCTCGCCGGTGCGATCGCCGCGGTCGCTGCGAGCGACTCGCCGGCGGTGCTCGTCCCGCGCTTTCAGCTGCGGCTGTTGCACGCGCTCGGGCTCGCGCCGGCGGACGACGCGTGCGTGCGCTGCGGCGAGGGGTTCAACGAGCACGGCGCGTGGCTCGACCTCGACGGCGGCGGGCTCGGCTGCGAGCGCTGCTACGGCGCGCGCGGCGACGAGCACGCGTTCGACGCCGCCGACGTCGCGAACTTCCGCGCGCTCGGCGCGCAGCGCGGTTCCGGCGCCGCACTCACGGCAACGCTTCGCGTCACCCGAGCGTGCGACGACATCGTGACCTGGCACCTCGGCAAACGCCCCAAGGCGCGCGCCTTAGTCTACGAGTTTCAATCGACGTGAGCGCGGTCATCGCTTTGGATGTCGGCACGCGGCGCATCGGCGTCGCGGTCGGCGAAGGGACGTTCGCGTTCCCGCACTCGACGCTCGAGCGCACCAACGTGCGCGACGACGTCGATGCGATCGTCGCGCTTGCGCGCGAGCGCGGCGCGCAGACGATCGTCGTCGGCGACCCGCTCACGATGAGCGGCGAGCGCGCGCTGGCGAGCGAGCAGATCGACAAGTTCGTCGCGCACCTCGCGCGCGCGTTCGGCGGCGCGATCGAGCGCGTCGACGAGCGGCTGACGACGGCGGCGGCGCAGAAGGCGCTGATCGGCGCCGACGTCTCGCGCGCGAAGCGCAAGAAAGTCGTCGATCAGCTCGCCGCCGTCGGGATCCTCGAGACGTGGCTAGCCCGCAGGCCGCGGTGAACCGCGCCGGCCGTGCGCTGCTCGGCATCGCGTTCGCGACGATCCTCGGCGTCGGCGTGATCGTCGGCGCGGCGTCGGTGTGGTTTCGCAACGCGGTCTATGTCGACAACGAGCTTCCGGCGCAGCAGACCGACGTCATCATCCCGCGCGGCGCGACGTTCTCGCAAGTCGTCGACGCGCTGAGCGAGAAGCACGTGCTGCAGCACCCGCTGGCGTTCCGGCTGCTGGCGCGGCTGCGCCACGTCGATGCGGACGTGAAGGCCGGCGAGTACCGGTTTCCGGCCCACCAGACCAGCGACAGCGTCTTGCAGCGGCTGGTGCGCGGCGAGCAGTTCGCGGTGTGGATCACGATCCCGGAGGGCTGGACGGCGCGCGAGATCGCGCAGGCGCTGGGGAGCCGCGCGCTCGGCGAGCCGGCCGCATACGAGCGCGCCTTCCTGCGCTCGGGCGGGATCGAGCTGGGCGGCACGACGACGCGGAACCTGGAAGGCTACCTCTTCCCCAGCACCTACCTCGTCCCGACCGACGACTCGCCGGACCAGATCGCGAAGATCCTGGTCGACCAGTTCCGCCGCGAGCTCCCGCCCGACGCGCACGCGCGTGCCAAGGCGCTCGGCCGCACGGTCCCCGAGGTCGTGACGATCGCTTCGCTGATCGAGCGCGAGGGAAAGGTCGACCAGGACCGGCCGCTGATCGCCTCGGTCATCTACAACCGGCTGCGGCTAGGCATGCCGCTCGAGGTAGACGCCTCGATCGAGTACACGTTCCCGGAACATCACGATGTGATCACGAAGCGCGATCTGCAGATCGACTCGCCGTACAACACCTACCGGCACACCGGCCTGCCGCCGACGCCGATCGCGAACCCCGGGAAGGCCTCGCTCGACGCCGCGTTCCGGCCCGCCAAAACAGACTACCTGTACTACGTCGCCAAACCCGACGGCCACTCCGCCTTCGCCAAGACGCTGCAAGAGCACAACGCGAACGTCGAGCGGTATCTCAAATAAGGAGATCGTCATCGATACCAACGGCACCACGGGTGCGAGCGCCAACGGCAGCGGCGGCGAGAAGCAGCCGCTCGATCTCAAAGACGTCCTCGAGCTGCACATGGAGGACGGCACCGCGCTGCGGTTCGAGGTCGTCGGCCTGGTCGAGGACGACGAAGGGAACGCGTACGCGGTCTGCTACAACGAGCAGAACGACGAGTTCGTCGTGACCGATCAGCTCGGCGAGCTGCTCGACGACGAAGAGCTCGCGCAAGAGATCCTCGACGACTTCTTCGTGCTCGCCGAAGAGTCGTCGCCGCCGGAGGAACAAGCGTAACCGGCCCGGTCCTGTTCCTCTCCGCGCGTGTCGGCGAAGGCCATCGGGCCGCCGCCGACGCGGTGCGCGTGCGTCTCGCCGCGCGCGGGATCCGCGGCGAGGTCGTCGACAGCTACCGCTATGCGGCCTCGCTTTTCTCGAAGGTCGTCAGCGACGGCTACATCGGGATGGTGCGCACGATCCCGCAGGTCTACGGTTTCATCTACGATCGCGCCGAGCGCGCGACGGCGGCCGGCGGCTTTCGCGTGTGGGCGAGCGAGTTCACCGCGCGCAACATCCGCGGCTTGATGGA
>DASZGA010000166.1:0-2200 GCA_035939295.1 Candidatus Elarobacter sp. | reverse complement strand
ACTTTGACGTGCCCGCTCGCCGCGGGCGACGGGTCCGGCCGGTACGATAGAAGCTTCCTCAGCGTCGGAGACGATCGCCGTCACGGAAATCTTGTCTGACTCCTCGTCCTCAGGATTGAAACATATCTCTAGCGGTACAGTCATCTTTGCACCAACAGCGAGCGGCCTCAGCCGCACCGGTGCGGACGGCGCGATGCCGCATCCGAACGCTGATAGCTGCAGCTTCTCGACGAGGTCACCCGCGTTCACAATCTGAGCCATCAGTCGCGTCGTCTCGCCTGGTGCAATTGCGCGCGGCGCGTCGGCCAGGCGGAGCCGTACGTCGCGTACGTGCTCGGGAACGAACGGAGCTTCGACCGCGTGCTCGCCGGCGCGAACGCCGATCGTTCCGCCGTTCCGTCCCGCAGGATGCGCCGCGGCCAGCGTGATCCGTGCGCGCTCCCGAGCCGGGATCGTTCCGATCACGACCGCGCATCCGTCCTCGAGCCGGACCGCGTGCGCGAACGCCGGCTCGGCCTTTCGGTTGCGCTTCGCGCGACACTCCAGGAGGACGCCGTCGACCGCAACGGTGTTAGCGGCAATTTTCAGCGCCGGCGGTAAGACGATGCGAACCGTGACGTCGCGAGCATCGCCCCAACCGTCGTTGCGCAGCTCTATTTCGCACTTGACGCGCCGCCGGAACGGAAGCAGCTCAACCCGCGGCGGCGCGAGCACCGGCTCGGGGACGACGGTACCCCGCGCCGGCAATGCGCAGGTCCTCCCGTTGCCGAACCGCACCTCGCCGGCATCGGCGACGATCTTCGCGACCGGTCGCACGATGCGCGCGTTGAACGCGAACGCGATGCGCTGACCGGCGTCGAGCCGCTGCGCTTCGAGGATCGCGGGGCCGTCGCCGTCGAGGCGTTCGCAGCCGATCGGTGCCGGCACCGCGACGCGCACGGGGTGCGCCGGCCCGTCTCCTTCGTTCGTGACTTCCGCTCGCACGCGCACCGTCTCCACGTCGAGCACTTCGACGAACGTTCCGCTCGCCGGTCCGTCGAACACCGGCCGGCTGCGCACGAGCAGCGCGCAGACGTTCGTTCCGAACTCCGCATCCGGCAGCCGAACCAGCGCCTGGACCGAAAGCTGCGTGCCGTCCTCGAGCGGTAGCCGGACGCGAGCAAGGATCGTCGCGACGAGCTCGGCGCCCGGTCCGACCGGCTCGACCTCGGCCTCTCCGGATGCGAGCGCTTCGAGCCCGTCGGGGAGCATGAAGGTGACCGTCGTCGGCGGGCTCGGCGCCGCGCCGAGATTGCGCGTGCGGAACTCGATGCACACCGTCTCGCCGGGGCGCGCGACGCGCGGCTCCACGGAGAGCGCGTGCAGGACGGGATCGTAGCCGCCTGTCATACCGGGCCGGGTGCCCGGCGTCACAGCCCGCTATGACGCGCAGGGGCAGGCGGGTGAGCAGCAACACAGTGGCCCGACGAAGGGCGCCTCGCGGGGGCGCTCCGAATGAGGGTGGCAGATGATCGACCTCTCGACGCTTCGCCGGATCCCGTTGTTCCGGGACTTTACCGACGATCAGTTGTCGCAGGTGCTGGCGACGGTCGCCGACCGGCGGTTCGCCAAGCACCAGTTCGTCGTGCGCGAGGGGGAGCCGGGCGACACGTTCTTCGTGATCGCCGCGGGGTCGGTCGCGGTCTGCCGGGTCGGCCCGGACGGGCGCGAGACGATCCTCTCGATCCTCAAGGAAGGCGATTTCTTCGGCGAGATGTCGATGTTCGACTCGTCGCTCCGCTCGGCGTCGATCAAGACGCTGACGGACGTCGAGCTCGGCGCCGTCCGCCAAGCCGATTTCCTGGGGCTGATCGACCGCAACCCCCAGATCGGCCGGCTTCTGGTGATCGAGCTCTCGGAGCGGCTGCGCGCCGCCAACGCCCTGATCGCCGCGACGACCTCGCAGGACATCCGCGCCAGGCTCGCGTCGCTGCTGCTGAACCTGGCCGAGCAGTTCGGCGAACCGGTCGACAACGGCACCCGTATCGCGCTCCGCCTGACCAACCAAGAGATGGCGAACATGATCGGGACGACCCGCGAGACGGTGAACCGTACGCTGAACCGCTTCTGGGACGACCGTCTGGTCGACATGCGCACCGCCCACGTCGTCGTCACCGAACCCGACAAGCTCCGCTCGCTGATCCCGTAAGACTCGCACGCC
>DASZGA010000165.1:0-12985 GCA_035939295.1 Candidatus Elarobacter sp. | reverse complement strand
TAGCGTGGGCCGGGGCGTTCGAGGATCGCGGCGTCGGGGAGGGTGTAGACGTGGTGCTGTTTTACCGCGCGCAGCGCGCTCCACGGGGGCTGGTTCAGTACTTCGTTCAGGTGGATGTCGGGGTCGACGATCAGGAGATCGGGCTGGCGCGCGACGAGCGCTTCGGCACTGTAGCGCGCGTACGGCGCTTTGATGTCGGCGGCGGCGTTGCGTCCGCCCGCTAGATCGATCAAGTGCTCGATGTACGAGCCGCGGCCGACGGTGTAGACCGGCGCGTTGCCGAGCACGACGAACACCGCGGGCTTGCGCGCGCGCGGTTTCACCCCGCGCACGAGCTCTTGCGTGCGCGCGCGCAGCTTCTTCACGAGCGCGAACGCGTCGTCGACGTGGCCGGTAGCGTGTCCGATCGCGATCAAGTTGCGGAAGATGTCGTCGTAGCCGTCGTCGTGCAGCAACAGTACCCGGACGCGTGAGCGGCGCAGGTCGCCGGCGAGACGGTCCTGCGCGTCGATTCCGATCGCCAGGTCCGGATGGAGCGCGACGATCCGCTCGGTCGCAATTGAAGCGAACGACGCGACGACCGGCAGATGCTTCGCTTGCGGCGGATAGTCGGTGAACGACGAGACGCCGACGACCTTGTCGCCGGCGCCGACGGCGAACAGATCTTCGGTCATCGACGGAACGAGCGAGACGACGCGGTTGACCGGGCCGGTGATGATCTGTTTGACTTCGGTCTTGTGCTGAACCGGCGCGCACGAGGCGAGCGCGACGAGCGCTGCCAGCGCGCCGGTGCGAACGATCACCGCCGAGCGATACGCCGGAGCCGCGCTCACACCTCGTCGACCGGCGTGCCGACCGCGCGCAAATCGACGGCGTACCCGGCGACGACGAGCTCGACGCGGCTCGCGTCGCGCGCGATCGTGCGCGTCAGCCGGCCGAGCGCGTCGCGAAAGATCCGCCCGAGCGCGGTCGCGGGAACGACGCCCGAGCCGGTCTCCTCGGCGACGACGATCGCGTCGGCGCGCGTCTCCGCCAGCGCGTGCGCGAGCTCCGCGCCTTGCGCGTCGAGCGCGGCGAGCGTCGCCACCGGATCGCGCTCGGCGTCGTCTTCGCGCGCGAGCAGCTGCGCGGCGATCCACGTCCCGAGCGCGTCGATCACCACGCACGTTTCCTCGC
Organism: Candidatus Elarobacter sp.; assembly: GCA_035939295.1. Lineage (GTDB taxonomy): Bacteria > Vulcanimicrobiota > Vulcanimicrobiia > Vulcanimicrobiales > Vulcanimicrobiaceae > Vulcanimicrobium. Next base: position 11,809 of record DASZGA010000165.1, on the reverse strand, counting down.
CGGCGTCGTGCAGCAGCGCGACGAGCGACGGGCTTCCAGGCACTGCCGTCTCGACCAGCGCCCAATGCGCGGGACGGTCGCGCCGGTGGCGCTCGACGCGGTCGCGCATCTCGGCGTCGTTCGGATCGACGGCGGCGGTCGCCACGAAAACGACGCGCTTGCGCGTCGCGTTCGCCAGCACCGCGGCGCGCGAGGTCTTTCCGGCGCGCACCGGTCCGAGGATGAGGATCACCACAACCCGCGCCGTTCGCCGACCAGGAGTCGCGCCGCTGCCGCCCCGAACGACGGCCGGTAGAGTTCGCGTGCGCGGGAAGCCGGTGGGAATCCGGCACGGTCGCGCCACTGTAAGCGGGGAGCCGCTGCGCGTCACGGTCCGGGAGGACTGGAAGGCCGCAGCACGAGGCACCGATCCGCAAAGTCAGGATACCGTCACGCGGACGTTCGTCACCTCCCACCCTCGCGTCAAGGGAAGGAACCCGATGCACTTCCGCAGCTCCGCGGCGCTCTGCGCCGCACTCACCGCGTTCGCCGCCGCACCCGCGTTCGCGCAAACCGCACCTGCCCCCGATCCGTCGCCCTCGGCGGCCGCCGCGCTGAGCGAGATCGGCCGCGTCTCGACCAGCGACCGGCGCGACGAGCCCTCCGGTGCGACCAGCAAGACGACGTACGTCGTCACCAAAGCCGAGATCGTGCGGCGCGGCTTCACCAACGTCGCCGCGGCGCTCGAAGACGTTCCCGGGATCGTCGTCACGCGCAACGGGCCGGCCGGCGCGTTGGCCGGCGTCGCGCTGCGCGGGACCGGCGTGAACCAAACCCTCGTCCTCCTCGACGGACGCCCGCTCGCCGGCGCGCAGACCGGAACGCTCGACCTCGCTTCGCTCCCGACCGCCGGCGTCGAACGGATCGAGGTCGTCGAAGGAAGCGGCGCGACGCTGTACGGGACCGGCGCGATCGGCGGCGTGATCAACATCGTCACCACGCCGCGCGCGCGGCGCGATACGATCGCGACGCTTTCGGCAGGGACGTTCGGCGAAAGCGCGCTCGTCCTCGACGCGCCGAACTTTGCGTTCGAGCGTCGCGTCGCGCGCAACGAGTTCGCGTTTCCGGCGTTCGGTGCCGATCCCGGCGGCGTGCGCCAAGACGTCGACCTCGCCTCGACCTCGCTGCGCGGGCGCACGACGACGCACCTCGGCGCGCTGGGGCTCGCGCTCGACGCGGGGATCGTCGCGCGCCATCTCGGCGTCCCGGGGCCGGTCTCGTTCGTCTCGCCGAACGCGCACCAAGACGACGTGAACGCCGACGCGCGCGCTTCGCTTTCGCGCGCGACGACGCGTTCGGCGCTGACGCTCGACCTGAGCGGGACGCGGCAAGCGCTGGTCTTCCGCGATCCGGTTGCGGCCGAGAGCTTCACCGGCGCGCCGCTGCTGCTGCTCGACACCGAGTCGCGATTGCAGGCATCGTTGCGCAACGTCGTGCAGAACGACGGCGGGGCGCTCGTCTACGGCGTCGACCTCGCGCACGGCGCCGACCGCATCGATGCCGGCGACGGCAGCCCGCCGGCACACGGCTTCGCCCAAACGGCGATCTACGCGCAAGACCAAATGCGCCTGAGCCGCACGGTGCGCGCGTACGCAGGTTTGCGCGCCGAGCGCGACGGCGCGCAAGGCGGCGCGCTCGCACCGTCGCTCGGCGGGACGTGGAGCTTCGGCGACGGGCTGGCATTCCGTGCAAACGCGTCGACCGCGTTCCGCGCGCCGACGGCGGTCGACCTGTACTACCCCGGCTTCTCGAACCCGAACTTGCATCCCGAACGGACGAAGAGCCTCGACCTCGCGCTCGACGCGCGCAATCTGCTGGGCGGCGCGTCGCTGGGCTGGTTCGTCACCGCGGGGAACGATTTGATCGTCGCGACGTCGTCGAGCGTCGAGAACGTGCAGCGCGCGTCGATCGCCGGCTTCACGCTCGACCTGCGGACGCGGCCGCTCAACGGCGTCACCGCGCGGGTGAACTTCACCGACCTGTACCGCGCGCAGAACTTCACGGCTGCGGAGCAGCGGCTCCCGCGCCGGCCGGTGATCGTCTCGAACGTCGAGCTCGCGTACGCCGGCGCGCCGCGCGCGCTGCTGGCCTCGGCGGGCGTCGTCGCGCACTCGGTCGGGCTCGATGCCGACCCGTTCGGCGCAGCGCCGCCGTTCACGCGCGTCGACGCGTACGCGCGGTTGCGCGTCGCGCCCAGCGCGCTGCTTTCGTTGCGCCTGAACAATCTCGGCGGCGAGCGCTACGAAGAGGTCGGCGGCTTTCCGATGCCGGGCCGCACGTTCACGGTGGAGCTCTCGACGCGGTGAGGCTCGGCGCGCTCGCCGCGCTCGTCCCGCTCGCGATGCTGCTCGGCATCGCGTTCGGCGGCGCGGCGCTCGCGCCCGACGCGCTGTTCAACGCGTTGCTCCATCCCTCGTCGGGCGGCGACGCGGCGACGATCGTGTGGCAGCTGCGCATTCCGCGCGTCGTCATCGCGGCGACCGTCGGTGCGTGCCTGGCGCTGGCGGGAACGCTCCTGCAGGCGCTGCTGCGCAACCCGATCGTCGATCCGTATCTCACCGGCGTCGCCAGCGGCGCCGGCGCGTCGATCGCGATCGCCGCGACGGTCGGCGTTGCGCCGGCGCTGATCCCGCCGATGGGTTTCGTCTCCGGGCTCGCGACCGCCGTGCTCGTCGCGGTGCTGGCGCGGCGCGGGCCGCGGCTCGATGCGGAACGGCTCGTTCTCGCGGGCGTGTCTCTTTCTGCACTGCTCTCCGCGATCGTGACGCTCGCGATCGAGCGGCTGGCTCGCGGCACCGCGAGGGAAGCGATCCTGGCGTGGCTCGCCGGTTCGCTCGCCGGACGCGGCTGGTCCGACCTGGGCGCGGCAGCGCCCGAAGCGATCCTCGGGGCATTGCTCGGCGCGGCGACGATTCCGTCGCTCAACGTGCTGCGGCTCGGCGAAGGCCGCGCCGGAGCGCTCGGCGTGAACGTCACGCGCTTGCAGTGGGCGCTGCTCGTCGCTTCGACGCTGCTCACGGCCGCCGCGGTCGCGCTGGCGGGGCTCGTCGGATTCGTCGGGCTCGTCGTTCCGCATCTCGCGCGGCGCGTCGTCGGCCCGGATCTGCGCGCGCTCGTTCCGGCGAGCGTCCTCGTCGGCGCGGCGCTCGTCGTGCTTGCCGACGCATTCGCGCGCACGCTCGCGGCGCCCGCGGAGATTCCGCTCGGCGTGCTGCTCGCCTTCGTCGGCGTACCAACATTCTTAGTGTTATATTTGCGCGGTGCCGCACGTGCCTACGCGTAGCGCGCAGGGGTCCGACAAGTGTCGGCGGCGTACGTTGGCCGCCATGTATTTGTACGGACGGGTGCGACCGGCTCTTGCGGTCGTTTTCTTTGCCGCGTTGGCGGCATGTGGTGGCGGCGGCGGAGGAGGCGGCGGGACCGGCGGACCACCGCCGCCGGGCCCGACCCCGACACCGGTGCCGACGGCGACGCCGCCGGCGCCCGGCTACGTCGCGCCGAGCGGCGGCGTAACGCAGCTCGGACCGGTTGCGACGAACCAGTTCGCTTCGTCGATGCTCAACGCGTCGACCGACGGAACGTTCGTCGTGCAGAGCACCGACACGCCGGCCGAGCCGGCATCGGGAACGGCGCTCACCGAGTACGACGTCACCGCGAGCGAAACGGCCGGCGGACAAGTCCCGGGCGCGATCAATCGCGTCACCGCGACCGCACGCGTCGCGTCGGCGCGCGCGCCGATGGCGATCGAATCCCGCGCCGCCGCGCTGCCGTATCGCCCGCGGCTCGATCCGCGAACCGGCGCGCTGAACCGCCGCTACGCCTCGCTCTCGCATTCGCGCGTGACCTTGGGCCGGCGGATCGAGAGCGTGCGAACCGCGCAGAGTTTCTCGGTCGGAAGCCACCGGACGTTCCACGTCGTGCAAGGTACGATCACCGGCGTCGGCGGCACGTGCAACGCGCCGAAGATCCAGGCCGGCAGCGACTGCTACATCGACGTTCCGGCGACGGTGCAGGCCGTCTCGAGCCACGCGTACGTGTGGGTCGAGGACGCGGTCACCTCCGATGCGAGCTTCAGCTTCTCGGCGGCGGATTGGAACGCGACCGGCGCCGCCTTCGACACCGACTACGCGCGCGAGACGGTCGCGTTCGGGCCGGCATTCTTCACCCCGAATGCTCAATATCAGCAATGCGACACGTCGGGCAACGCGATACCGAAGCCGCCTGCACCCGGTTATCAGCCGACCGTCGATCTCACCGGGAGCGATCCGCACATCAGCATGCTGATCACGAACGCGCTCAACGGAACCGGCGAGGGCGGCTACTTCGACTTCCGCAACGACCTGAACGATCAGGAGCTGAACTGCGCGATCAAAGCTGCGCACGCGCCGAGCAACCAGTTGCCGATGTTCGTGATGGGGACCGACAAGTACAGCGGGACCGCCGACGAGGGTTACTGGCGGACGATCGACATGCCGCGCACGCTGCCGCACGAGTTCCAGCACTACCTCCACGCGCTCAGCAAGATCCTGATCCCCGAGCTCAAGAACAACCAGCAGGGATACTTCGACGACTCGTTCGTCGACGAAGGCTGCTCCGAGCTTGCCGAAGACCTCGTTCTCGGCAGCGGCGTGAACTCGCCGCAGTCGGTCGACACGCGAATCAACGCGTGGGAGTATCTGTTCCAGCCCGGAAACTTCTCGATCCCCTCGTTCACCGGCTACGACGCCGACCCGCTCAGCACGTCGCAGACGCCGCCGTACGGCTTCTTCCACAACACGGCCGGCAGCTACGGCGGCGCGTACCTGCTCGCGCGCTACATGTACGACCGCTTCGGCGGCGACGCGGCGATGCACCGGCTCTACGCCGACCTGAGCCCAGGCTCGTCGAGCCAAGCCAACGTTCATCCGATCGTGGCCGAAGCGGGGAACGGCGAGACGTGGGCGCAGCTCGACGCGGACTTCGCGGCGGCGCTCGCGGCGCGCAACGTCGCTTCGACCGATCCGCGCTTCACCTTCGGCAGCAACGTGCTGCTGAACGGCGTGACCACCGTGACCTTCCCCGGCGGAACGACGTGGAACGAGCGCTTCAACGGACCGCGCTCGCCGGAAGACCTCACCAGCTCGACCCCCGAGACGCTCTCGCGGATCAAGCTCACGCCGGGTGGAACCGCGCACGCGAAGCTGATCAGCGGCGCGACGCTGTTCTTCAACAGCGCCCCGTCGGGCGGCTCGCTGGTCGAGCTGAACTCGACGAGCGCGCCGGGCGGATCGGTCGCCGGCGCGCTCGTGCAGGGCGCGTACAACGACAACGGCGCGTGCATCGGGCCGCCGAGCAGCTGCACGTGACGCAATGACGCTCGACCTCGAGCGCGTCGAGATCGAGCGCGGCGGCCGAACGCTGCTGCGCAACGTCTCGCTCGCGCTCGAGGGCGGCGTCGTAGCGGTCGTCGGCCCGAACGGGGTCGGGAAGACGACGCTGTTGCGCACCATGGCGGGCGTCCTCGCGCCCGCCGCCGGAACGGTGCTTTTCGACGGTGTTCCGGTCCGCGCGCTCGACGCGCGCGAGCGCGCCAAGCGGATCGCGCTGGTCGATCCGAGCGAGCCGGTGCTCGCCGCGCTGACCGTGAACGACGCCGTCGCCTCGGCGCGCTTTCCGCACCACCGCTGGTGGGAGTGGGAGGCGACGCCGGAAGACGAGGACGCCGTCGACGACGCGCTTGCGCGAACGGGCCTGCCTGCGTTCCGTAACCGCGAGCTCGGCACGCTGTCGGCCGGCGAGCGACAGCGCGTATGGATCGCGCTCGCGATCGCGCAACGCGCGTCCGTCGTGCTCCTCGACGAGCCGACCTCGCACTTGGATTTGAAAGCGTCGGTCGAGACGCTGCAACTCATTCGCGAGCTCGCGGAGAACGGCGCGCTCGTCGTCGCGGTGCTGCACCAGCTCGAAGAAGCGGCCGCGTTCGCCGACCGCGTCGTCGTGCTGGGCTGCGAAGGCGTCGTCGCCGACGGCTCGCCGGAACGCGCGCTGACCGCCGAGTCGATCGAGCGCGCGTACGGCGTCGCGGTGACGGTGGAGCACCGGCCTGACGGCTTGGCGTTCCACCGCAACGCGACGCCGCGCGCCTAGCTCAGAACTTCACCAAGATCTGGGCGGCGACGCTCTGCAGCGTGTTGCGCAGCGCCCCGCCCGAATCGGTCCAGACGGCGCGGTTCGAGTTGTCGGCGCGGCCTTCGAGGCGGAAGACGACCGGTGCCGACGGCGCATACGCGAAGGTCAGCGTCGTCTCGCGCCAGCGCTGGTCGAAGCCGGTGCGGTAGCCGCCCGCATCGCCGAACGTCTCCGCGCGCAACGCCGCCGAGAGCTTCGGCGTGAGCTGATAAGTCGCATAGCCCGCGATGCCGTTCCAGCTCGCGGTGCCCGACGGGTTCACGACCACGCCGGCGCCGTTCGTCAGCGGCGCGTTCTGCTGTTGTCCGGAGTCGTAGTTTCCTTGGAACGTCAGCTTCGGCGATGCGTGGTACGTGCCGACGACGTCGATCAGCGTTCGGCGGCCGGTGGGCTCGCCGGGAAACGTCGTCCACGCGGCGTTGCTGATCCGTTCGGTTCCGGTGTAGCCTTGCGCCGAGACCGCGATGATGCTCCCGTTGTACGCGAGGCCGCCTTCGAGGGTCTTGTTGCCGGTGCCGTTCCCTTTGGTGTTGTCCCAGCCGTTGTTGACGCCGCCGATGATGCTCCACAGCGACGAAGGCGCGTAAGTCAGCCGCGCGCCGGTGTGCGTGAACGGGACCGCGAACCCGAACAGGATCGAGCGCGAGACGTTGACGTTGGCAGGATCTTCGATCACCTCGGCGCCGGCGAGCGTGGAGAACTTCCCGCCGATCAGCGTGAACGCCCCGCCGGTGTACGACAGATATGCGTTCGTCACGTCGAACGAGTTGTTGTTCGCCGTCGGGTACGACGCGATCACGTCGGCGTTCGTCCCCGCGGTCAGCTCGATCTTCCCGCCGATCGTGCCGGTCTTCACCAGCTGCACGTTCACCGCGTTCAGCATCAGCTGGCGGTCGACCGTGTCGAACACGCGCGACGCGCCGCCGCTCGCGAAGGCGAAGCCGCTCCCGCCGGGATGCGAGGACGCGTTGTACGACGTCGCGGCGAAGCCCGAGGCTTGCCAAGCGCGCGGCGTCGGCGACGGCGAGGGCGAGGGTGACGGCGCCGGTGAAGGCGAGATTTTCGGGACCGGGGCCGGTGTGGTTTGCGCCACTGCCGGCACCGTGCCGAGCGCGCACGCGGCTGTCAAGGCCGCTATCAAGGTTCGCAAACGTCCTCCTTCGTTCGGTTCGGAAAAGAGAATGGAAAAGCCGTGCCGAGCCCCGCGGCCCCGCACGGCCTTCAGTGTGCTTGCCGGTCGCGCTACGCCGCGGTCGCGATCGCTTCCGGAATCGGTTGCGGAGCGGTTCTCTTTGCTTGCGGCGGCGAGGCCGGAAGGACGAACCACGAGACGATCAGGGCGAAGAAGGCGACCATCGAGACCAGGGTTTCCATCGAGCGAGACTCCTTATGACGGCGAGTAGGCGATTTCGGAATGCTGCGAGAGGTCGAGCCCCATGGCTTCTTCTTTTTCGGTGACGCGCAGCGGGACGACGACGTTGACGACCTTGAGGATGATGAAGGTCATCGCGGCGCTGAAGATCCACGCGGCGCCGACCGCGATGGCTTGAATTTTCAGCTGCGCCGGATTGCCGTAGAACAGCCCGTTGGCGGCGCCCGAGTTGATCGCGACGGTCGCGAACAGTCCGGTGGCGAGCGCGCCGACCGTCCCGCCGACGCCGTGGACCGCCCACACGTCGAGCGCGTCGTCGACCTTCATTCTGTCGCGCAGCATCACGGCGCCGTAGCACACCACCGACACCATCAAGCCGATGAGGATCGAAGCGCCCGGCGTGACGTAACCGGCAGCCGGCGTGATCGCGACCAATCCGGCAACCGCGCCGGCGGTCGCGCCGACGACGCTCGGCACGCCTTTGTGCGCCCACGAGATCGTCAGCCAGGTCAGTGCGGCCATCGCCGCGGCGGTGTTGGTGTTCACGAACGCGCTGACCGCGAGCCCGTTCGCCGCCAGCGCGGAGCCGGCGTTGAAGCCGAACCAGCCGAACCACAGCAGCGCGCAGCCCAGGACGACCATCGGGATGTCGTGCGGCTCGACGTCCTCACCGGTCTTGTGCGTGATCCGCTTGCCGAGCACCCACGCAGCCACCAGCGCCGAGACGCCGGACGAGATGTGAACGACGGTGCCGCCGGCGAAATCGAGCGCGCCGAGCTTGCCGAGCCAGCCGCCGTGTCCCCACACCCAGTGCGCGAGCGGGTCGTAGACGAACGTCGCCCACAGCAAGCTGAACAGCACGAACGCTTTGAAGCGCTTGCGCTCGGCGAAGGCGCCGCTGATGAGCGCCGGCGTGATCACGGCGAACATCAATTGAAAGACCATGTACGCTTGGTGCGGGATCGTCGCCGAATAGTCCGGATTCGGCTTCAACCCCACACCGTTCAGGCCGATCCACGAGAGATCGCCGATGATCCCAAGACCTTTCCAGTCCGGTCCGAACGCGAGCGAGTACCCCCAGAGCACCCACTGCACGCTGATCAGACAAAGAATGAAGAAGCTGTGCATCACGGTGGAGAGCACGTTCTTCCGGCGCACGAGGCCGCCGTAGAAGAATCCGAGGCCCGGCGTCATCAACATGACGAGGGCGGCTGACGCTAATACCCAGGCGGTATCGCCGGCGCTGATCTTGTCCACACGTCCATTTTAGAACGCGCGAACGCTCCCGCAATTAGGGAAATGGCGAACGAATCGGCCGCCGGGCGCGACGTGTGTAGACGACGTTTGTCGAGTTCGCCGCCGTCACGGGCCACGGCGCACTAGGCTGCGCGTGCGACGTTGGACATTTGGCGAAAGCGTTTGCCGTTCGTCAGCGGCCGGCGACGATCTGGTGGATGTCGTCGGAGGTGACCCAGCCGTAGCGGCCTTTGTTCGGGCCGTTGGTGAGGCGGATCCCGATCGCGTCGCGCGTGTCGACGGCGTATTTCGGGTGGACGATCCCGGCGCTGCACTGAATGATGACGGCGCGCGTCCCGGGCTTCGCGAGCAGCGTGTGGTTCATGACGTCTTTGCTGTCGCGCCAAAAGCCGCCGGCGTAGTCGACGACGCGCTGTTTGGCGTCCCAGACGAAAACGTCGGGGTCGAGCTCGATCGACTTGAGCGTGACGACCCGTCCGACCGGTACGCCGCACGGCGAAGCTTGCGCGGGGACACTCAGCGCGGCGAGCACGGCAAGCGCGCCGAGGACGCGGGCGACCACGTGGCCGCCTTGCGACAAGCGCGGGGGCCGCTCCTTGTGGGTACGGGGTAGAAGGCGCGGAACCGCCCGCTTCGGTTGGCCGTTCCGTGAGCGCAGGACATCGTGAAGAGAATCGTTCGACCGCTCGTCGCGGGCGCCGGCGTCACCGGCGCGATCGCCGCCGCGAATCGCGCGCTGGGCAACGCCCCGCTCCCCACCAACGCCCTCGGCGGGACCCGCCGCACGTGGGCGTGGCGCGGCCACGAGATCTTCGCGACCGAATCAGGATCGGGCCCTCTGGTTCTGCTTGTGCACGGCGTCTCCGCGGGCGCTTCGTCGTACGAGTTTCGCAAGCTCTTCCCGCTCCTCGCGCGGACGCGGCGCGTCGTCGCCTTCGATCTGCTCGGCTGCGGGCTCTCCGACAAACCGAAGCTTCCGTACGGTGCCGAGCTGTTCGTCGAACAGATCTCCGCCGCGCTCGACTCGTTCGGTGCGGAGCCGGCCGCCGTCGTCGCTTCGTCGCTGGGGGCGGCCTTCGCGATCCGCGCCGCCGCGCGGTCGCACGACCGGATCGAGCGGCTCGCCGTCGTCTGTCCCGCCGGGCTCGGCGGGACGCTCGACAAGGCGCCGAACGGGGTCAGCTCGGCGGTGACGATGCTGCTGCGCTCGCCGCTGGTCGGCGAGGCGCTGTTCAACGTGCTCGGCTCGAAACCGTCGATCCGCTGGTTTCTCGAGCGCCAGGTCTACGGCGATCCCTCGCACGTGACCGACGAGATCGTCGAGCACTACTATGCGGTGATGCACCAGCCGGGAGCGCGCTACGTCCCGGCGGCGTTCGCCGGTTCGGCGCTCAACTGCGACGTCGCCCGCGACCTCCCGTTCTTGACCGTTCCTTTGCAAGTGCTGTGGGGCGAGCGCGCCCCGGCGATCAACCCGCGCTCGAACGCCGACGAGTTCTTGCGCTTGGCGCGCGACGCGCGGCTCGCGACGTTCGCTCGCAGCGGGCTTCTCCCGCACGAGGAAGAGCCGGAAGCGGTCGAAAGCGCCCTCTTGACGTTCCTGGACCCGTTGACGACCCGCTGACGCGGCGACGAGACGAACGCCCGTTCGTCACGGGACCGTAAAACGACGGTTTATATTGTGATCGGAGCGGCGCCCTCCGCTTGCAACTGTGAGCTCGCTCGCTTATGCTAAACGTCCTAGTCCGGGGTGTGACTACTCAATCCTTTCCCGCCGAGGACAGGGCGAAGTGCGAATCTATCAGCACACGTTCGTTTTTCTACGCTCCATTTTGGGACTTCCGAGCCGTACGTTCCGGTACGCCCAGAGCGGCCTGGACGACACGGAAGACCACGTCTGGCGCTGCGGCTGCGCGGCGCGCGAGCAGATCGGCTCGTGCGATCTCGTCCCGTGCTCGAAGCACGTCGAGCTGAACCGTTCGGCGTTCCTGAGCGCGGCGCGGGTGCAGCGATGAACCGCTCCAACACGTCCGCGATGGGCCCGGCGCCGAGCGGCGTCGAGTTCTCGCGCAACATCGCGTTCGACGTGTACGTCGGACGGATCTGCGAAGCGCTTCCGATCCTCGTACCGGGGATGCGGATCGAGAACGAAGCCGACGTGATCTTCTTCCGCCGCGGCAACGCGATGGTAAAGATCGCGTACGACTCACCCGGCAACGCCGCCGTCGCGTTCACGCAAGCGAGAGTGCCGGTGCTCAGCTCGCGCACGCCGATGACCAGCAAGACGATGCAGGAAGTGACCGCCGATCTCGTCGGCTTCTTCTGCGGCGCATCGCTCTCGACGCTCTCGCTCTATCCGCACCGCGGGCCCAAGCCCGTGCTGCAGCGCCGCCGGCGCTGGAATCAGCGCTACTAGCCCACCCGCGCTCGCGCGCGCGAACTTCTTCCACCGTATCCCCGTTTTCCACCGCTGCCCGCACACGCTTAGAGGCTCGGCTTGTTTCCGTTCTCCCAGCGCGTGCCGCTCCGCAGCTCCGCATCGGGATCGGGCGGCGCGGCGTTTGCACAGCGTCCCGCGCCGTCGAGGCATTCGTAACGAACGTGGATCAGCGTTCCGCCCGCCGGCCACGGGCTCGCGGCCGGTGGCGGTGAGGCGCCGCTGACGGTGCCGCCGCCGACGTCGCCTTCGTGCGCCGGCGGTGCGGCGAGCGGATCTTCTTGTCCTCCGGCGTTCTGCGCAGCGGTGTCCTTGCGGCCGACGACCGCACTGTACGGCGGTTCGGCGAAGAGCCGCAGCGTGACATACTGATCGCGCCGCGCGAGCCGCTGCTCGCCGGTGCGGTCGAGGACGTCGACGACGACGTGCAGTGAGATCCGCGACTCTTGCACGAAACCGCTGCACTGCAGCCACGCGATCGCGTCGGGACCCGACGAGGCCGGCGCGCCGCCGAGCTGCGGACACGCCGGCGCGGC
>DASZGA010000164.1:0-14665 GCA_035939295.1 Candidatus Elarobacter sp. | reverse complement strand
AACGCGCTTCATCAGCGAGCAAGGAACGAAGATGGGCCGCCGCAGCCTCCTTCACGTCCTCGTGCGCGGCGAGAAGGGAAGCACGGCAATCGAAGTCGGCGGCCACGTCGCACCCGTTGCGACCGCGACGATGCGTCTGCCCGACTAGCAGGCTCCGCCGTTAGGTGAAGCTGTCCGAAGAGAGCCGCTCCCGATGGTGCGGTGCGTCGAGGTGCTGTTCGGGGCCGATCGGGACGATGCGGGTCGGGTTGATCTCGTCGTGCGTCATGTAGTAATGGCACTTGATGTGATCGAAGTTCACCGTCGTCGCGACGTGGTCGATCTGGTAGAGATCACGCAGGTAGCCGTATAGGTTCGGGTAGTCGACGATCCGGCGCAGGTTGCACTTGAAATGCCCGTGGTACACCGCGTCGAACCGGATCAGCGTCACGAACAGCCGCCAGTCCGTCTCGACCGGCGCCGGCCCGAACAGATACCGCCGATTCGCCAACCGCTCCTCGAGCTTGTCGAGCGCGTGGAAGAGCTTGTACGCGGCGTCCTCGTAGGCGCTCTGCGTCGCGGCGAACCCGGCGCGGTAGACGCCGTCGTTCACCGTCTCGTAGATCGACTCGTTCAGCTCCTCGATCGCCTTGCGGTGCTCGCGCGGGTACAGGTCGACGTCGTGGCGCGCGAGCGCGTCGAACTCCGTCTCGAACATCCGCATGATGTCGTCGTCGGAGTTGCTGACGATCCGTTTCGTTTTCTTGTCCCACAGCACGGGGACGGTGATCCGCCCGTGGTAATGCGGATCGGTCGCGCGGTACGCCTCGGCCAGGTACTCGAACCCGTTGATCGGGTCTTTGGTGAAACCGGCGCCGTCGCGGAAGCGCCAGCCCATCTCGTCGCGCACGGGATCGACGACGGTCATCCCGATCGCGTCTTCGAGTCCTTTGAGCGAGCGGACGATGATCGTGCGGTGCGCCCACGGGCACGCCAGCGAGACGTACAGATGATAGCGCCCAGACTCGACCGGGTACGGCGTCGAGCCGTCGGCGCGGACCCAGTCGCGGAACGCGTCGCCCTGCCGTACCCACTTGCCGTCGACGGTCTCGTCCGGAAACTGCGTCTTGACGGTCATGGCGTCAGTTCTTGTAGCTCGGATCCTTCGCGTCGAGCATCCGCAGCTGCGCGTCCCACGCGAGCTTCGCGACCGGCTCGATCCCGACCGAAGCCTGCCGCCGCACCACCTCTTGCACCTCCGGCGCCGGATAATGCAGCTGCGCGCCGCCTGCGAGCGCGGCGACTTGCGTCGCGCAGGCGCGCTCGAGGAAGTACATCGTCAGGAACGCTTCGGCGACCGACTCGCCGACGGTGAGCGTGCCGTGGTTCCGAAGCAGCATCGCGTTCTTGTCGCCGAGATCGGCGACCAGCCGCGGGCGCTCGTCGAGCAGCAGCGCGACGCCTTCGTACTCGTGGTACGCGATCTGGCCGTTGAGCAGCATCGCGGTCTGCTCGATCGGCAGCAGCCCCTGCTCCTGGCACGAGACCGCGACCCCCGCGACGGTGTGCAGGTGCAGCACGCACTTCGCGTCTTCGCGCGCGGCGTGCACCGCACTGTGAATCGTGAATCCGGCCGGGTTGAAAAAGTACGAGGTCGGCTCGACCAGGTTTCCGTCGAGATCGACCTTGAGCAGCGACGACGCGGTGATCTCGCTGAAAAGCATCCCGTACGGGTTGATCAGGAAGTGGTGGTCGGGGCCCGGGACGCGCGCCGAGATGTGGGTGAAGATGAGGTCGTCCCAGCCGTAGTGCGCGACCAGCCGGTACGCGGCGGCGAGGTCGACCCGGACCTGGCGCTCGTCGGCGGTGGCGCGAGGTGCGGCGGCGGTGGCGGTCATCGGCGGATCTCCTGGGCGGGGGAACCCCTAGATTCGAAGACGGCCGCCGGGACTCCCATCAGGGTCCCCGGCGGCCGCTCGCGATTCCGCTGCCGGCGAAGGGGATGCTAGTAGCGGTATCCGCGGTTTCCGACGACGTCGACTTCGTTCGCGTTGAACGTGCCGTCGCTGTTCCAATTGCCGATCACGCGTACGCGCTGGCCGGCGGCCAGGTTCGTGCCGGTCGGGTTGATGACGGTGCCGTTGTGCAGCTCGACGTGCGTCCCGTTGCTCAAATACAGGTTGTAGGGCGAGAACGACGAGACCGAGCCGGTCAGCTGGTTCCCGCGGTTCCCGTAGCGGCCGTTGTTATAGCCGCCGTTGTTGTAGCCGCCGTTGTTATAGCCGCCATTGTTGTAGCCGCCGTTGCCGTAGTTCCCGTTGTAGTTCCCGTTATAGTTTCCGTTGTAGTTCCCGTTACGGTTGCGGTCGTCGCGGTCGCGGTTCCCGTTGTTGTTGTCGTCGCGATCGCGGTGGCGCTGCCGGCCGTTGTTGTTCCATTGGCCGTTGTTGTTCTGGCCGTTGTTGTTCCAGGTCCCGCACTGGCCGTACTGATTGCGCCATTGCCCGCTCGGGCAGCCGATGTTGTTGCCGGGATAGTTGCCGGTGTTCGGATCCGGCGCGGCGAGCGCGACGGTCGGAACGAGCAGCAGCGCCGCCGCCGCCAGCGTACGAACGATCGAATGAGGCCTCAAGATTGCTCCTCCATGGGAATGGGCGGTGTAGCGAAGCACCGGTAAACCCAGAACGCACGAAATCCGGAGAGAATGCTGTGAGGCGGCTGAGAACGAGCGAGCGCGTGCTATTAGGAGGCGTGCACTCCCGCGAACGAGGGCAGGCTCGCGAGCTCCGCCATGATACGCGCGAAGTCACGAAATGTGAGCGCTTGATCGGCATCACATTTCGCTTCGGCCGGGTTCGGATGAACCTCGAGCAACAGACCGTGCGCGCCGACGGCTTTCGCCGCGCGGCAGAGCGGTCCGATCCAGCGGCGCACGCCGACGCCGTGCGAGGGATCGACGATCACCGGCAAATGCGTGCGCTCGCGCAGCACCGGGACCGCGGAGAGGTCGAGCGTGTTGCGCGTCGCCGTCTCGAACGTGCGGATCCCCCGCTCGCACAAGATGACGTTGGGATTTCCTTCGGAGAGAATGTACTCGGCCGACGAAAGCAGCTCGTCGATCGATGCCGCCATCCCGCGCTTGAGCAAGATCGGACGATCGGTCTTGCCGACCTCTTTGAGCAAGTCGAAGTTCTGCATGTTTCGCGCGCCGATCTGCAGCAAATCGACCGACGCCGCCATCCGCTCGACCTGGTGAATGCTCATCACCTCGCTGACGATCGGGAGTCCGGTCGCGCGGCTCGCTTCCGCCAGCAGCGTGACGCCTTCCCAGCCCAGTCCTTGAAATGCGTACGGTGAGGTGCGCGGCTTGAACGCGCCGCCGCGCAGCATCACGCCGCCGGCGGCGGCGACCGCTTCGGCGGTCGCGAGGATCTGCTCGCGCGACTCGACGCTGCACGGGCCGCCGATCACGACGAAGTGCCCGTCGCCGACCGCGACGTCGCCGACCATCACCCGCGAGCGCACGTTCTCGTCCTGTCGCTGCGCCTTCGGGTGCTTCACGCTCCCCGGCTTCGGCACGACCGGTGGCGCGTTGTCGACGACGACCGCGGGCACGCGCTGTTCGCGCGGCGGCGCGCTCGAGGCGTCGTAGCTTCCGATCACGTGCAGCGCGACCGTCACCTCGCGCAACGCGTCGAGCGCGCCCGCGAAACGCCCTTCGCGCATGTCGCCGTCGACGTCGGCGTAGAACGAGGATTGACCGCTCGCGCCGAGCCGCGTCTTCGAATCGAGCTTCGAGACGTTCAGCCCGTTCGCACCGAGGATCGAAAGACAGCGCCCGAGCGCGCCCGGCACGTCGGCGACCGCGAACAGCAATGACGTCTTGCGGTTCGCGAAGTCTTCCGCGGGTTCGAAGTCGGCAGCGAGCCCGCGCGCGTTCGGCGCGCGGAAGAGCACGAAGCGGGTGAAGTTGTCGGGATGGTCGGCGATCGTGTCGGCGAGCTCGGTCAAGCCGTAGCGCTTCGCGGCGTCGGCCGACGCGATCGCGCCCCGCGTCAGATCGCCGGCCGCGGCGACGTCGCGCGCTGCGACGCCGGTGTCGTACACGGGGACGCGCCGCACGTCGGCGAGCGTCCCGAGAAAACGCCCGCATTCCGCCAGCACCACCGGATGCGAGTCGATCTCGCGCAGCCCTTCGAGCGTCGCGCCGGGAAGGCCGAGGAGCCGGTGCTCCATCCGCCACGTGATCTCCGCGAGCAGATCGAGCTCGTACTCGGCGAGGACGTCGTAGCCTTCGCGGATCGTCCCGGCGATCGCGTTGTCGATCGGGAGCAGTCCGAGATCGGCGCGGCCGGAGAGGACCGCGTGCGCGACGCCGCGGTACGACGAGCAGCCGATGGGCGCGAACGTCACGCCGCGGCGCGCGGCGTACGCGCTGAGGACGGCGTGCGAGTACGAGCCTTCGATCCCTTCGAAGGCCGCGGTCATGGTGAGGGACGGGGTCGGCTCGCCGCTCGCGGGCTGGGCGCTGATCATCGTGCTCTCCGAGAAGAAAAAGAACCCCTCGCGCGGCGAGGGGCTCTTGCAGTTCGGTCCGTGGACCCGTTACGGCAAAGGCCTACCGCGCCGGCGCGCTTCGCGAGGCATAAAAATACCGGTAGGACCAGCCGGAGGGTGTCATGTCCGTCGGTCTTACCACGACCGCGCGGGCCGCGTCAACACATCCGGCACTGTAAGCCCGCTTGCGGCGCGGTGCAAACCGGGGTGCTACGATCCTCGTTGTGAGGAACGTGCACCGCATCTTCAAAACCGCCCCGCTCGCGCTGGCCCTCTTGCTCACGCTCGCAGACGGGAGCACGGTCCAGGCCGCGCCGGCTCCGGCCGCGCCTCATACGGAGAAGGCAGTCCTCGCCGGCGGCTGCTTCTGGGGGATGGAGGCGGTCTTCGATCAGCTCCGCGGTGTGACGAACGTCGTCTCCGGGTTCTCCGGCGGCAGCAAGGCGAGCGCCCACTACGACATCGTCAGTTCCGGGACGACCGGACACGCCGAGTCGGTCGAGGTCACCTACGACCCGAGCAAGATCTCGTACCGGCAGCTGCTGCAGGTCTACTTCACCGTCGCGCACGACCCGACCGAGCTCGACTATCAGGGCCCCGATCACGGGACGCAGTACCGCTCGGCGATCTTCTACACGAACGACGAGCAGAAACGTGTCGCCGAGGCGGCGATCCGCGAGCTGACCGCGGCGCATACGTACAACGCACCGATCGTCACCAAGGTCGTCCCGTTCACGGGGTTCTATCCCGCCGAAGCGTACCATCAGCACTTCGTGCAGCGGAATCCGGATTATCCGTACGTCGTCTACAACGACATCCCGAAGCTGAAAGCGCTGCGCGAGCGCTTCCCGGCGCTGCTCAAGGGACACGCGTAAGCCCGAGGCATATTCGCGGCAGTCCTAATTGCTTCGGTTCGGCTATGCTTCGGGCATGATCGAACCCGCTGTATGGTCGCGGGACAAGCCCGTCCTGGAGCTCGCCGGTGAGCCCTGCGCCGATTCGCGCCTGATCGCGACGCTCGGCCTGGACTTCGCGGTCCATCGCGAGCCCGCGGCCGGGCGCGAGACGCAGGCGATCCTGCTCTTCGGTTCGGTCGCCGGATACCGCGACCAGCTCGCCGAGCTGCGGCTCCGTACCGCCTCACCGCTGGTGGTCGTCCTCACCGATGCCGACGTGACCGAACGCGTCACCGCCCTCGAGGAAGGCGCCGACGACGTGCTGTGCGTCCCGTTCGAGCCGTGCGAGCTGGTCGCGCGGCTGCGCGCCGTCATGCGGCGCGTCGCGCGGCCGGTCCCGAACCTGCTCCGCGTCGCCGACCTGGAGCTCGACCTCGACCGCGGCGGGGTGCGGCGCGGCGAACGGCGGGTCGACCTCTCGCGGACGGAGTTCGCGCTGCTGGCGGCGCTCGCGCGGCGCAACGGCGACGTCGTCCCGCACCGGCTGCTGGCGCTGGAAGTGTGGGGCTCGGCGGGCGGTGTCTCGCCGACGACGCTGCACACGTTCATCTCGTACCTGCGCGGGAAGATCGAGGAGCCTTCGCGGACCCGGCTGCTGCGGACCGTCCGCGGGGTCGGCTATGCCCTGACCGCCGGCTAGAAAAGTGCCACAATGGTGCCTGGGAAGCGCCAGGTGAAACTAGTTCCATAGTCGAGCCGTATCTTCTACTACAAAACTAGGAGGTTTCGGCATGGAGTGGGGGTATCGACGGGTCCGCCAGTTACTGCGAAAGCTTCGTACGCCTGGCGCGATTCAAGATGACGAGCTCGCGATGGCGTTGTGCCGGTTGACCGGCGCGACCTCGATTCGCGACGCCGTGCTCACGGTGGCGGAGCGCGCGCTGCGCGACTACCCGCCGATCTACTGGACGATCGTGCGCCGCGTCGACGTCGAGGGCGAGAGCTCGCAGGCCGTCGCCGACGAGACCCACCTCTCGGAACGCTCGTTCTTCCGCTACCGCGCCGCTGCTGTCGCGGCTGTTGCGGCCGAGATCGACGCCGTCACCCGAACGACGCCGCCGAAGCGCGCCTCGGAGAACCTCGACGTGCTGGCGCTGGTCGCGCGCGGCCGCTATCTGTGGAAGCACCGCACGACCGCGGCGTTGCAGCGCGCGGCGCGCTACTTCGAGCGTGCGCTCGAGATCGACCCGACCTTCGCGCGCGCCTACGCCGGCGTCGCCGACGTGCACCTCTTGATGGGCGAGTACCTGATCCGCGATCCGCTGGAAGCTTTCCACGACGCGCAAACCGCCGTCGAGTCGGCGCTCGAGCTCGATCCGACGCTCCCCGAGCTGCACGCGACGCTCGCCGACCTCCACCTGTTCGGCCACAAGGACCTGCGCCGCGCGAAGGAGTCGTTCGATCTCGCGCTCTCGATCGACCCGACGTACGGCACCGCGCACAATTTCGCCGCGTGGCACGCGATGATCAACGACGACTTCTCCGGCGCGTTCGAGCACCTGCGCGTCGCGTTGCGCTACGCCCCCGACGCGCTGGAGCTCCAGACGACGCTCGGGCTCGCGACGTTTCTCAACGGCTCCGAGGAGCAAGGGCTGCGCGATCTGGGCGAGGTGCTGGAGCTCGATCCGGAGTTCTCGTTCGCGCGCTACGAGCTGGCGCGCGTGCTCGCCGGCTCGCACCGCTACGCCGAGGCGCTGGGACACCTCGACGTCCTCACCGCGACCGAGTCGCGCGACTCCTACACCGCCTTGACGGCGTACGCTGCGGGCCGCGCGGGCGACAAGGACCCCGCGCGCCGCTTCCTCGATGCCTCGCGCAACGTGCGGCGGCCGCCGCATTACCTGCGCGCCTACGCGCGGATGGGGCTCGGTGAGAAGACCGAAGCGCTCGGCGAGCTGCGCGCTGCGGTCGAGGCGAACGAGCCGTGGACGATCCTGCTCCCGCTCGACCGCGTCTTCGCGGAACTGAACGGCGAGCGCACGTACAACGCGCTGCTGCCGCTTGCCCGTTGAACCCGCGAATTGCCGTGGAGGGTGTGCAGAAGTTCGTGGACGCCCGAAGTTTGAGCCAAATCAGCGGCGGGTAGCGCCGAGCAAGCCCTCTGCCGCCGCGCGTGCGGCGGACGGTTTGCTTACCGCGTGCGGGTACAAGCGGCGGTATGAGTGCATCGATCGATCCGCCGCCGGCCCCTGCTCATCAGTGCATCAACGCGACGTGCGGGTGCAACGATCTGGTGAGCGCGGGTCCGTGCGCGGAGTGGTGCGGCGAGCACACCACCGAGCTCGCCGACGTCGAACGCGGGAAAGCCTCGCTCAGCGGAACATGCGGTTGCGGGCACGCGACGTGCGATGCGAACCGCGGCTCGCGCGGAACGCCGGAGCGCGGGATGTCATGACCGCGCCGCGATGATCCCGGCGCAGATCGCGCGCGCTTCCTCGACGGACGCGACGCCGGTGCGCACGAACAGCTTGCGCCAGTAGGATTTCCCCGACAGCTTCCGGACCAGGTCGGACGCCTCGCGCGCGTCGACGACGCGCCCCATCAAGCGCACGCGAACCGTCGGCGCCGTCCCCGCGGTGCCGAGCGGGAGGCGGTGCAGAAGCTGCTCCTGGGAATCGCTCCAGACGGCGTCGCCCCAGCGCTCGCGGAGCGCGCGTTCGCACAGCTCGAACCGTTGCAGGTCGTTCTCGGCGTTGAACTCCGCCGCCAGTCCGTAGACGGTGCGCCGCTCGCGCAGCGCGCGCACGCCCTCGCCGCTCATCTCGCGGATCTCGTCGATCACGCGGAAGTCGTCCCAGCCGAGAAACTCGTCGATCTCGTCGAGCGCGCGCGGGTTCGGCCACAGCGATTCGAGGACGTCGTGCAGCACGCGCTCGAACGCGCGCGTCGTGTGGTGGAAGTAGACGGTCGCGAACATCATGTAGCGCGCCAGCACGAACGACTCGAGCGCGACGACGCCGCGCCCTTCCACGCCGAGCTGCGGGCGGCCGTCGACGTCGAGGACGCGCAGCGACTCGATCAGCTGCTCGGCGTCGTACGAGCCGCCGGCGACGCCGGTGAAGTACGCGTCGCGCAGCAGGTAGTCCATCCGGTCGGCATCGAGGTTCGGTCCGCTGACGAGCTCGCGCAACACCGGATCCGCATCGTCCGCGCCGGTGATCAACCCGAGGACCGCGGGGGGATCGACGCCGGCGCGCCCGAGCTCCTCGCGCAAGTCGGGAAGCGCGAGGATTGCTTGCGTGCGCAGCTCGTGGCGCACGCCGAGGACCGCTTCGCACGCGTGCGAGAACGGGCCGTGTCCGAGATCGTGCAGCAGCAGGCTGGCGCGCAGCAGCTTGCGCTTCTCGCGGAACTCGCTTTCCGACGCGAACGCTTCGGGCGAATGCGTGAGCAGCGCGTCGAACGCGCGCGTTCCGATCGCCAGCGCGCCGAGCGCGTGGGTGAAGCGCGAGTGCTCGGCCGAAGGAAACGCCAAGTACGCGAGGCCGAGCTGGCGCAAACGCCGCAATCGCTGCACCGCCGGTGAGGAGAGCAGCGCGACCTCGCCCGCATCGAGCTCGATGAAGCGATGGATCGGGTCGTAGATGCGCTTCGCCTTGAGCGCGCCGTCGGAAAAGCGTGCGGCCGAGTCGATGCGCTCGTAGTTCGAACGCGGTCGAACGATGCCTGTAATCGCGCTACGCGCCGCCGATACGGAACCCGCTGAGCGTTCCGTCGACGCTCGCGAAGAGCACCGTACCGGCTTCGCCGAGGACCGGGCCGCAGCTGTAGCCGCAGACGTACGGGCCGCGGGCCGCGCCCGGCGTGCGCCAGCGCATCGCGCCGTCGCGCGCGTTCAATGCGACCAGTCCGGGCTCGTGGTGCTGCGGCGAACCGCCGACCAATCCGGCGGTGCCGGCGTAGACGCTCCCGCCGTCGATAAGCGGCGTCCCCCACGACATCCCGTACACGTCGGTCTCCCACAACGTCCTGCCGGTCGCGGGGTCGAACGCGCGCACCGTGCGCAAATCGGACGAGCCGACGTAAGCGGTGCCGCCGGCGAGCGCGGGCGCCGACTCGATCCAGGAGGCCCAGTAGAAACGTCTCCAGCGGACGGCTCCCGACGCCTTCGAAAGCGCCATCAGCTCGCTGCCGCGGCTCCCGATCAAGATCGTGTCCTCGAACGGGACCGGCGCCATCACGATCGGGCCGCCGGTCTGACGCCGCCAGAGTTCCTTGCCGTTGCTGCGGTGCAGCGCGGTCACGGCGCCGGAGCGATCGCCGAAGTAGAGGTGCTGCGCGTCGGCGGCGGCCGACGAGCGAATCGGGCCGCGCGCGCGATAGCGCCACCGCGGCGCGCCGGTGCGCGCGTCGACGGCGTGCATCACCCCGTCGGCTGTGCCCACGTAGACGGTCCCACCGGCGACGAGCGGTGCCGGACTGCCGTAGTCCCACGAGCCGTCGGTCGCCGAAGGACCCTTGCGCGCGATGCGGGCGGCGAGCGAGGTTTTCAGCGTGGCAACACCGCGTTCGCGATGTACGCGGTGCAGCACGCCGTCGTCGTCGAGGACGAGCACCGCCTCGCCGTCGTGCAACGGCGAGCCGCGCAACGCCGCACCGGCGGCGTAGCGCCACAGCGGCGTGCCGTCGTGCGCGCGCACCGCATGCAGCGTGCCGCGCTCGTCGCCGGCGAAGGCGACGCCGTCGATGACGAGCGGCGATCCCCAAAACGCGGCGCCGCGGTACGTCCAAATGGCACGCGGGCCGGCCGAAACGACGGGGCGCGCCGGAGCCTGCAGCGGGATCGAGGCGACGCGGTGCAGCACCACGCGGGTCTCTCCGTCGAGGACGGTACCGCTCATCGTATCGCCTTGCACGCGTGCGCGCAGCGCGTAACCGCGCACGACGACGTTCCCGTGCTCGTCGAACACGCTCGGCGCTGCGATCGTTCCGTAAAAATGCAACGCCGGATTCCACAACCGCGCGATCGTCGTTCCGTTCTTTCGCTCGAACCGAAACGCGATCGTGCCGGTGTCGGAGCCGTGCGTCACGCTTCCGAACCAGTCTCCGAGGACGGGCGATCCGGCGCCGCTCCGCGCGCTCGCAACGCTGCATGTTCCGAGCGCCGCCAGCGCGGTTGCAAACGCTCGCCGAGTCAACTTCACGAGCGGCGGCTTCGTTTACCGCGGCGGTCCGGCCTCGACGGGGCATTTCTTTGGCAGCGACTTGCAGGCCTGACGTCGTAGGAAGAACGATGCCCGTCCGTTCGCTCCTCGCGCTGCTCGTATCGGCGCTGCTCCTCGGCGCCGCCGCGCCGTCGCGCCTCGCCTACCCGCCGGCCCCGCCCGGTCCGGTCACCGACACGTACTTCGGAACGCAGGTCGCCGATCCGTACCGCTGGCTCGAAGACGCGAACGACCCGCGCACGCGCGCGTGGGCGCAAGCCGAAACGGATCTTGCGCGCAAGTTCATTCACGCGGACCCGGCGTACGCATCGCTGCGCGCGCGCGTCGAAGCGCTCGCGCACGGCTCGCCCTCGCGCAGCGGCTTGCAGATTGCGGGCCGGTATTGGCTCTATCTGCGTCGCACGCCGCCGGCACCGCAGGCGGCACTCGTCGTGCGCAACGGTGAAAGCGCGCCAGAACGCGTGCTGTACGACCCGTCGGCGTCTGCGACCGGTGCGCCGCCGGCGATCGGTTCGGTGTACCTCAGCGCGGACGGTTCGCGCGTCGCGTTCACGACGCAGCAGGGCGGAAGCGAGGACGAGACGCTGCACGTGATCGACGTCGCGTCGGGGACGACGCTCGTCGACACGCTCCCGCACGTCGGCGGCGGGACGACGCCGGTCGCGCTGGTGTGGGACGCCGACGCCAAAGGGTTCACCCACACCGCGCTTCCGCGCAACGCCGACGGGACGTACGCGCGCAACGCCGCGGTGCTGGTGCACCACGTCCTCGGCACCGATCCGGCGAGCGACGCGTACGTCTTCGGGCGCGGGCTCTCTCCGAAAGCGGAGTATCATCTGCTCGCGTCGCGCGACGGCAGTGCCCTCGCCGCGGTCGTCGCCGACGGCGACGGCGTCCCCGCGTCGGTCTACGTCCGCCGCGGCGGCATGTCGTCCGCGTTCGAGCAAGTCGCGACGCCGGCAGCCGGGATCGGCAGCAGCTCCGCGGCGGGCTCGGCGTTCGTCGGCAACGTGCTCGCCGTGATCGCGAAAGGGAAGACGCCGCGCGGCGCGGTGATCGGAATCGGGCCAGGGCAAACTGTGGACACCGGCAAGACGCTCGTTCCAGCCGGTGATTTGGTGATCGACGAGATCGTGCCGGTCGCAGGCGGTTTCGCGACCGCCGATGTCGACGGCGGCGATTCGGGGATGCGCATCTTCGCCGCCGATGGCACGCCGCTCGGTACCGTTCCGATTCCGCCGGTTTCGACGATCGACGATCTCGCCGCGGATCCGTCCGGAAGCGAAGTGATCGTCGGCTACGAAGGCTACACCGCGCCGCGCCGCTGGTACCGCTACACCGCCCCGCGCGGCCAGTACCGTAACGACGCGCCGGCCACCTCGCTCGCACCGACGTCGATCGGCAGCACGTCGCCCGGCGACTTCTCGCGCGTGCGCGTACAGCGCGTACTGGTCCCCTCGCTCGACGGCAAGGTGAAGATCCCGCTCGAGATCGTCAGCGGGCCGAACACGAAGGGCGCGCGCACGCCAACGATCTTGGGGGCGTACGGCGCGTACGGCTCGATCTCGCGACCGCGCTTCAACGCGGCCTCGCTGGCGTGGCTGGAGCGCGGCGGTGCTGTCGCCGAAGCGATGATCCGCGGCGGCGGCGAGTACGGCGAAGACTGGCACCAAGCCGCGCGGCTGGCGACGAAGACCGTGAGCGCCGACGACCTCGCCGCCTGTGCGAAATGGCTCGCGGCGAACGGCTACGGCGACGCGAAGCATCTCGGGATCTCCGGCGGAAGTGCGGGCGGTTTTCTGATGGGGCTCGCGCTGACGCGCAATCCGGAGCTGTACCGCGCCGTCGTAAGCAGCGTCGGGATCTACGACCTGTTGCGCGTCGAGCTCACGCCGAACGGCGCCTTCAACACTCCGGAGTTCGGCACCGTCACCGATCCGGCGCAGTTCGCTTGGATGCGCGCGCAGTCGCCGTACCACAACGTGCGCAAGGGCGTCGCCTATCCGGCCGTGCTGATGACGACCGGCGAGAACGATCCGCGCGTCGAACCGTACAACTCGCGCAAGATGATCGCGCAGCTGCAAGCCGACTCGTCATCGCCGTACCCGGTCCTGCTGCTGCAGAAGAGCGGCGAAGGCCACGGCATCGGCAACTCGCTCCAGCAGCGAATCGACGCCGACGCGGAGCGCTTCGCGTTCTTCTGGAGCCAGCTCTCGAACTGAGCCGCGCTCCAGGGGCTGCCGCGATTCTGCCTGCGTATAGGTAAGCCGAACGAATTAGGTTAAGTTGCGGCGATGCGCTTCGCACTGGCCGCTGCCCTGTTCGTGCTCGCTGCGATCCCGTACGGCGCGGCTGCGGCCGATCCGGCGGAGACGGCGCTGTTGCGCGACGATCTCCGCGCGCTTTCGCAGCTGATCCGCACCACGCACCCGGCGCCGTTTCATGCGATCGCCGAAGCGGCGTTCGACCGCGAGGTCGCCGACCTCGACGCGCGGATCCCGGCGCTCTCGCGCGACCGCGTCGTGCTCGAATTTCAGCGGATCGTGGCCTCCGTCGGCGACGGGCACACCTCGGTGCGGTTGTTCGCGACGCACGGCGCCGGCGGCGAGAACGGGTTCGCGTCGTATCCGGTGCGGTTCTACCGCTTTTCCGACGGCTGGTTCGTGCGCTCGGGCGACGACCGGTACGCGGCGATCCGCGGCGGACGGATCGTCTCGATCGCCGGGCTCGCGCCGGACGCGCTGGCCGAGCGGCTGGCGCCGTACGTCTCGCACGACAACGCGATGACGGTCCTCGACCGCGTTCCGTTCTTCATGGCCTCGCCGAACGTGATGCGCGCGCTCGACCTCGCCGGCGCCGACGGCGCGGTCCCGATCGTCGTGAGCGCCGGCGGCAAGACCGTCTCTGCGACGCTCGACACGAGCGGTCCGGCCGGCGAGCTGCGCTCGATGCGCGATCCCGGCGCCCCGGTTCCGCTGTGGGAACGGCATCCGGAACGCGCGTTCTGGTACGATTACGACGCCGCGACGCAGCTGCTCTACATCGGCTACAACCAAGTCACCGACACGCCGGAGCAGACGGCGCGCGCGTTCTTCGACGAGGTGTTCGCGTTCGCGCAGTCGCATCCGGTCGCGCGCTGCGTGATCGACCTGCGCACCAACGGCGGCGGCAACGGGTTCTTGAACAAGCCGCTGATCCTCGACCTCGTTCGCTCGCGGCAGCTCGACCGCGACGGCGTCGTGTTCGCGGTCATCGGGCGGTCGACGTTCTCGGCGGCGCAGATGGCGGTCAGCGACCTCGAGAAGTGGACGAACGTGACCTTCGCGGGCGAACCCGGCGGTGCGACGCCGAACCACTACGGCGACGCGCGCACGACGCGTTTGCCGAACTCAGGCGTTTCGGTGAGCGTTTCGACGGTCTACTGGCAAACGAGCACGGCGTTCGACCACCGTGACGCCGTGAAGCCGGCGATCGCCGCGGAGCTGAGCTCGAGCGACGAGCGCAACGGCGTCGACCCCGTGCTGCGCGCGATCGCTGCGTATGTTCCGCTGCGCGAGGCGCTCGCGCCCGCGCTCAAAGACGCCGACGAAGCGGCGATCGCGCGGATCGTCCGGCGCTACGCCGCCGATCCGATGTACAAATACGCGAACGAGTTTCAGGTGAACCGGCTCGGTTATGATGAGCTGGGCGCGAAGCGGATGTCGACCGCGATCGCGCTGTTCCGCGCGAACGCGAACGCTTATCCGCGCTCCGCCAACGCGTTCGACAGCCTCGGTGAAGGTCTCGCCGCGGCCGGCCGCACCGCCGAAGCGATCGTCGCGTACCGGCGCGCGCTCGAGCTCGCGCCGGACGCCGACAAGGCGCGGCTC
Organism: Candidatus Elarobacter sp.; assembly: GCA_035939295.1. Taxonomy (GTDB): domain Bacteria; phylum Vulcanimicrobiota; class Vulcanimicrobiia; order Vulcanimicrobiales; family Vulcanimicrobiaceae; genus Vulcanimicrobium. Next base: position 139 of record DASZGA010000164.1, on the reverse strand, counting down.
CGCGCCGCCCTCGCAAAGCTCGGCGCGAGCTAGACGCTTCCGTTCTCTTCCGAGGCGCGATGCGCGCGGCGGTATTTTGCCGGCGTGGTGCCGAGGGCGTCGCGGAAGACGCGCGTGAGGTGGCTTTGGTCGACGAAGC